>JACRPT010000039.1 GCA_016223045.1 Candidatus Eiseniibacteriota bacterium
CTCTATCAAGTCCAAGCGCGCCGCCACGGTCGCGGCCGAGGCCATGGAGGCGCTCTCGCGCTACCCCTGGCCCGGGAACGTGAGGGAACTCAAGAACGTCATCGAGCACGCGCTGATCCTGTGCGACGGCGACGAGATCGAGCGCGAGCACCTGCCCATGGGCATCCGCATGGGCCCCTCGTTCGGCGCCGAGGACGAGGCCACCGGGCTCCTCACCCTGGAGGAGGCCGAAAAGAGCTACATCCGCCGCGTGCTCCACGAGTGCAAGGGGCACCGCCAGAAGGCGGCGCACATCCTCGGCATCAGCGAGCGGACCCTCTACCGCAAGCTCCAGGAGATCGGCGAGATCCAGCCGTCCTGAAGGCGGCGCGTACGGGTCGCAGACACCCCGCTTGCGACTCACTCGCCCCTGCCGGGCGAAGTATGCTGCAGACGTCGTGCGTTCAAATCCCGGAGGGCCGATGTCCGAGATTCGTCTGCTGCTCGTCGACGACGAGGAGTTCTTCCGCGAGAGCGTCGGCAAGAAGCTCTCGCTCACCGGCTACGCGGTGGAGAGCGCGGGCACGCTCGAAGAAGCGCGGGGGCTGCTGCGCACCCACACGTTCCACGTGGCGCTGCTCGACATGCAGCTCCCGGACGGCAGCGGGCTCGACCTGCTCTCCGAGATCAAGGAGACCTCGCCTTCGACCGAGGTGATCTTGCTCACCGCCTACGCAACGGTCGAGGAGGCGATCCGCGCGATGAAGCAGGGCGCGCACGACTTCCTGACCAAGCTCGAGCGCAACCAGACGGCGCTCGAGCGCCAGGTCGAGCGGCTCCAGCCCAGCACGCGCTTCGTCGGCCAGAGCGCGCAGGTGCGCGACCTGCAGCGCCTGATCGAGCGCGTCGCGCCCACCGACTCCACCGTGCTGATCCGCGGCAAGAGCGGGGTCGGCAAGGAGATGGTGGCGAACGCCATCCACCGCCAGAGCCCGCGTGCGCGCCAGCCGTTCGTGGTGGTGGACTGCGCCTCGCTGCACGAGAACCTGCTGCAGAGCGAGCTGTTCGGGCACGAGAAAGGCGCCTACACCGGCGCCATCAGCCTCAAGCACGGGCTGTTCGAGGTCGCCGACCGCGGCACCATCTTCCTCGACGAGATCGGCGAGATCACGCCGCCGCTCCAGGTGAAGCTGCTGCGCGTGCTCGAGACCGGGACCTTCCGCCGGCTCGGCGGCACGGTGGACATCCGCGTGGACGTGCGCGTCATCGCCGCCACCAACCGGTCGCTCGAGGGGATGATGAAGGAGGGGGGATTCCGCGAGGACCTCTACTACCGGCTCAACGTCTTCGCCATCACCATTCCGCCGTTGCGCGAGCGCCGCAACGACATCCCGCTGCTGGTCGAGCACTTCATCCACCACTCCTCGATCGCGTCCAAGCGCGCGGCCACGGTCTCGGCCGAGGCCATGGAGGCGCTCTCGCGCTACCCCTGGCCCGGGAACGTGCGGGAACTCAAGAACGTCATCGAGCACGCGCTGATCCTGTGCGACGGCGACGAGATCGAACGCCAGCACCTGCCCATGGGCATCCGCATGGGCCCCTCGTTCGGCGCCGAGGACGAGGCCACCGGGCTCCTCACCCTGGAGGAGGCCGAGAAGAGCTACATCCGCCGCGTGCTCCACGAGTGCAAGGGGCACCGCCAGAAGGCGGCGCACATCCTCGGCATCAGCGAGCGGACCCTCTACCGCAAGCTCCAGGAGATCGGCGAGATCCAGCCGTCGTAGACCTGCCTTCCGGCGGCCGGGGCTACGTTGGTCGCTTCCCCCCGGGACCGCGGCAGGACGGCCACCGCTGCGAGACCGGGCTTCTCGCGACCCGGGCTCTGCCGGTCGCCTTCCGGCGGCCCCACGTCCGCTTATGCATGTCAGGTGTCGGGGCCGTCCTGACAGCGTGGCAGGGCCCCGGTGTCGGGAAGCCCCGACGAGGCCCGCCGAATGCGCCGGCGCTTGCGCCTGCGAGGCCCGGACGCGGCCCCGGCCGCCCCGACGCGTGGCACCGCGATTGCAAAGCTCACGGAGCATGGAACCCACGGTGCTGCTCTACGAGTCCTCCGGGGACGCCGACTCCCTGATGGCGATCCTGCCCGCCTGCGGGTGCGTGCCCGTGAAGGTCGCGACCACCGAGGCGTTGCTGGAGGAGATCTCCGTCCGGCAGCCCGGCGTCGTCCTGTTCTCGCTCGCCCCCGGGCGCGAGGACGACCTGGTCGCGCTCCGTTTCCTGCGCCGGGTCGCTCCCGACCTGCCGCTCGTCATCGTGGCGGGCGAGGCCACGCTCGAGATCCGGCGCGCCATCCAGGCGCTGCGCCCGGTCTACTTCGCGGTGCGCCCGGTGGAAACCGCCGAGCTGCACGACGCGCTGTGCGCGGCGTGCTCGACGCCGGAAGACCGCGCCGCGCGTCACAGGCCGGACGCGCGCGCCGACGGAAGCCGCGCCGCGCACGGGTAGCCGCTCCACGAGGCCGCCCTCGCGGTGACGGCGCGGGCGACACTTCTTCCGCAGCCGACCTCCCGCGCGAAGCGAGGCCCAAAGAGCGCCGCCGCGCAATCCTCCGGCGGTCAAGCATCGCGGTCCCGCCCTTCATGTGACGTCTCAACTGGCCCCGATGTTGCGTGACGCGCACGCGTCCAGTGGCTCGTCTTCTCCCCCTCCCGAGCGAGACACCACGAATGGAACCGAGCAGGAAGCCGGTGCCGGGAACGACCGCCGCATTCGTCGCATGGGACGGCGATGACGAGCGCGGGCACCCGGCCGGCGCGGGCATGTACTTCTACGAGTTGCGGACCGAGGCCCGCCGGCTCAGCGGCCGCGCGGTGGTCCTGAGATGAGGACGCGCGAAGCCGGCGCGTGCGCTCTCGTGCTGTCGCTCGGCCTCGTTGCGCCGGGCGCGGCGTTCGAGCTCCAGCCGGTCCGACACGTGCCGATCGCCCCGCTCAGGCCCGAGGAGGCGCCGCGCCCGCCGGAGTGGATGGAGCGATTCGTGCCCGACCCCGCGACCGGATTCGGCTTCCACACCCGCGGGCCGGATTCGCTGTCCGGCATCCCGGTCGCGGAGCAGGCGCCGCCGCCGGGGGCCGCGGCCGGCAAGGCCGCCGCTGCGGACGCGACCGCGGGTCAGGCAACCCCCTTCAGCGTCGGACAGGGCTATCCCCTGGGTGGCTGGTGCTTCTCGCTGGCGATCGCCAGATTCCGCGGCAACGGCCAGATGGACATCGCGGCCGCCGAGTACGAACAACACGCGATCCGGATCTTCCTCAACAACGGCCTGGCGAACTACACGGACTTCGACACAATCGTGCTCGACGGCCCGCCCTACTGGGTCACCGCCGGAGACTTCAACGACGACGGGAATCAGGACCTCGCCGTGGCAATCAACACGAACCCCGGCCGCCTCGAAGTGCTGGACGGCCGCGGCGACGGCACGTTCGCGCCGGCCCGCAGCTACGCCGCCGGACCCTGGTCCGACTACGTGGCCGCCGGCGACCTCGATGGCGACGGCCTGCCCGACCTGGTGGTGAGCAACTACTCCCCGGGCAGCATCTCGGTGTTCATCCATCGTGGCAGCGCGGGATTCGCGGCGGGCGTCGAGTACCCGACCGGCGCGGGCGCGGCCGGCATTGGCTTCGCGGACCTGGACGCGGACGGCGCGGTGGACGTGATCGTCGCGAACGCGGGATGTCCGACCGTGACCGTGTGGCACAACGCCGGGGACGGCACACTCGACCTCGAGCTGCTCTATCCGACCGGCGGCCGAACCCTCGAGGTGGCGGCCGCCGACTACGACGGCGACGGCTGGACCGACGTCGCGGTGTCCACCTATGACGCCTTCAACGTGTTGTGGAACGACGGCGCGGGGGGATTCGCGAGCCGCGACGACCATTTCGTGGCGTACGGCGACTGCTATGGCATGGCGGCCGCCGACCTGGATCGCGACGGCAGGTCCGACCTGGTGATGGCGTTCTCTCCCGGCTCGACAGACCACGGGAGCATTCTGGCATGGGTTCGGAACACAGGCCGCCGCGCGTTTGCAGGCGGCGCGCGCTACTTCTTCTGGCCGAGCTACTCCGTCACGATAGCGACGGCGTTGGGGCTCGCCGATGTGGACGGAGACGGCAGCGAGGATCTGGTCGCGGCCGCCCGTCCCAGCAGCTACTATCCGGACCCGAGCCTGCTGTGGATCATGCGCAGGATGCGCGGCCCGGTCTTCGAGGGCGTGCAGGACTACTACCTGACACCCCACGATTCGTACGATTGGACCCGCGTGGCGGCCGTGGACTTCGCGGGGACCGGCTACAGCGACGTGGTCGCGAGCCGGGGCGGGAGGTTGCTCCTGATGGCGGCGGAGGGCGACGGACGCCTCGCCGATCCCGTGGACCTCGGGCCCGGAGAGCTGGCGGCG
This sequence comes from Candidatus Eiseniibacteriota bacterium, assembly GCA_016223045.1. GTDB lineage: Bacteria > Eisenbacteria > RBG-16-71-46 > RBG-16-71-46 > RBG-16-71-46 > JACRPT01. Next base: position 4,436 of record JACRPT010000039.1, read on the forward strand.
GCCTCGGATCTGAACGGCGACGGACTCACCGATGTCGTCCTCTCCGCCGGGGGCGCGTTCTCCGTGCGGCTCTGCCAGACCGACGGGACGCTGGCGCCCGGCGTCCCGTGCCCGGGGCGCCGGATGCTCGGCATCGCCGATTTCGACGGCGACGGGACCCCGGACCTGCTGGTGCGGACGGCGGACGATTCGGTGCGCGTCCTGCCGAACGACGGCGCGGGGGCGTTCCCCGACTCCATCGCGGTGCGGCCCGGGCTCCGCTCGTGGTGCGCCATCGGCTGCGGCGACCTCGACGGCGACGGGCGCGCCGATCTCGCCGTGGCCTGGCATCCGCAGAGCTCAGTGAGCGCCGACTCGCTCGAGGTGTTGCACAACGATGGTGCGGGCGCATTCCACCGCGTGCAGGGTCTCGAGGTGGCGGACTCCGGCTACCCGGGCTGGCGGTTCACACCGCTCGGCGTGCTCGCCGCCGATCTCGACCGCGACGACAGCCCGGACCTCGTCATCTACACCGACTCCAGTCCCGGGAGCGCGCCGACCTCGGTGCTCCTCAATCAGGGCGACGGCACGTTCGGGGCTGAGGCCCGGTACGACAGGGGCACCGGCGAGGAGGCAGTGGTCCTCCTCGCCGACTTCGACCGCGACGGTGCGCCCGACATGGCCTCTGTCGGGCACGACGGTATCGGACGGGGCTACCTTCAGGTGCGGATGAACCAGGGGGACGGCACCTTCGACCGCCCGAACTCCTGGGACGACTTCACGACCGTCGAGGAATACCCGGGCTCCCTGGCCGCCGGGGATCTCGACCGCGACGGCATGCCGGAGCTCATCATCGGCTACAAGGGCCTCTACGCGTACGGTGGCGTCTGCGTGCTCGCGAACACGTTCCCCGCCGGACCCACGCCGGCGCTGGTCTCGCTCGTGGACGCGCGCGTCGTGGACGGCCGCGCGCTCCTCACCTGGTTCGCCGCCGGCACCCCGCCTGGCGTCGCGACCGTGATGCGCCGCGACGATGCCACCTGGAGCGACCGCGCGCGCCTCATGGCCGACGGCACCGGGCGCTTCACCTTCGAGGACCGCGACGTGCGCCCGGGCGCCCGCTACGCCTACCGCCTGCGCTTCGGCGAAGGGGCTTCGGCGATCCTCACCGCCGAGGTCGAGGTGGCGATCCCGGCGCTCAGCTTCGTCCTCGAGCCGCCGCGCCCCAACCCGACCGCGGGCGACCTCGTGATCTCGTTCACCCTGCCCGTGGCCGCACCGGCGCGGCTCGAGCTACTCGACGTGTCCGGGCGTCGCGTGCGCGCTCACGCGTTCGATCAACCCGCGCCCGGCCGCCACACGCTGGACCTCGCGCGCGGCTCGCACCTCCCCGCCGGGATCTACTGGGTGCGGCTCACGCAGGGCGCGCGTTCGGTGGCAGCGCGAGCCATCGTGCTTAGATGAGGAAGTCGCCCGCTCCCGTCGCCTGCGCGATCCCCAGCTGCTGTTTCTGGTCGGGGATGCCCTCCGATGGGAACCGCGGCCTCCGGCAGTTCGGCCAAGTGGCCGCGTGACCATGACTCAAGTATCAAGCGACCTCAAGCTCGTGGCTGTCCGGGCTTCCTGCGAAGCCGATCTCGAGGCCGATCCCATCGGAAGAGGCGCCACGAGACTCTTCAACCGACGTCGGGACAGAACCACTCACCTCAATTCTTGATTCTTCGTGACGTTCAGGGCCAGAGTGAAGCTGAGCGACCCAGAAGGCCATCTCGGGACCTGAAAGGACGCTGAGACCGCGACCATGTTGGCCCGGGTTGTCGCGAAGGCACAGTACTGAGGGACGCGAAGGGAGAGATGCGATGACGAACCTGACGAAGAGTCGGAGTGGCAGGTCTCCGTACGTGGGCCTTGAGCTGCTGGCCTGCGGGAAGTGCTTCGGGGAGACGTTTCGGGAGGAAGGGGACGCATTCGGAGAGAGGTTCAGACTCTACCGGGATGAGATGGGGACAATCGTGCGGACTACGAGGACCGCGGACGCGCGGTGCCCGGCCATGGGTTTGGTCGTGTGCTGCACCTGTGAGGACATGGCGGAAGAGGAAGCGGCGGCGGGGAAGAGGGTCGGACAGCTAGTTGTCTACGATGGCGTAACCGGGGAGGAAAGACCGCCAAGTGCGCGAGAGAGCCAGGACAAGTGGAGGTAGGCGCGGTGAGTGGATGTGGATCGGCCCGAGAGGAATGGACGCAGAGTCCAGGAGTCAAGCCCATTCTTAGTTGGAATTCTCCACGGCTCCTTGGTGTGATCACGCGGCCTTCTGCATCCGGTACTGCTGCTTGAGGTTCAACGCGCGCCCGAGCGCGCTGACCAATTGCGGGAGATGCCGATGGCCCTTG
>JACRPT010000031.1:0-14805 GCA_016223045.1 Candidatus Eiseniibacteriota bacterium
AGATGCAGCCGTGGAACCATCGTGAGACCTCCCTGTCTCCTGGCGTTGTTGATGCGACCCAAACCAAGAGATACAGGGCAGGTCTCACGACTTTCAAGTCAGCCTGGTCGGACTTCTCCGATTCATGCGAAATGATTTAGATGGCTGCGTCACCCGTCTCGCGGTTGCGCACGCTCACGATGCGCTGGACGTCGGTCACGAACACCTTGCCGTCTCCGCGACGACCCGAGTGCGCACCCTTGATGATCGCCTCGACGACGGCCTCCACCTGGCCGTCCTGGCAGAGGATTTCGAGCTTCACCTTGGGCGTGAAGTCCACCGCGTAGTCGGCCGAGTCGTGGGGATAGCTCTCGTCCTTCTCGCGACCGAATCCGCGGACGTCGCAGATCGTGAGGCCGTGGGCGTGGATCTCCCGGAGCTCGCGCAGAACCCGCTGGAGCATGAACGGCTGGATGTAGGCTTCGACTCGCTTCATGTGCACCTCTAGAACGCTCCCGGCTACTTCCTGAGCAGGAACAGGCCAACAATCGAAAGGGTGATCCCGAGAACACGGCCAGGGCTGGCTGGCTCCTTGAACCAGACGATCCCGACCAGCGCCATGACGGCAGCACCGAGGGCCAGCACCATCGGAACCGCCGAGAGTGGGCCTCCCTTCTGGAAGAGGAGGAAGAAAGCGATGGTTCCGAGTCCAACGCAGACGCCGGTCAGGACCGAGTAGACGAACCCCGGAGGGCTGACTTTCTGCTGCCGGCTCCCGGACAGCCAGAGGACCGCCAGGTACAGGCCGATTGTCAGCGTGGCGCTCGCCTCTACGGTGAACCCCCCGAGACCATCCCCGATATGAGGAGCCGCCAGCTTGGTGAAGACCTGGTGGAGACCGTAGAGCAACGCCGCCGCGACCGCACATGCGAACCACTCTGCCATGACCACCTCCGCGTTGGCATTCTGAGGAGACCGCGGCATCAGAATTCGACCTCTCGGCGCTCGAACCACCGATAGAGGATGGGCAGCACGAACAGGGTGAGCAGTGTCGAGGTCACGAGGCCACCGACCACCACCACCGCCAGCGGCCGTTGAATCTCTGAACCCGGGCCTGAGGCGAAGAGCAGGGGGATGAGGCCCAGACTGGCGACCAGTGCCGTCATGAGCACCGGCCGCAAGCGCAGCTCGCCGCCCTTGAGGACCGCCTCCTCGAGGCTCGCGCCCTCGCGCCGCAACTGGTTGAAGTACGAGACCATGACCACCCCGTTGAGGACCGCGACGCCGAACAGGGCGATGAACCCGACCGAGGCGGCGACGCTCAGGTCCTGCCCCGAGAGGAACAGCCCGATGACCCCGCCCACCAGGGCGAACGGGACGTTGAGGATGATGAGGAACGCGTTGCGCAGCGAGCCGAAGCTCGTGAACAGGAGCAGAAAGATGAGCAGGACCACGATCGGCACGACGATCGAGAGCTTCGCCATGGCCCGCTGCTGGTTCTCGAACTGACCGCCCCAGGTCACGAAGTACCCGGGCGGCAGCGGCACCTCGCGAGCCACGGCGCGCTGGGCGTCGGCGACGAACGACCCGATGTCGCGGCCAACGACGTTGCACTCGACGACGATCCGCCGCTGCCCGTTCTCGCGGCTCACCTGAGCGGGGCCTTCGACCACTCGGATCGTGGCGAGCTGGCCGAGGGGCACTCGAGTCCCATCGCTGGCGGTGACGAGGAGGTTGGACAGGCGGGCCGGGTCCGAGCGAACCGCCTCGGGGAACTTCACGACTACGGCGAAGAGGCGCTGGCCCTCACGCATCTGCGTGGCTTCCTTGCCCCCGAGCGCCGTCTCGACGATGCCCTGGACTTCCGCGACGTTGATGCCGTAGCGGGCGATCCGGTCGCGGTCGATCTGGACCTCGAGATAGGCTGTGCCAGCGACTCGCTCCACGTTGAGGTCGGCGACGCCCCGCACGCGGCTCACCGCGCGGCGCACGGCCTCGCCCTTCTCGCGGAGGACGTTGAGGTCGTCCCCGAAGATCTTCACGGCGAGCTGCGCCTTGACTCCGGAGACCAGCTCGTCCACTCGCAACTGGATGGGTTGAGAGAAGCTGAAGGTTGCGCCGGGGATGCGCTCCAGACGCTCGCGGACTTTCTCGACCAGCTCCTCCCTGGTCCGCGCGGTGCGCCAGAGCCGTCGCGGGCGGAGGTTGGCGATCACGTCGCTCACCTCGAGGCCCATGGGGTCCGAGGCAATCTCGGCGCGCCCGGTCTTGGAGACCACGGTCTCGACCTCGGGGAACGACCGGAGCACCTCTTCCACCTGGAGCTCGAGGCTGCGAGACATGGACAGCGAGATGCTGGGCAGCCGGAAGGTCTGGAGCCCGATCGCGCCTTCGTCGAGGGGCGGGAGGAACTCGCGGCCGAGCCGGGTGAAGAGAACCAGGCTGATGACCAGCCCGGCCAGCGCAGCGCCGATCGGGATGCGCCAGTGCCTGAGCGACCAGCGCAGGCCGGCGACGTACGCGCGCTTGCACCAGGCGACCACGGGGGTGTCCCGCTCCGAGAGCTTACCCCGGAGGAGGTAGCTCGCTGCGACCGGGACCAGCGTCAGCGAGAACACGAGCGAGCCGATCAACGCGGCCGTGATGGTGAAGGCGAGCGGGGAGAACATCTTCCCCTCCATGCCCTCCAGGGTGAAGAGCGGGAGGAACACCACCGCGATGATCGAGATGCCGAAGACGATCGGTCGGGCGACCTCTCGCGCCGCGTCGCGGACGACCTCGACCACGTTGCGACTGCCGTGCGCCTCCACGAGATGACGGTAGATGTTCTCCATCATCACGACGGCCCCGTCCACGATCATGCCGACCCCGATCGCGAGCCCACCCAGGGACATGAGGTTCGCCGAGTGACCCGCGCCCTTGAGGAAGATGAACGCGACCAGCGCCGAAACCGGCAGGACCATCGTCACCACCATGGCGCTGCGCAGGTTCCCGAGGAACAGGATGAGCGCGATGACCACCAGCAGGGCTCCCTCGCGGAGCGCTGTCGTGACGGTGTGGATCGCCCGGTTGACGAGCTCGGTGCGGTCGTAGAAGGGGACGAGGCGCACGTCCGCCGGCAGCGCCTTCTGCACCGTCTTGACCTTCTCCTTGACCGCCGCGACCACGTCGCGGCCGCTCGCCCCCTTGAGCATGAGCACGATGCCGGCGACGGCCTCGCCCCTGGCGTCGCGGGTAACGAAGCCCTGGCGGGGCTCTGGCCCCACGACGACGTCGGCGAGGTTGCGCACGTAGATCGGAGTGCCGTCGTGGGTGGCCACGACGATCTTGCCCAGGTCGTCGGCGGACTGGGCGAGACCGAGGCCGCGCACCACATACTGCTCGCCGTGGTGCTCGATGTACCCGCCGCTGGCGTTGGTGTTGTTCGCGGCAAGCGCCGCGAGCACTTGCTCGAGGGTGAGGTGGTAGCTGGTCAGCTGCTCGGGACGGACCAGTACCTGGTACTGCTTCACGAAGCCACCGAAGCTGTTGACGTCGGTGACCCCGGGAACGGAGCGGAGGATGGGACGCACCACCCAATCTTGGAGGGTGCGGAGCTCCATCGCATCCCGCGTGCGGCTCTCGAGCGTGTACTGGTAGATCTCGCCAAGCCCAGTCGAGATCGGCCCGAGCTCGACGTCCACACCGGGAGGCAGCTTCTCCCGGGCCTGCTGGAGCCGCTCGAACACGAGTTGCCGCGCGAAGTAGGTGTTGACGTGGTCCTTGAAGACCACCGTCACCACTGCGAGACCGAGCTTCGAGAGCGAGCGCACCTGGGTGACGTCGGGCAGCCCGCCCATGGCCACCTCGACCGGGTAGGTCACGAGCTGCTCGACCTCGACCGGGGCCATGCCTGGCGCTTCGGCGAGGATCTGGACCTGAATGTTGGTGACGTCGGGGAAGGCGTCGATCGGCACCTGGCGCACGGCCTGGATGCCGAGGAAGAGCAGGCCCACGCAGCCCAGGATGACGAGCAGCCGCTGGCGCAGTGCGAACGAGACGATGCGTTCCATGGGTCACTCTTCTCCGAGTTCGCCCTTGAGCGCCTGGGACTTGACGAGGAACGCCCCTTGGACCGCGACCCGTGTCCCCGGCCGGAGCCCCTGGGTGACCTCCACCAGGTCGCCGCCAAGCGGGCGCACGTCCACCGGTCGGGCCACGAACTCCGAATCGGAGAGCGCCACGAACACGACCTTGCGGTCGCCCAGATCCTGGACCGCGGCCTCGCTGAGGACGACCGCCTGCCGCGTCCTGCCCGTCGCGACGCGGGCCGAGACGAACATCCCCGGCTTGAGGGCGAGCCCCGGGTTCTCCACTCGGAGGCGGACGCTCATCGTGCGCGTCGCTTCTTTCATCGTGCCTTCGAGGCTGCTGACGTGCCCCGCGAATCTCCGCCACGGGTAGGCGGTGGCGCCGATCTCGGTGGGCTGCCCCGCGCTGAGGGTGCCGATGTCGCGCTCGTAGGCCTCTACGACCGCCCAGACCTCGGAGAGGTCGGAGATGCCGAAGAGGTCGGTGCCCGCCGTGACCTGCTTGCCGACAGCCGCCTCGACCTCCGTCGCCACGCCCGCGATCGGGCTCCGCAAGGGAAGATAGGGAATGGTCTCGTGAGTGCGGTGAATGGTCTCCAAATCGCTCGCAGCTGCGCCGAGAACCTCCAGCCGGTGGCCGGCTGACTGCGCGATGCTCTGCAGCGAGCCGGCGTCGGGGCTGCCGGCCAGTTTCGCGCGCTCCGCCCGCTCGTGGGCGAGCAGGAAGTCGGACTGCGCGGCGAGGAACTCCGGGCTGTAGAGCGTTGCCAGGATCTGGCCCCGGCGCACCCGGTCGCCGGCGACCGCCGCGAGGCTCTGGATGGTGCCCGAAACGCGCGCGGAGACATGAGCGACCTTGAGCGGGTTCGCCTGGATCTCCCCCGACACGGCCAGGGTGTCGGCGAGAGGACGCAGCGCCGCGGGCTCGATGCGGAGCTCGCCGGTGCCTACTGCCGTGGCAGGAACGTGCACCAGCGAGTCCGGCGCCCGGTTTTCCACCGGCTCGGCCTCCTTTGCCTTGCTGCACCCCATCGAGACCGCTGCCAGGAGCAACGCCATGGCGAACGCAAGGGGACGGACGGAACTCAGCTTCGACATGTCATCACTCCAGAGTGTCGAGGTCGGTGAGGGCCAGGTGGTAGTTGAGCAGCGCCCGGACGTGCTCCAGCTGTACGCCGCGGTAGGTCCGGAGCGTCTCGAACAGCTCGAGTCCATCGATCTGCCCGAACTGGTAGCCGCGCGTGGCCGACTGGATGGCATCCGTGACATCGGGTAGCAGCTGTCGCTCTAAGCTGGCCACCTGGGCGGCCGTGGCGGTGGTCTCCTGGTAGGCGTTGCGGAGCGCCAGGTCGAGGCTCCGCTCGGAAGCGTCCAGCCCGGCCTGGGCTGCGCCCCGCAGCGCCTCGGATTCCTGGATGCGCGCCCTCCGATCGGTCCATGGAGCAAAGGGCAGGCTGAGGGCGATGGAGCCGCCGATGCCCGGGGCGGTCACACCGGGGACGCGGTCGAGGCCCAGGGAAAGCTCGGGCGCCGGCAGCAGAGCGCTGCGCGCGAGGCTGGTGGCGGCTTGCTGCCGCTCGACGCTCAAGCGGGCGGCGCGCAGGCCGGGCCTCGTCTCACGGGCACGGGCGAGGATGGCCGGAAGCGTGTCCCCCAGCGCGACGAAGGCGAGGGCGTCGGCCGGCTCCAGAGCCTCGTCGGCTCTCCGAGCCATCAAGGTGTTGAGCGTGTGCATGTCGTTGCGCAGCGCCCGCTCGGTCTCGACCAGGTCGTTTTCGAGGCGGGCACGCTCGGACCGCGCCCGGAGAACGTCGAGATACCTGGCCCCACCGGCGCGCAACCGGACCTTCGTCGCTTCTTCGAGATCAGCTACCGTGCTCCGCAGACCTGAGAGCACGCGAAGCGTCGCCTGATCGGCCTGCAGCCGTCGATAGGCCCGGGTCACATCGGCCTGCAGGCGCAGGCGCCGCGACTCACGGGAGGCCTCCGCCAGCGCCACCTCGAGGCGCGCGACCCGGCCGGCGCGGCTTCGCTGCATCGGCAAGGGCAGCCCCTGCGACAGGCGAAGCGAGGCCTCCCGCTCCTCAGGGCTTACCGGGGTGCCGAGCTTGCCGACGTCGTAGGCGAGCGTCGGCGGCTCCAACGCCAGCGCCTGCCGTAGCCTTGCCCTCGCTGCTTCGACCTCGCGGTCCGCGGCCGTGATCTGCGGACTGCGATGGGCAGCGATCGCCAGGCAAGAGTCGAGAGAGAGGACATCCGCACCCGCGGCGGTGGGGCCGAGCGTGGCGGCGACCGAGAGGAACGCGGCAACGATGAAGGCTGGGACAGGCGCCGAGGCGCGGCCCAGGCGGTGGCGAAGCTGCACGGGGAAACTCCTTCACTGGACGATCGGGAACGTGGCGAGGTTCTACCCGGTCGCGCGCTGCGCCTCAGAGAGGCAGCGCGCCAGCGAAGAAGATCAGCAGCGGAGAGCTACGGTCTGGAGGGCGGGTCTGGAGAGCGGGACCACGCCGTGGAGCGCGGCGCAGAAAGAGCGGCCCGCGACGAGGGACTCAATGGGAAGCGGAGCGGCAGAGACCGCGAGCGGGGCGGGACACTTCAGTTGCTGAACGTCGCCGTTCGATCCGGTCGCCCGGACAAAGACAGAGGACCCAAGCGGCAAATCGGCGCACGGCACGCAGCAGGTCTCTGCATGCGCCCAGCCAGCGGTGCATGCGGTCGGGTCTCGTCGGCCGAGATCGGCAGGGGTGGCACACCGCTCCTGGCCCGGCTCGATGGCGATGTGCGCGCCCGGGGAGATGCAGAGCACGGCCACGCCCGGCTGGGTCCAGCCGGTCGTGGCGACCAGAAAGACTGTGCTCAGTATGCGAATGAGGCGCATGAGCGAGACAAGGTACGCGAGCGCGACGACGGCGTCAACGCGCGTCCAGGCCGCGCCGCGTTCACGCCGGCAGGTCGCGGCCCTTCGTCTCGGGCGCGAACGGCAGCAAGAGCAACCCGAGCAGGTAGATCATGCCCACCGCGGTCACCGCGTGCGTGAACGAGCCGAACAGCCCGGTGAGCGCGCCGGTCAGGAACGGCCCCGTGGAGGCGAACACGCGGGCGAAGTTGAAGCAGAAGCCCGCGCCGGTGGTGCGCAGGCGCGTCGGGTAGAGCTCGGGGAAATAGATGGCGAAGCCGGTGAAGATGCCGTTGGTGAAGAAACCGAGCAGCGGCAGCAGCCACAGCACGTGGGCGTAGCTCCTGACGGTGTGGAACAGGACCGGCACCATCACCAGCGCGCCCAGGAAGAAGACGAAGAAAGCCCATCGCCTGCCGACCCGGATGGTGAGCGGCGCGAACGCCAGGTAGCCGAGCAGCGCGCCGACGTTGAGGATCATCACGCCCGCGCTCACGCGGTGCACGGTCGCGGACTCGGCGATGCGCGCGGCGTCGGGGACGTTGCGGATGAGCACCGGCGTCCAGTAGGTGACGCCCCACAGGCCGAACACCGCGACGAACGCCATCAGGGAGCCGACCACCGTCGAGCGCGCGAGGCCGGGCCGGAACAGCTCGCGCACCCGGCCCACCGAGAGCTCGGCGCCGGCGCCCGCGCGGCGCTTCGCGACCGCCTCGTGCCACATCTCGGGCTCGCGCACGTTGCGCCGCACGATGAGGGCGACCAGCGCGGGCAGTACGCCCACCAGGAACACCGCGCGCCAGCTGTACGGACCGACCGCGTAGTTCACGGCGCCGGCGAAGAACACGCCCACCGCCCACGCCGAGTGGAGCACCCCTCCCGCCATGATGCGGGCGCGCGCCGGCCACACCTCGGCGACCAGCGCCGCGCCCGCCGCCCACTCCCCGCCCACGCCGATGGCGGTGAGGAAGCGGAACGCCGCGAGGTGCCACCAGGTGCGCGAGAGCGCGGCCATGCCGGTGAAGACCGCGTAGATCAGGATGGTCCAGACCAGCGCGCGGGTGCGCCCCACGCGGTCGGCGAACACGCCGAACAGCACGCCGCCCACCGCCCAGCCGATCAGGAAGACCGCCAGGATGAGGCCGCCGCGTGCGGCGATCGCATCGCCGGTGGTAGCCGCGCCCATCAGCTCCTTGAGCGCGGGGGTGAGCACGACCACGTAGAGCGTGGCGTCCATCGAATCGAACACCCAGCCCATCCACGCCACCAGCAGCACGAGCCACTGGTAACGGGTGACCCCGCGCCACCAGGGCGAGCGGTCGGTCATGGTGCGGCCTCCGTCGTTTGGGTGCCGGATGCTCCCGGTCCGGGCGGTACGGACGCGTCAGGCTGCACGTGTCGCGCCCCCGTGCGACAACGTCGATGCCCGCTGCGGCCGGAGGACTTCGACTGCGGGCCGGCGGGGCTCAGAACCCAAGGACTGCGTGCCATTCCTTCTCGGACGCGGTCTCCCGGTCGAAGCCGAGCACCTCCCGGTACCCCTCGATGTCCATGAAGCCGTGCCCGCTGATGTTGAACGCGATGACCTTCGGTTCGCCCGTCCGCTTGCATTCGAGGGCCTCGTCCATGGCGCAGCACACGCTGTAGGCGGACTCGGGCGCCGGCAGGAAGCCCTCGGTTCGCAGGAAGGTCAGGGCGTGCTCGAAGACGTGCCTCTCGTCGGCGGGATAGGCGACCGTGTCGATGAAGCCCAGGTGGCGCAGCAGGCTCAGGATCGGCGAGCAGCCGTGGTAGCGGAGCCCATCTCCCTTGATCGGCGCCATCTCGGCCCGGTGCCCGAGCGTGTACATCTTGAGCAGCGGCGTGATCTCCGCATGGTCGGCAAAGTCGTAGCGGTACTCGCCCTGGAGGTTCGGCGCGGACTGGCTCTGCGCGGCGATGAAGCGGGTCTTCCTGCCCTTCGTGAACACGTCGCCGAGGAACGGCAGCGCGAACCCGCCGAAGTTGCTCCCGCCGCCCAGGCAGGAGATCACCAGGTCGGGATAGACGCCGATCTTCTCGAACTGCTTCTGCGTCTCGAGCCCGATGATGGTCTGGTGCATGAGGACGTGATTCAGGACCGAGCCCAGGCAGTAGACCGCGCCCGGGTCGCTCCGCGCGTCCTCCAGCCCCTCGGAGATCGCGATCCCCAGCGAGCCGGGATGGTTCGGATCCCGATCGTAGAGCTTCCTCCCCGACTCGGTCCGCGGGCTCGGGGAGGCGTGCACGTCGGCCCCGAGCATCTTCATGAAACCGAGCCGCTGCGGCTTCCAGTTGTAGACCGCGCGCACCCAGTAGACCGTGCACGCGAGACCCACCAGGGACGCCGCGTACGCCAGGGCCGTCCCCCACTGCCCGGCGCCGGTCTCGGTCGTCAGCCGCTTGTAACCCTCCCGGCGGGCGTAGTAGGCCTGCGCCAGCGCGGTGTTGACCTTGTGGCTGCCGGTCGGGCTGTAGAACTCCGACTTGTAGTAGAGCTGTGCCGGCGTGCCGAGCGCCTGCTCCAGGCCGAGCGCGCGGAAGAGCGGCCGCGGCCGGCCGGCCTGGAGGTAGAGCTCGCGCAGCTCCCCGGGGATCTCGATCCATCTCTCGGTGGACATCTCCTGCCCCAGGCACTCGTGGATCAGCAGGTTGGGCAGTTGCTCGACCCGGGATGGACCTTCTTCGGGGTCCCTGGGAGGAGGAAGGGGCTCGGGGAGGTCGGGGATGATGTTGTACCAGTGGGTCGGGAGTTCCCGGACGTCCAGCTGGATCTGCCTCTCTGGGGCGCTCATGGCTTCTCTCCGGAGGCGGACCCGTGGGTCGCCCGCTCGCGCGGCATTCTAAGAGCGCGGCGGCGCCGCTTCAACGCCGCGCGCCCGCGTGCGAAGACAGGCGGCGGCCGGCACGGAGGTGGGCGAGCGGGCGGCGTCGCCCAGCGGGCACGGGACGCGCGGGCGGGCACGGGCCGGGCCGCTCGCGACGGTCCGTGGAACGAGCCGTGGGCGCCGTGTAGCATGGGCTCCATGAGCACCGCCCCGAGTCGCCGGCGACCGCGCGCGCGACGGTTCCGTGCCGTGATCCGCAGGCAGGGGCCGAACCCCTACGTGGACGTGCCGCAGGCCGTGAGCCGCGCCTTCGCCGCCTTCGCCAGCACGGGGAGGATCGGCTTCGAGGGCACGCTCGGGCGGGCCCCGATCCGCGGCACGTTGATCCCGGTGGGACGCGGGCGGCATCGCCTCTACGTCAACGGCGGGATGAGGAGCGCGGCCGGCGTGGCGATTGGCGATACGGTGTCCTTCGCGCTGCGCGCGACCCGGCCCGGGACCGTCCGGCCACCGGCGGATGTCGCCGCCGGCCTCAGGCTCATGAAGAGGGCCCGCGCCGCCTTCGACGCGCTCTCGCCGTCGCATCGCCGCGAGCTGCTGCGCTACATTGACGATGCCCGGACGCCGGAGACGCGGCAGCAGCGGATCCGTTCGACCGCCGGACACGTTCTCGGCGAGCGAGCGCCGGCGCGACGGCGCGACGCGGCGCGTCCCCTCTGGGCCTGTCCGCGCTGCGGGAACCAGTTCGTCACCGCGAACATGTATCACTCATGCACGCACCACACCCTGGAGGAGCCCTTCGCAGGCAAGCCCGCGGCCATCCGGAGGCTCTTCGACCGGTTCCGCGCGATGGTGGAGACCTGCGGGCCGGTCAAGCTGCTCCCCTACCCCGACCGGGTGGGGTTCATGGTGCGCGTGCGCTTCGCGGCCGCCGTGCCGCGGACGCGTTGGCTCGACATCGGCTTCTGGCTACCGCGCCGGATCGAGCACCCGCGCTTCCACAGAATCCAAACCATCTACCCCCACGCACACGTGCACCTGGTCCGCATCACCGGGCCCCGGCAGCTCGACGCCCGCGTCAGGACGTGGCTCAGGGAGGCGTACGCCGTCGGCTGCCGGAGACATCCGGGGCGAAGGTAGGCGCCGCGTCGCGGAGGGCCTGACGGTCCGCCGCCGGGGAGCCGGTTGGCGCCGGAACCGGCCGCGAGGGCTGGGGCCACGAGCACGTGAATCATGGCCCCCGCTGGGGCAACCCTCCCGGGAGCGGCAGGACCTCGGTCAATGCCGGCCTGCGGCCCGGCTGGATGATGATCGCGTGAAGGCAGGTCGCGCATGCGAGAAGCCCCCGCAACTGGCTGCCGGTGCCTGCCCCCTTCAGGCCTTGCCGGCAGCTCGGGCCGAGGGCCTCTGCCAAGGGAGTACGCCGGGTTACGCACGTCGCGGTCACCCGATTCACGGTTTGCGCCCAGCGACCGTTACGCCGTTCACACTCGCGAAGAAACCGTCCGCTGACACTGATCGGTCGAGGCTCGCGTGCCAGCGTCGCAACTCCGGTTCATCGAGTGCGCCCGCCGCCTGCGCCTCTTGCGCAATCTGATCCAGCTGCATGATGCGTCGAGCCAGGGCATAGTCAGTCAGAACCACGGGCCAGACCTCGACGACAGGCTCCTCCAGCCCGTGACTCCTGAAGAAGCGGTGCAGCATCCGTCCCGAGTACGGGTTGTTCATCCTCCGCTCAGCATGAAAACGAACCAATCGCCGCTCGAGCTCGGGTTCATCGGTATCGATTGAGAACGTGGCCCAGTCGCTATCAAGGACGACGACCCAGCCGCCCGAGCGTGTGACCCGAACGATCTCGGCGAGCGCGCCGATCGGGTTTCGCAGGTGTTGGAACACTCGTTCACTGCGGCTGGCGTCGAAGAAGCCGTTTGGCCAAGGCAAGGCAGCAGCGTCCGCTTCTCGGTGCCAAACGCGGGCGCTCACGCCTGCGGCTCGCGCGCGCTCGTCGGCTTGTGCCACCATCTGGGCATCGTGGTCGACGCCGTGGACCTCGCCCTCAGGACCGACGATGTCACTGAGGGCCAAGGTGTCGGACCCAGGGCCGCAGCCCAGGTCCAGCACTTTGTATCCGCGCACGAGGTGCATCAGCTCGTAGCTACGATGCTTGCTTGGCGCCATCAGGCGCGTCGTGAGGTCGAGGTAGTCGGCATCCACGTACCCATCTTGGTGCGACATGACACTCCCCTTTTCGAGACCTAGAATCGGTTTCAAGATCGGACACGCGGTGGCAGGGTCGGGAATGCCCTCCTAGCCGCCGGAGCTGCCTGTCGGCGCCCTGCGGCACACCGCCACCACGTATCGGCTCGTGCCGCGGAAGGCGCTCGGATCCTCGTTGCCCTTCTCGAGGATCGCGACCAACCGCCGGTGGAACGTCTCGAGTTCGCCGCGCGGCTCAAGGACCTCGCACGCCGCACGCCAGAGGGGATGATGCTGGAATTCGGCGTCCAGGTACTTGCGCGCCGAGGCGGCCGTGAAGGCGAGGGAGTGTTCCTCCAGCGTGACCGCCCATCCGAGTGGACCGAACACGCTCTTGAGCGACTCTCGCTCGTGCCAGGCGAAGGGCGCCGGCCCCTGCGGCGAGCCGAGCACGCGGGTGGTGGTCTCGTGGGCAGCGAGGGCCGCCTCGCAGACCGGGCCTCCAGGAAGCCACGCCGTCAGCAGGATACGCCCCCGGGGACCCGCGACCCGCGCCATCTCGGCCGTCGCCGCGCAAGCATCGGGAGCGAAGATCACCCCGAACACCGACATCACCACGTCGGCCGTGCCGTCCTCGAGTGGCAGCGAGGCGGCCTCGCCCTCCAGAAACCTCGCATC
Source organism: Candidatus Eiseniibacteriota bacterium (assembly GCA_016223045.1). Lineage (GTDB taxonomy): Bacteria > Eisenbacteria > RBG-16-71-46 > RBG-16-71-46 > RBG-16-71-46 > JACRPT01. The sequence continues at coordinate 12,669 of JACRPT010000031.1, forward strand.
CAATCCCCGCACCGCGGCCTGTGCGCGTGCGACCTCAAGGAGCCGGATCGCGGGGTCGACGCCGGTGACTCGCGCGCCGCGCTCAGCGGCCAGGAGGGCCGCGTTCCCGCTGCCGCAGCCAACGTCTAGCACGTGCTCGCCCGGCATGAGTCGCGCCCGATCCACGACCACACGCGCAGCAGGCATCAGCTGCACGGCGGTGAGCTCGTAGCACCCGACGTTCCAGTCCAGCGCACGCGGGCTGGGGCTCGCTGTTGTCATGCGCTGCTCCTGAGCCGGACCGCCGAGCCAACGGGTCCCGGCGCTCCCGCTCGCTCAAACCACCGTATCACTTCCCGATCCGGCCGGGCGCGGAATGTCCGACTAGAGGAGGATCGGGACATCCCGCATGCCGCCGCGATCCTGGGACTTTGTCGCTCAATCGGGGCCCGTGAGCCCCCAAGCGAGAACCCCCCGCAACTCGCTGAGTCGCAGGGGGTCTCGGGTACTGGCTCCTCGGGTAGGATTCGAACCTACAACCCTCCGGTTAACAGCCGGATGCTCTGCCGTTGAGCTACCGAGGAACGTATCGGCACGGACCCGGAGTGGACCCGGGGCCGCCATGGTCGAAGCAAGGCGAAGCAGTCTACCGAGTGCGCCGCGACGAGGTCAAGAAAGCCCCCGGCCGGCGCTGAGCCGGTCGGCCAGCACCAGCTCGCGCGGGCGCTGCGCGTAGCCCCCGTGGCTCGCCTCGGGCCGGTGCTCGAGATGCCAGCGCACCACCTCGGCGACGTACTCGTCGCCGCGACGGCAGGCGAATCCCCATTCGGCCGCGGCCCGCGCGGGGTCCAGTACCGATGCCCACGGCCCGGCGTACGGCGCGCACGAGCGATCGAGACCGGCGGCCTCCAGCTCCTCCCACCCCACCTCGACGAACCGCGGCGTGAGCCCCGCGGCCCGTGCCGCCAGCTCCAGGAACGCGCGCAGCGTGAGCGTGTCGGGCTGGGCGAGGTTGTAGACCGCCAGGCGCGGCGGGCCATGGTCGAGCAGGTGGAGGATCGCGCGGGTCACGTCGCCGGCATGGACGAAGCGCACCGGCTGCCGGCCGCCGTCGGGGAGCAGCACGGGACCACCGTCCAGCATGCGTTCGAGCCACGCCCAGAGCCGCAGCGACCCGTCCCCTTCGCCCTGCACGATCGGCAGCCGCAGGATGACGCCGCGCACGCCGTGCGAGGCGCGCAGCGACAGCAGCGCGCCCTCGGCGCGGCGCTTGCCGACGCCGTAGCTCCACTCGGCGTGGTCGGCGGTGCCGGCGGGCGGCTCGGGCGTGAGCGGCCGGTCGCCGTCCTCCTCGCGGAACACCGCGTCCGTCTGCCGTGTCACCAGGTAGACCTGGCCGGTCGAGATCAGGACGTAGCGCCCGAGCGCAGCGCAGGGCACGCGCAGCAGGCCTTCCACGTCGGCGTCGTCGTAGGCCACGAAGTCCACCGTGAAGTCGAAGCGCCGGTCCGCGAGCGCTGCCGAAAGCGCCGCGGGGTCGCGGCGGTCGGCGGCGAGCGCCTCGGCGCCCGCGGGAACCGGGCGGCGGCCGCGCGAGAGCACTGCCACCTCGTGGCCGGCCTCGAGCAGGGCGCGCGCGGTGGGGGCGCCCATGAAGCCCGCGCCGCCGATGAGCAGGACCCTCACGCGCTCAGCCCTTCAGGTGCTTCTGCAGGAACGAGAGCGTGCGCGCCCAGGCCTGGCGCGCCTGGTCGGGCCGGAAGGAGTCGCGCCCCTCGTGCATGAACGCGTGCCCGGCGCCGGGGTAGCTGAAGATCTCGGCCGTCTTCCCGGCCGCCGCCAGCCCGCCCCTGAGCTCCTCGACCTTCTTCGCCGGGATGCCGTCGTCGTCGGCGCCGAAATGGCCCTGGAGCGGCGCGCGGAGCGCGGCGAGCCTGGCCGGGTCGGTCTCGGGCGAGCCGTAGAACATCACCACCGCGGCGAGGTCGCCGCCGCGCAGCGCCCAGCGCTCGGCGAGCGCGCCGCCCATGCAGAAGCCCACGACGCCGACCCGGGTCTTCGCGGCGCGCGGCTGGGCGCGCAGCCAGCCGAGCGCGCCATCGAGCACGCCCATGGCCTCTTCCTGGTCGAGACCGCGCGTGAGCACGTGGGCCTGCTC
>JACRPT010000031.1:14849-38939 GCA_016223045.1 Candidatus Eiseniibacteriota bacterium
GCCGTGGTAGAGGTCCGGCACGATGGCCACGTAGCCCTGCAGCGCGAGCCGCCGCGCGACCTCGCGGATCTGCGCGTTCAGCCCCCACCACTCGTGGATCACGATGAGACCGGGCGCAGGGCCCTGCCCACCCGGCAGGGCCACGAACGCCTCGGCTCCCGCGCCGGCAGCCCCGAGGTGGACGCGCGCCGTGTCGGAGACGGCGGCCCGGGCCAGATCCACGGGCTTCGCCGCCGCGCCCGCCAGGTCGCCGCACGCGAACCAGGTGGCGCACAGCAGGACTGGAACCAGGCGATGCACGGGGCCTCCTGCTCGTGAGAGGTGACGCGGCCTGAGCGAGGCCAGCTTAGCGCCTGCGGCGACCTCCGACCAGCCGGCTCCGGTCCCGGTGCCGGCCCCGGTCCGAGCCGGCCTGGGTCCGGCCCCGCGTGGCCGCGTGCGCCCCGCCTCGGTTCCCGCGGGCGCAGGGCTGCAACGAGCCCCGGGCCTCAGGCGCTCCCGGAACGTTCCGTCTGCTCCGGCGTGAGCGCGGGGTAGTGCTCGATGCGGCAGTCCGGACAGATGCCGTGAGTGAAGTCGGTCTGGGCGCGCTCGGCGATGTAGTCCTCGAGGGTGTGCCAGTCGCCCTCGGCGTCGCGCACCTTCCGGCAGAAGGAGCAGATCGGCAGCATCTCCCCGGCGAGCTCGCTGACCTGGGCGCGCGCGCTCTGGAGCTCCTCGTTGGCGACGCGCAGCTCTTCCACGGTCCTGCGCAGCTCCTGCGTGAGCAGCACGATCCTGAGCCCGGCGCGCACGCGCGCCATCAGCTCGCCCTGGTCGCACGGCTTCACCAGGTAGTCGTCGGCGCCGGTGTCGAGCGCCAGCAGCTTGTTGCTGATCTCGCCCTTCGCGGTGAGCAGGAGGAAGTACGGGGCCGCGTCCCTGAGCCCGGTCTTCACCGACTGGCAGAGCTCGAGCCCGTCCACCTCGGGCATCATCCAGTCGGAGATGACCAGGTCCGGCTCGAACGACACGATGGCTTTCATGCCCTCGCGGCCGTCGGAGGCGGCGTACACCTGGTAGCCTTCGGCCGCCAGCCGCTTCTGGAGCACGCGCTGGAAGAACGGGTCGTCCTCGACGACCAGGACCTTGATCTCGGACGTGGGCTTCACGCGGCCTTCGCGAGGTGGGCGCGGATCTGCCGGATGAACGTCTCGTGGTCCACGATCGGCTTGGCGACGTAGTCGTCGGCCCCGCTCTCGGCGAGCAACTGCTCGGCGTCGCCGCGCATGGCGTGCGCGGTCGCCAGCACCACGGGGAGCGAGGCGGTCTGCGGATCATCCTTGAGCATCCGGCACACCTCGACACCGCTGACGGGACTGCCCTGCCACCGCGAGTTGGGCAGCGACACGTCCATGACCACGAGCTGGACGGCGCCGGCGCGCGCGAGCGCGAGGACCTCCTCGACCGACTCGGTCACGGTCACCCGGCCGCCGCAGCGCTTCTCGAGCAGCTTGCGGAACAGCGTCGCGTTGTGCGGGTCGTCCTCGACCACCAGGATGTGGATCATGCCGCCTCCCGGCGCGGCTCTTCGTCCGCCGCGGGCGCGTCCGCCGGGGCGACCGCCTGCTGCTCGGACGTGACCTGCATGTGCCAGTCGATGATGTGGGGCAGGAGCTGCGGGTTGTCGTGCACCGAGGTCTTCGGCACGACGTCGAGCACCAGCCCCTGCTCGAGCAGGCGGCGCTCTTCCTCGTTGCGGGGCTCGGGGAAGTTCGTGAGCACCAGCACCGGCAGCTCGGCGCCGGTGCCGGAGAGCGTCATCTCCCGCAGCACGTCATAGCCGCTCACATCCGGCATCATCAGGTCGAGCAACAGGAGGTCGAAGGCGCGGGGCTGGGTGCGCAGGATGTGCAGGCATTCCTCGCCGTTCGCGGCCATCTCGATGTGGAAACGGTCCTCAGGGAGCACCTTGCGGATGTAAGCGCTCACCGACGGATCGTCGTCGGCCATCAGCAGCCGCACCAGCCGTCCCTGGATGGCCCCGACCATCTCCTGGATCTTCTCCACCAACAGGCTGCCGTCCACCGGCTTCATCAGGTGCTCGGGCCTGCGCGCGAACGCAGTGTTGCGGAGCTTCTCGCGCAGCTCGCCCTCGAACCCGGTGACGAAGATGAGCGGGATGTGGCGCGTCTTGGGGTCGGTGGTCATGCGCTCGGCGAGGTCCCAGCCGGTGCGCAGGTTGGCGTTCTCGGCGCAGGTCAGCGCGTAGTCCAGCACCACGAGCGCGGGGCGCAGCCGCCGCGCCAGCACCCAGCCCGACTCCGCGCTGCGGGCCTCGACGGTGCGGTACCCGTGCTGCTGCAGCAGCGTGCCCAGGAAGCGCCGGAAGATGGCGTCGTCCTCCACGACCAGGACGAGCTGGCCCCCTGGCGGGCCGGCGATGCGGTCGGTGGCGCCATCGTCCGCCGGGGCCTCCTCGTCGCTGGAGTTCCAGACGGGGAGCGAGAAGTACATGCGGGTGCCCCTGCCCTCGCCATCGCTCTGCACGCCGATGATGCCGCCCATCAGCTCGACCAGGCTGCGCGTGATGGCCAGGCCCAGGCCGGTGCCGCCGTACTTGCGGGTGGTGCTGCCGTCGCCCTGCGTGAACTTCTCGAAGATGAGCTTCTGCCGGTCCGCCGGGATTCCGATCCCGGTGTCCACGATCTCGAACATGTAGTGGCCGAGATCCGCCTTCGCGGTCGCCCGCACGGTGATCGAGCCCTTCGGCGTGAACTTGAGGCTGTTGCCCACCAGGTTGATGAGGATCTGCTTGATCTTGCCGAAGTCGCCGCGCACGGTGAGCGCCCGGTCCTCGGGCGGCTGGAACCGGAGCTCGATGCCCTTCTGCGCAGCCTGCACGTGCGTGACCGTATAGACCTCGTCGAACAGCTGCGACACGTCCACCGACGCGATCTCGAGCGAGAGCTTGCCCGCCTCGATCTTCGCGATATCCAGCACGTCGTTGATGAGGCCGAGCAGGTGGCGCGAGCACTGGAGCGCCTGCTTCAGGAAGTCGCGTTCCTCCTCCGGCGAGTCGCACAGCCCGTCGAGCACCAGCTGGAGGAACCCGATCATGCCGTTGAGCGGGGTGCGCAGCTCGTGCGAGGTGTTGGCGAGGAACTCGCTCTTGAGGCGCGAGGCCTCCTCGAGCTGGGCGTTCAGCTCCTCGAGCCGGCGGTTGCTGATCTCCAGCCCCTCGGCGAACGACTCGATCTGCCTTTCCGCCTCGACGCGCTCGCTGATGTCGCGCACGATCGCGGTGAACAGCAGGTCCTCGCCCTCGCCCGAGCTGCCGAGCGTGAACTCCACCGGGAGCACCGTGCCGTCGGCGCGCAGCGCCTCGGAGCGCGACACCGTGCCCGGCGCGGGCAGGTCCGCGGTCGGCTTGCCCTCGCGGCCCCAGTGCAGGAAGCGATGGATGGCCTGGCCTTCCATCCCCGCCGCGTCGCGCCCGAACAGGGCCTGCGCGGCGCGGTTCACCGTGCGCACCCGGCCGCCCGAGTCGAAGGTGAGGATCGCGTCGAAGGCGGTGTCGAAGATGGCCTGCACGCGCTCGGCGTGGCGGCGCGTGACCTCCATCTCGCGGCGGGCGAGCCCGGTCGAGTACTGGCGTCGCCAGAACCAGAACGACGCCACGCCCAGGACGAGCATGGCCAGATCGAGCACGAGCAGCCCGATCAGCGTGCTGCTCATGCCCGCCATCATCGCCCGCTGCTCCATCTGGCCGACCAGGCCCCAGTCGACCTCGGGCAGGTAGCGGGTAACCGCAGCCTGGCGCCGGCCCCGGCGGTCGCTCATCTCGACGCGGGATTCGACGCCTTCGACCGCCATCGCGGCGGCGCGCACCACCGCCAGGCCCACCGGGACGTGGTCACCCGTCGCGAAGCCCGTGCCACCCGGCGGGGCGGTCACGAACTCGACCCTGCCGCCCTGCTTGCGCACGACGTAGGCGCCGGCGGAGGCTCCGAAGCCGGGCCACTTCTGGAGCACCGGCATGAGGACGTCGTTGATCCCGGCCTCGAACACCGCGACCGCCGGCCGGACACGGCCTTCGAGGACGATCGGCAGGGCCATCACGAGCACCTGCTCGCCGTCGTCCTCGCGGACGATGTCCCCCAGCTCGAAGGACCCCACGACGGCGGCGTGGCGCGCGAGCGCCGCGTGGCGCACCGCCTCCTCGGGCGAGGGCCGTCCGTTGGTCGCCAGCTGCCGGCCGTCCGCGTCCACGATCTGGACGGCGTGGAAGCCGAAGGTCCGGGCGGCGCGGTCGAGCTCGGCCCGCAGGCGCGCGCGACCCTCCGGCGGCAGCTCGCGGCCCGAGTCCAGCGCCGCGATGCGCCCCCGCAGATCCGGCTGCTCGACCACGAAGCGCGCCTCGCTCTCGAACTGGCGCAGCACCCCGCGCAGCTCCTCGCGCTTGGAGTCGGTGCCGGCGGTGAGCTGCTCCCAGCGCTCGCGCACCAGGCGGCTCTGGGCGGCCTGGTAGATGCCGAAGTTCAGCACCACCACGCTCAGCACCGCGAGCACCGCAAGCCCCACGGCGATGCGCCGCGAGTCGCGGTGCGTGTCGGTGCCGTGCGCGAGCAGGAAGCTGACCGCGGAGGCCGCGCGGCCGGACGCCGGCGCAGGCTCCGGCGGAGCCGACGACTCAGACCGCATCCCTGTGGGCTGCTCGAGAAGGCTCATGTTCCGCCGCAAACGTGGGGACTTCGAGTCTGCCTGACGTCCCAGTCATCGGCCGCAACCGCCCGGGGCTTGAGAACCAATGGGCCGCGGGCACCTCCGCCTGGGGGCTTCGGCGGCCGGCAGGAGGCGGCTCCCGGGGCTGGACGGCGGGACCTGCGCGCGGCGGGCCGGGGGCTCCGGCCTCAGCTCCCCTTCTGCCAGTACTTCGGCCGGATGTTCGCGGGGAGCACGCGCTTCCTGAGCCGCAGGCTCGCGGGCGTGACCTCGAGCAGCTCGTCCTCGCGGATCCACTCGAGCGCCTGCTCCAGCGAGAGCCGATGCGCCGGGAGCAGGTGGATGCCCTCCTCCGAGGTCGAGGAGCGCATGTTCGTGAGCTTCTTCTCCTTCACGATGTTCAGGTCGATGTCCTCTCCGCGCGAGTTCTCGCCCACGATCATCCCCTCGTAGACCCGGGCGCCGGGCTCGATGAAGAGCTCGCCGCGGTCCTGGGCCCCCTCCATGGCGTAGGCGGTCACCTTCCCGGCGCGGTCGGCCACGATCGCCCCGGTGGTGCGGTGCGGGATCTCGCCCTGCCACGGCTCGTAGCCGTCGAACAGGTGGTTGAGGAGCCCGGTGCCGCGCGTGTCGGTGAGGAACTGGCTGCGGAAGCCGATCAGGCCGCGCGAGGGGATGCGGAACTCCAGCCGCACGCGCCCGGTGCCGTGGTTCACCATGTTCGTCATGCGCCCTTTGCGGCGCCCGATCTTCTCGGTCACGATGCCCACGAACTCCTCGGGGCAGTCGATCACCAGCCGCTCCATCGGCTCGTGCCGCACGCCCTCCACCGTGCGCGTGATGACCTCCGGCCTGCTCACCGCCAGCTCGTAGCCCTCGCGGCGCATCATCTCGATGAGGATCGCCATCTGCAGCTCGCCGCGGCCCGATACCTTGAACGCGTCGGGCGTCTCGCCCGGCTCCACGCGGACGCTGACGTTGGTGAGCAGCTCGCGCTCCAGCCGTTCCTTGAGGTTGCGCGACGTGACGTGGCGCCCTTCCTGCCCCGCGAACGGCGAGTTGTTCACCGTGAACACCATGCTCACCGTGGGCTCGTCCACGACCACGTGCGGCAGCGGGCGCGGGTCCTCGGGGTCGGTGATGGTCTCGCCGATGTTGACCTGGTCGAAGCCCGCGAGCGCCACGATGTCGCCGGGGCCGGCCTCCGGCACCTCGACGCGCTCGAGCCCTTCGAACGCGTAGAGGTTGGTCACGCGCGTCCGCCCCGCGCTGCCGTCGAGCCGGACCAGTGCGACGTCCTGGCGCGCGCGCACGTGGCCGTTCACGATCCGCCCGATCGCCAGCCGCCCCACGAAGTCCGAGTAGTCGAGATTCAGGATCAGCATCTGGAGCGGCGCGCCGAGATCGTAGCGTGGCGCGGGAATGGTGCGCAGGATCTCCTCGAAGAGCGGCACGAGCCGCTGGTCCTCGCCGTCGGGCGCCAGCCGGCAGATCCCGTCGCGGGCGATCGTGTAGAGCACCGGGAACTCGAGCTGGCTCTCGTGGGCGTCGAGGTCGATGAACAGGTCGTAGACCTCGTTGAGGACCTCCTGCGGGCGGGCGTCCTTGCGGTCGATCTTGTTGATGACCACGATGGGCGGCAGCCCCAGCTCGAGCGCCTTCTTGAGCACGAAACGGGTCTGCGGCAGCGGACCCTCGCTCGCGTCGACCAGCAGGAGCACGCCGTCCACCATCTTGAGCGTACGCTCCACCTCCCCGCCGAAGTCGGCGTGGCCCGGCGTGTCCACGATGTTGATCTTGTGGCGCCCGTAGCGCACCGCCGTGTTCTTCGCGAGGATGGTGATGCCCTTCTCGCGCTCGAGGTCGTTCGAGTCCATGACGCGTTCGGCGACCTCCTGGTTCTCGCGGAACACTCCGCTCTGCCACAGCATCGCGTCCACCAGCGTGGTCTTGCCGTGGTCCACGTGGGCGATGATGGCGATGTTGCGCACGTCCTCGCGGATGGCGTGGCATCCGCCCGAGGCGGGTCCGCCGGTCGTGCTGCGGGTGTCCGTCGGGTTCATGGGTCCTCCTGCGTGGCGGGTGCGGCCGGCGGCGGGCCGAGGGACGCCCGGAGCGCGGCCCAGTAGCCGGGACGCCCGTCGAGCACGTCGTACGAATAGAGCGCGAGCGTGCGGTAGCCGAGCTCGAGCGCGCCCCTGATCTTGGCCGCCGCGGCCGCGGCGGTGCTGTTGAATACCGCGATGCCGGGCACCACGCGCGCCGTGCCGAGCTCGCCGGCGCAGGCCACCATCTGGTCCAGCACGGTCTGGACGTCGGGCGCGTAGCACATCACGAACACGCGGTCGAGCAGGCCGTCGCGAAGCCAGGCGCGCCAGTCCTGGCGCCTGCGCTCCGCCGCCACCGTGTCGGCCAGCACGGCGGCGCTCAACGGCAGGCCGGGGCGCGCAGCCTGGAGAGAGTCGCGCACCTCGCGCACGATGGCGGTGACCTGCGCGCTCTGGAAGGCGGCCCACGCCGAGTCCGCGCCCGGGCGCCGTGCCGCCGGCAGGCGGTCGATGCGCGCCGGGTCCACGCCGCTCTCGAGCGCGAAGCGGGCGCGCGTGTCGGGATCGTAGCCCACGAACTCGCCGGGCTGCCGGATGTAGTCGAGGTGGATCCCGTCCACCGCGTAGCGTGAAGCGATCTCCTTCGCGATCGATGCGATCCACGCCCGCACCGCCGGGCGGGCCGGGCTCAGGTAGACACCCTCGATGCCGAGCCGGCGGCGCTCCGCCGCGGAGAGCCGCGTCATCGGCCGCCCGTCGGGCAGCCGCGCGATCCACTCCGGATGCGCGTTCAGCACGTGGAGCGGGTCGCGCGGCGGCTTCGGCGCCGACCACACCAGCGCGCAGTTCATCCACGCGTGCACCTCGAGTCCGGCCGCGTGCGCGCGCTCCACCACCAGACCGAGCGGGTCGAAATCGGGGCAGTTCCGGCACGGCCGGCCGAGCGCCTCGGAGCGCGGCAGCAGGTCCGAGCGGTAGAACGCGTCGCCGCGCCCCACCACCTGGACCAGCAGCCCGCGCACGCCCGCGGCCCGCGCGCTGTCCACCATGCGCGCGATGCTCCCGGGCCCGAGCAGCGTGGAGCGCGTGACCCACAGGAAGTCCCCGGGACCGTGCCACGCGGTGTCGGCCGCGGCGGCCGGGCGCGGCGTGGCGGCTGCGCCATCGCCCCGTGGGCCCGGCCGGCCTGCCGCTGAAAGCGGATCGGACTCGGGAGCGGGGGCCACCGCCGCCAGCGCGAGGCTCAGCATCATGAGGGTCTCAGGAAGCATGCGTGTCGGGTGGGCGCGCGGGCGGCCGCGCCTGGCTCCTCTCGTGCGAACGCGGGCGGAAGGGACCCCCTCCGCCCGCGTTCCCGGTGTGCCGCGCACCCGCCCGGGCACCCACCGGAAGGTGGGTCGGGGTCGGGATCCGGTCTAACCCGTCTTGACCCCCGTCCGGGTCCGCTTCTTCGCCGGGGCGGCGGTACCCGCCTCGTCCTTCTTCCTGCCGCGCTTCGGGCGCTCGCCCTCGGCCGCGGGCTCCTCGGCGGCGGCTCCGGCCTTCTTCTTCTTCTCGGCCTTCTCGCCGCCCTTGAGCGCCTTCTCCCTGGCCTCGGCGGCGGCGATGCGGTCGTGACGCTCCTTCTCCTTCTGCTCCGCGCTCTTCACCAGCTCGAGGTAGGCCGTCTCGCCCGCGTCGCCGAGCCGGCGCCCGATTCTGAGGATGCGCGTGTAGCCGCCGTTGCGCTCCGCGTACCACGGGGCGATGGTCGCGAACAGCTTCGCGGTGACGTCCGGCCGGGTGACGAACCGCGCCACGTGCCGGCGCGCAGCCAGGTCGCCGCGCTTCCCGAACGTGATGAGGCGCTCGGCCAGCCGCCGCGCCTCCTTGGCCTTGGCCACGCTGGTCTCGATGCGCTCGTACTGGAACAGGGCCGTGACCAGGTTGCGCAGCACCGCGCGCCGGTGCGACGCGGTGCGGCTGAGCTTGCGATGGTCTTTGCGGTGTCGCATGTCAGTCGGGTTCCTTTCGGCCGGCCCCGGGCCGGCCGGGTCACGGTTCCCCCTGTCAGCCGTCGATGGCCGCCGGGGACTTCTGCTCGTAGTAGCGGCTGATGTCCATCCCGAAGGCCAGGCCCATGTCACTCAGGATGTCCTGGATCTCCTTGAGCGACTTGCGGCCGAAGTTGCGGTACTTGAGCATCTCGGGCTCGCTCTTCTGCACGAGGTCGCCGATGGTCTTGATCTCGGCCGCCCGCAGGCAATTGCTCGAGCGCACCGAGAGCTCGAGCTCCTCGACGCTCTTGTCGAGTTGCCGGCGGACGCGCGCGATCTCCGGATCCTCCTCGTCCTCCACCTCGACGTCGGGCTCGATCTCGAAGTGGATGAACAGGCTGAAGTGGTTGCGCAGCAGCGTGGCCGCCCAGGCCACCGCGTCGGCCGGCAGGATGCTGTGATCCGTCCAGACCTCGAGCGTGAGCTTGTCGTAGTCGATGCGCTGCCCGAGCCGGGTGGTCTCGACGTGGTAGTTCACCCTGGTCACCGGCGAGAACAGCGAGTCGATGGGGATCACGCCGATCGGACGGTCGGTCTGCGAATGCTGGTCCGCCGAGGCGTAGCCGCGACCGCTGCTGATGTCCACTTCCATGCGCAGGTCGCCGTCGCGGTTCAATGAAGCGATGTGGTGATCGGGGTTCAGGATCTCGACCTCGGCATCCACCTGCATGTTGCCGGCGCGGACCTCGTTCTTCCCCTTGACCTCGAACGTCCCCTTCTTCGGCCCGTCGCCATTGAGCCTCAGGCGCACCTGCTTGAGGTTCAGGATGATCTCGGTGACGTCCTCGATGACGCCCGGCAGCGTCGAGAACTCGTGCAGTACGCCGTCGATGCGCACCGAGGTGATCGCCGCTCCCTGCAGCGACGAGAGCAGCACGCGCCGCAGCGCATTGCCCAGCGTGATGCCGAACCCGCGTTCGAGCGGCTCGACGACGAACTTCCCGTAGCCCTCGTTGTTGCCCGGGTCCGCGATCACCTGCTTCGGCATGGTCAGGTTCTTCCACTTCATCTAGGTAGCCTCCCTGTGGAGAAGGCGAGGGTCGGTTACTTCGAGTAGAGCTCCACGATGAGCTGCTCGTTGACGGGCGTCGGGATCGAATTCCGCGTCGGGATGTTGAGCACGCGCCCGCTCACGCGCTCGGGGTTGACCTCGAGCCACTCGGGGGCGTTCTGCCCCTTGCGCGACTCCAGCGCGTTGAGGATGACCGTGAGCTTCCGGCTCTTCTCCCGCGCCTGGACCTCGTCGCCCGCGCGCACGAGGAACGAGGGAACGTCCACGGCGCGACCGTTCACGGTGAAGTGGCCGTGGCGCACCAGCTGCCGGGCCTGGCTGCGGTTCGTCGCGAACCCGACGCGGTAGACCACGTTGTCGAGCCGGCGCTCGAGCATCTGGAGCAGCACCTCGCCGGTGACGCCCTTGGCCTCGGACGCCTTCTCGAAGTAGTTGCGGAACTGCCGCTCGAGGATGCCGTAGATGCGGCGGGCCTTCTGCTTCTCGCGCAGCTGGACCCCGTAGTTGGTCTCCTTGATCCGCCGGCTCTTGCCATGCTCTCCCGGGGCGTAGGCCCGGCGCTCGATCGCGCACTTGTCCGTGTTGCACCGGGCGCCCTTGAGGAACAGCTTCATCCCCGCACGCCGGCACATGCGGCACCGCGCATCATGATAAACCGCCATGGCGTTCTCCTAGACCCGGCGCCGCTTCGGCGGGCGGCAACCGTTGTGCGGAATGGGGGTGACGTCCTTGATCGCGGAGATCTCGAGTCCGGCCGCCTGCAGCGACCGGATGGCGGCTTCGCGGCCCGCGCCCGGGCCCTTGACCCAGACCTCGACGCGCTTCATGCCGACGTTCAGGGCCTCGCGCGCGGTCGCCTCGGCCGCCACCTGTGCGGCGAACGGCGTGCTCTTGCGCGAGCCCTTGAAACCCACCTTCCCCGCGCTCGCCCAGGTGATCACGGCGCCGTCCATGTCCGTGATCGTGATGATGGTGTTGTTGAAGCTCGCCTGCACGTGAGCCACGCCGTTGGCGCCCACCTTGCGATCGCGCTTCTTGGTCTTCTTGACTTCAGCCACTCGAAACCTCCGTAGGGGCGGGAGCCCGGACGCACCGCGCGCCCGCCTCCGTGTCCGTGTGCGTCACTTCTTCGGCCCGGGTTTCACCGCCGGAGCCGCCTTCTTCATCACGCCGGCCGTCTTCTTGGGACCCTTGCGCGTGCGCGCGTTCGTCTTGGTGCGCTGGCCGCGCACCGGGAGGCCGCGCCGATGCCGCAGGCCACGGTAGGCGCCGATATCCATCAGGCGCTTGATGTTCATCGCCATCTCGCTGCGCAGCGCGCCTTCCACCTTGTGCTCGCGCTCGATGATGTTGCGCAGCCTGCCGGCGTCCTCGTCGGTCAGGTTCTTCACGCGGACGTCGCCCGCGACCCCGGCCTTGGCGAGGATGTCCCGCGCGGTCGCGCGGCCGATGCCATAGATGTAGGTCAGCGCGATCTCGATCCGCTTGTCGTTCGGCAGGTCAACGCCGGCAATGCGTGCCACTCCGTGCCTCCTTCGCTACTTCTGACGCTGCTTGTGCCGCGGATTGCGCTTGCAGATCACGCGGATCACGCCGTCGCGACGCACGATCTTGCAGTGCTCGCAGATCTTCTTGACCGATGTACGGACCTTCATGGTTGCCTCCAGGCCGCCGACCGGGTGCACGCTCCCGTCCCGCCACCGGACGGACGTCCGACGCCGTCGTCCTACTTGTACCGGTAGACGATCCTTCCGCGCGTCAGGTCGTACGGCGACAGCTCGATCGTGACCTTGTCACCCGGCAGGATCTTGATGAAATGCATCCGCATCTTGCCCGAGATGTGGGCCAGCACCTTGTGCCCGTTCTCCAGCTCCACGCGGAACATCGCGTTGGGCAGCGGCTCGACCACGGTGCCTTCGACCTGGATGCCCTCTTCCTTGGCCAATCAGACCTCTTCCTTCGTTCCGTCTCCGTCGGCCGCCGAGAGGATCTCGGGGCCATCCCGCCCGACCGCGACGGTGTGCTCGAAGTGGGCGCTGAGGCTGCCATCCTTCGTCACGACCGTCCAGCCGTCCGGCCTGGTCACCACCTCCGCCCCCCCCGCATTGACCATCGGCTCGATCGCCAGCACCTGGCCGGCCATCAGTCGCGGACCCCGGTCGGGCGGCCCGTAGTTCGGCACCTGCGGCTCCTCGTGCATCTCGCGGCCGATCCCGTGGCCGACCAGCGTACGCACCACCGAGAATCCGTGCCGCTCCACGTGCGACTGGATGGCGTGCGAGATGTCGCCGACGCGGTTCCCCGCGCGAGCCCGCGCGACGCCCTCCATGAGGGCCGCGCGCGTGACCTCCACCAGCCGCCCGGCCACCGCGCCCACCTCCCCCACGGGGAACGTGCACGCGGAATCGCCGTAGAAACCGTCCTTCTCCACCCCCACGTCGATCCCGATCAGGTCGCCCTCGCGCAGCGGGCGCGGGCCCGGGATCGCGTGAACCACCTCCTCGTTCACCGACGGGCAGATCGACGCCGGGAACCCGCGGTAGCCCTTGAACGCGGGCCGCCCGCCGTGGTCCCGGATGAACTCCTCCGCCAGCCGGTCCAGCTCGCCCGTGGTCACCCCCGGGCGGACCGCCCGCCCCAGCATCCCCAGCGTCCGCGCCACCAGCTGCGCCGCCGCGCGGATCGCCTCGATCTCCTGCCGGTCCCTCAGATAGACCACGTCCGTCTTCTCAGCCGCCCGCGCGGGCCGGACCGACACAGCCCACGGCCTGCCTGAGCGCGCCGAACACCTCGTCCATCGCGCCCGTGCCGGGCACCTCCCGCAGCCGCCCGCCCGCCGCGTAGTAGTCCACCAGCGGCGCGGTCTGCTGCCGGTACACCTCCAGCCGCCGGCGCACGGTCTCCGCCGTGTCGTCGGCCCGCTGCCGGAGCATCACCTCAGGATGGTCGTTGCAGTGGCGGCCATCCCGCGGCGGCACCCCCTCGACGTTGTACGTTCGCTTGCACACCGGGCACTCCAGCCGCCCGGTGAGCCGCCGCACCAGCTCCTCCTCCGGCGCCGTCAGGCTCAGCACGGCGTCCAGCTTCAGCGACCGCTCGGCCAGCATCCGGTCGAGCGCGTCCGCCTGCGGCACCGTGCGCGGGAATCCATCCAGCACGAAGCCCTCGCCCGCGTCCTCCTGGGCGGTGCGGTCGCGCACCAGCCCGATCATCACGTCGTCGCTCACCAGCAGTCCCGCTTCCATCTGGCGCTGCGCCTCCAGCCCGAGCTGCGAGTGCCGCGCCACCGCCTCGCGCAGGATCTCGCCCGTCGAGATGAGCGCCCAGCCGCACGCGGCGGCCAGCCGACGCCCCTGCGTCCCCTTGCCGACGCCGGGCGGCCCGAGCAGCACGAGACGCATGCTACATCCTCTGCCGGCCGCGGATGCGGCCACCCTTGACGAAGCCTTCGTAGTGACGCATGAGCAGGTGCGACTCGACCTGTTGCAGGGTGTCGAGCGCCACGCCCACCACGATGAGCACGCTGGTGCCGCCGAAGCCGAGGAACGGGACCTTGGTCATGCCGATGATGAGGTCGGGCAGCACCGCCACGGCTGCGAGGAAGACCGCGCCGGGGAGCGTGATGCGCGTCAGCACCCTGTCGATGTACTCGGCGGTCTTGCGGCCCGGGCGGATGCCGGGGACGAAGCCGCCGTACTTGCGCATGTTCTCCGCGAGGTCGTTCGGGTTGAGCACGACCGCGGTGTAGAAATACGTGAAGAAGATGATGATGACCCCGTACATCACGTTGTAGAGCGGGCCCAGCGGGTTCAACCACTGCCCGATCCCCGCGAGCGGGCTGTCCGGCTTCACGAATCCCGCGACCGTGGCGGGCAGGATCATCACGCTCGAAGCGAAGATGATCGGGATCACGCCCGCGCTGTTCACGCGGAGCGGGATGTGCGTGTTGGCTCCGCCGTACATGCGCCGGCCTACGATGCGCTTCGCGTACTGCACCGGGATCTTGCGCGTCGCCTGCGTCATGAGGATCACCGCGGCGATCACCAGCACCATCAGGGTGAGCACGAACAGGATGGTGAACAGCGAGAGCGATCCTCCGCGGAAGCTGTCCCAGGCCGTCATGATGGTGTTGGGAACGCGGCCGATGATGTTGATGAAGATAACGAGCGAGATGCCGTTGCCGATGCCGTGCTCGGTGATCTTCTCGCCCAGCCACATCACGAACATGGTGCCGGTCGTCTGCGTGATGATGGTCGAAAACACGAACAGGGGCCCGGTGTCCGGGACGATCCCCGGCGTGTTCGCGTTGAGGTTCATGAGGAACACGCTGTAGGCGTAGGACTGGATGATGGAGATGAGCACCGTGCCGTAGCGCGTGATCTGCGTGAGCTTCTTCTGCCCCTCCTCGCCTTCCTTGCGCAGCTTCTCGAAGTAGGGCACCACCGCACCGAGCAGCTGCAGGATGATCGAGGACGAGATGTAGGGCATGATGCCGAGCGCGAAGATCGTCGCGCGCGAGAACGCCCCGCCCACGAACAGGTCGTAGAGGCCGAACAGCCCGCCGCCCTGCTTTGTCGCCCGCGCGAACGCCCCCGCCAGCACGCTGGCGTTGACACCCGGCGTGGGCAGGTGCTCGCCCAGGCGGTACACCACGAACAGCGCCAGCGTGAACAGGATCCGGCGCTTGAGTTCGGGGACCTGGAAGATGTTGCGCAGCTTGTCGAGCATGGTTCTCAGGCTTCCTGGGCTCGGGCCCTGGGCTTGGAGGTCTCCACCGTGCCGCCGGCGGTCTCCACCAGCTTGCGCGCCGCCTCGCTCGCGGCGTCCACCTTCACGGTGAGCGCGACCTTGAGCTCGCCGCCCGCGAGCAGCTTGATCGGACCGCGGCGACGCACGAGCCTCTGCCGCTTCAGCCACGCTCCGTCCACGACCGTGCCGGCCGCGGCGTCCGCGAGCTGCGCGACGCTCACGACCTGGTAGGCGACGCGCCCCGGGTTCTTGAAGCCACGCTTGGGCAGCCGGCGCTGGATGGGCATCTGGCCGCCTTCGAACCACGCCGGGATCTTGCCGCCGGTGCGCGCCTTGTGCCCCTTGTGGCCCTTGCCCGCGGTGCCGCCGAGGCCCGTCGCCCCGCCCTTACCCCGGCGCTTGCGTGCCCTGGTCGAGCCGGACGCCGGCCGAATCGTTCCGATGCGCATCGTCGCCACCCTCTTCAATCTCCCACCACCTCGACGAGGTGACGGACCTTGAAAGCCATGCCCCGGATCTGGGGCGTGTCGTCGTGCTCGACCACCTGGTTCAGGCGGCGGATGCCGAGGGCGCGCACGGTCTCGTGCTGGTCCCGGGGGTGCCCGCTCGCGCTCTTGAACTGGCGGATCCGGATCTTCTTCTTCTCAGGCATTGCGCTCGCTCCGCGTACCGAACAGCTCGTCGAGAGTGAAGCCGCGCATCGCCGCGACGTCGGACGGGCGGCGCAGGCGCCGGAGCGCATCCACCGTCGCCTTGACGAGGTTGTGGGGATTGCGGCTGCCCAGGCACTTCGTCAGCACGTTCTGCACGCCCGCCACCTCGAGCACCGCGCGCACGCCCGAGCCGGCGATGACGCCGGTGCCCGGCGAGGCCGGCTTGAGCAGCACCTCGCCGGCGCCGAAGCGCCCCACGATCACGTGGGGGATCGACCCGCTGCGGGTGACCGGGACGTGGAACATGTTCTTCTTGGCGACCTCGCCGGCCTTGCGGATGGCGTCCGCGACCTCGTTGGCCTTGCCGAGGCCCACGCCGACGCGGCCCTTCTCGTCGCCCATCGCCACGATGGCGTTGAACGAGAACCGCCGCCCGCCCTTCACCACCTTGGCGCAGCGGTTGACGTTGATGACCCGCTCGATGAACTCGGACTTCGGAGCTTCGGCGCCCCGCATGGACGAACCCTGGCCTCGCACCACGGACCTCCTAGAATTCCAGACCGGCGGCGCGCGCGCCGTCGGCGAGCGCCTTGACGCGCCCGTGATACAGGTAGCCGCCCCGATCGAAGCTCACCTTCACGACGCCCTTCTCCTTCGCGCGCTGGGCGAGCCGCCTGCCGACTTCGGCGCTGACGCCGAGCTTGCCCTTGCCCTCGACCGTCACGTCCTCGCGGCTCGATGACGCCGCCAGCGTGATGCCGCGCACGTCGTCGACGATCTGGGCGTAGATGTGCCTGGAGCTGCGGAACACCGAGAGCCGCGGGCGCTCGGCGCTCCCGGACACCCGCCTGCGGATCCGGTAGCGCCGGATCCGGCGCCGCTCGTACTTGTTGTGCTTCCCGCTCATGTCGTCGCCCCCGCAGCCTTCCCGGCCTTGCGGCGGATGTACTCGCCTTCGTACTTGATTCCCTTGCCCTTGTACGGCTCGGGCGGGCGGAACCCGCGGATGTCCGCGGCGACCTGCCCGACCTGGGCCTTGTCGGCGCCGCTCACCAGGATGCGCGTCGGGTTCTCGACCTTGATCGTGATCCCTTCGGGCGACTCGAATCGCACCGGGTGTGAGAAGCCGAGCTGGAGCACCAGGGTCCTGCCCTCCATCGCCGCCCGGTAGCCCGTACCGACGATCTCGAGCGTCTTGCTGAACCCGGCCGTGACACCCGTGACCATGTTCTGGATCTTGGCCCGCATCGTCCCGAACGCCGGGTTGCGCGTGAGCCGCTCGGACGAGACCTTCGCCTCGCCGCCTTCGACCACCACCGTGGTGCCAGCCAGCACCGGGTGGAGCAACTCGCCCCTGGGGCCCTTCACGCGGACCTGCTCGTCCGCGACCGTGACGGTGACCCCTCCCGGGATGGGAACGGGACGCTTTCCGACTCTCGACATGGCGCCCCTCCTACCAGACCTGGCAGATGAGCTCGCCGCCGAGGCCCGCCTCGCGGGCCTCGCGGTCGGTCATCAGGCCGCGTGACGTGGACACGATCGAGGTGCCGAGACCGCCCAGCACCTTCGGGAGACCGTCCTTCCCGACGTACACGCGGCGGCCCGGCGAGCTCATGCGCCGGATGCCGCTGATCACGTTCGAGTCGTCGGCGGCGTACTTCAGGTAGACCCGCAGCACGCCCTGTCTGGTGTCCTCGATCACCTTGTAGTTGTTGATGTAGCGCTCCCTGAGGAGCACGCGGGCGAGCTCCGTCTTCAGCTTGGAGGCGGGGATGTCCACCTTGCGGTGCTTCGCGCGAATCGCGTTGCGCACGCACGTGAGGAAATCCGCCACCGGATCACTGACCGACATGTGACCTCCTGGGACCAGCGTCCACGCGCTCGCGTGCTGCCTGATCCCGCCAGGCCCTTTCGGGCGTTCCTACCAGCTCGACTTCACGACGCCGGGGATCTGCCCCGACAGCGCCAGCTCCCGGAAGCAGATGCGGCAGAGACCGAAGTCGCGGAGGTAGCCGCGCGGACGCCCGCAGCGATGGCAGCGGGTGTAGGCGCGCACCTTGAACTTCGGCGTCCGCTTCCACTTCTCGATGATGGACTTCTTGGCCATGAGCTCTCCTACCGCAGGCGGAAGGGCATGTTCATGAGCTTCAGCAGCTCGCGCCCCTCCTCGTCGGTGCGCGCCGTGGTCACGATCGTGACGTCCATGCCGCGCACCTTGCCGACCTTGTCGTAGTTGATCTCCGGGAAGATGATCTGCTCCGTCAGCCCCATCGTGTAGTTGCCGCGCCCGTCGAACGAGCGCGGGTTGAGCCCGCGGAAGTCGCGGATGCGCGGGACCGCCACGTTGACGAGGCGGTCGTAGAACTCGAACATGCGCGCGCCGCGCAGCGTCACCGCGCAGCCGATGGGCACGCCCTCGCGCAGCTTGAAGTTCGAGATCGACTTCTTGGCACGCCGCACCGCCGGCCGCTGGCCCGCGATCGCGGTCAGCTCGTGCATCGCGGCGTCCAGGAGCTTCTGGTCCTGGATCGCGTCGCCGACGCCCATGTTGATCACGATCTTCGTGAAGCGCGGGGCCTGCATGGCGCTCGTGTACCGGAACTTCTCCATGAGCGCCGGGCGCACCTTCTCCTCGTAGTACTTTGCCAGCCGCGGCTTCTCCTTCGGGCCGGTCGGCCGTCCCGCTTCCACGGCGCCCGCCGCCGAGGCCTTCTCGGGCTTCCCGGCCTTCGCCGGCTTCCCGCCCTTGTCGGCCTTCGCCGGCTGATCCGGCTTCGCCGCCTTCGGCTTCTTCTCGTCCGCCATCCGTCGGTCTCTCCAGGGTCTTTCCCGCGGAGCCCCGATGACCCTGGTGCCTGGGACTCCGCCCGGGGGCGCTCGCCCCCTTGGGCCGCACACGGCGGCCCATCTGCCGGGGCACCCGACCCGCTTCCGCGGGCACCCCCCGTCCGGACCGCCGCGTGCGGCCGGACGCCCTCTCTACCTCACTCCGCCTTCGACAGCGTCTCCCCGCTCGCGCGCGAGACGCGCTCGCGGCGGCCGTCCGGCAGCACGCGCACGCCGACGCGCGTCCCGCGTCCGGCCTTGGCGTCGTAGAGCTGCACGTTCGAGATGTGGAGCGGAGCCTCCTTCTCGATGATCCCGCTCTGCATCCCCTGCCGGCGCGCCTTGGTGTGGCGCTTGACCATATTGACCTTCTCGACCACGACCCGCTGCTTTTCGGCGTCCACCGAGAGCACCCGGCCGGTCTTGCCCCGGTCGTCGCCGGCGATCACGATGACCGTGTCGCCCTTGCGCAGCTTGAGCGCCATCAGATCACCTCCGGCGCGAGCGAGATGATCTTCATGAACTGCTTCTCGCGCAGCTCGCGCGCGACCGGTCCGAAGATGCGGGTGCCGCGCGGCTCCTTGTCGTCGTTGATGAGAACCACCGCGTTCTCGTCGAAGCGGATGTACGAGCCGTCCTTGCGGCGGCCCTCCTTCACGGCGCGCACGACGACCGCCTTGGCCACGTCGCCCTTCTTGACCGCGGCGCCCGGAATGGCGTCCTTCACGGACACGACCACGATGTCGCCGAGCCGGCCGTAGCGCTTGTGGTGGCCGCCGAGCACCTTGATGCACTGGGCACGCTTGGCGCCCGAGTTGTCCGCGACTGTCACCATGGTACGAAGCTGGATCATATGTGCCTCACTCGGCCGCCGATTGCCGGCCATCTGCGGCGTTGCTCGGTCGCGGCTGTCCCCGACGACTCACACCCGCATACCGATTCGTCCGCGGGTGCCCGACGTCTGCGGGCGCCTCTCCCTCGCGCCTTGCATCCGGCCGCCACGCGGCGGCCCTGGGGTCGTGCCTGCCTACTTCGCGCGCTCGACGATCCCCACGAACCGCCAGCGCTTGTCCTTCGACATCCGCCGCGTCTCCATGAAACGGATCACGTCGCCCACGCGACACTCGTTCTTCTCGTCGTGCACCTTGAACTTCGCCCGGCGCCGCACGTAGCGGCCGACCTCGGGGTGCTTGACCAGGCGCTCGATGGAGACCACGACCGTCTTGTCCATGCGGTCGCTCACCACCTTGCCCACCCGCACCTTCCGGCGATTGCGTTCGGTGTTCTCGGTCATTTCGCGCCCCGCTCCTTCTCACGCAGCACGGTCATCAACCGCGCCACCTCGCGCCGCCCTTCCCGGATCTTGAGCGGGTTGTCCAGCTGCTTCATCGAGTTCCGGAAGCGCAGGTTGAACAGCTCCTCACGCAGCTCCGCGATCCGGGTCCGGACCTCCTCCGCGGACATCTCCCGCATCGAGTTCGCCTTGACGTGTGGCACGCGTCAGTCCCTCCCCAGCTCGTGGCGCTCGACGAAGCGCGTGCGAATCGGCAGCTTCGAGGCGCCGAGCTTCATCGCCTCCTGCGCCGCGGTCCGCGAGATGCCTTCGAGCTCGAACATGACGCGGCCGGGCTTGATCACGGCGACCCAGAACTCGGGAGCTCCCTTGCCCTTGCCCATGCGCGTCTCCGCCGGCTTCTTGGTGACCGGCTTGTCCGGGAATACCCGGATCCACATCTTCCCGCCGCGCTTGATCGAGCGCGTGATGGCGACGCGCGCCGCTTCGATCTGGCGGTTGGTCACCCACGCCGGCTCGAGCGCCTGGAGTCCGAATTCGCCGAACACCACCGACGAGCCCCGGTAAGCCTTGCCGTTCATGCGCCCGCGCTGCTGCTTCCGGTACTTGACCCGCTTCGGCATCAACATGGCGGCGTCCTCCTACCGGGCCCCGGCCGGCTGGCCGGACGCGGGCTTGTCGAGCAGCTCGCCGTGGAACATCCACACCTTCACGCCGCACGTCCCGTAGGGCGTGAACGCCGTGGCGCGCGCGAAATCGATGTCGGCGCGCAGGGTGTGGAGCGGCACGCGGCCCTCGCGGTAGGTCTCGAATCGCGCCATCTCCGACCCGCCGAGCCGGCCCGAGGCCGCCACGCGGATGCCCTGGGCGCCGGCGCGCATCGACGAGGCGATGGCCTTCTTCATGGCGCGGCGGAACGACACGCGCTGCTCGAGCTGCTTCGCGATGTGCTCGGCGACCAGCTGGGCGTCCAGGTCGGCGCGCTTGATCTCCTCGATGTTGAGCTGCACGTTCTTCTTCGTGAGCTGCCGCATCTCCTCGGAGAGCTTGTCCACCTGCTCGCCCTTCCGCCCGATGACCAGGCCCGGACGCGCGGTCTTGATGCCGATCGTGATCTTGTCGCCCTTGCGCTCGATCGTGATCTTCGAGATCCCGGCCTGGTAGAGCCGCTTCTTGAGGTACCGCTTGATGAGCAGATCCTCCTTGAGCAGCTCGGCGTAATTGCGCTTGGCGAACCAGCGTGAATCCCAGGTCTTCACGATGCCGAGCCGAAGGCCGATCGGGTGCGTCTTCTGACCCATGGGCTACTCCTTCGTGGCCACGGTCACCGACACGTGGCTCATGCGCTTCAGGATGGGGGTGGCGCGCCCCTGCGCGCGCGGCAGCCAGCGCTTGAGCGTCGGCCCGGCCCCGACCACGGCTTCCTTCACGTAGAGGTCCTCGAGTCGCACCTTGCCCTCGTGAAGGGCGTTCGCGACCGCCGACTTGAGCACCTTCTGCACGATCCGCGCGCCCGCCTTGGGCGTGAACTGCAGCGTGATCTGCGCCTGCTCCACGTCCTGACCGCGGATGAGATCCAGGACCTGGTTGCACTTGCGCGGCGTGATCCGCACGTACCGCTGGATGGCTCTCGCTTGCATGGTCCTACTTCCCCGGCACCGGCGTCTTCTCCGCCACGTGCTGCCCGTGGCCGCGGAAGACGCGCGTCGGCACGAACTCGCCGAGCTTGTGACCGACCATGTTCTCCGTGATGTAGATCGGGATGAACTTGTTCCCGTTGTGCACCGCGAGCGTGTGGCCGACGAACTCCGGCAGCACGGTGGAGCGCCGCGCCCAGGTCTTGAGCACGCGCTTCTCGCCGCTCCGGTTGAGCGTCTCGATCTTCCTGACCAGGGACTCGACGACGTACGGTCCCTTCTTGATGGAACGCGCCATGAAGTCCTCTCTCCGTTACTTCGTCCGACGCCGCACGATGAGCGCGTCGCTCAGCTTGCGCTTCCGCGTCTTCAGGCCCTTGGTCTTCTTGCCCCACGGCGTGCAGGGATGCCGTCCGCCCGAGCTCTTGCCCTCGCCGCCGCCCATCGGGTGATCCACCGGGTTCATCGCGACGCCGCGCACGCTGCCGAGCCGGCCGAGCCAGCGCTTCCGGCCCGCCTTGCCGTAAGAGATGTTCTCGTGGTCCAGGTTGCCGACCTGCCCGACCACCGCCCGGCACTTCACGTGGAACTTGCGCACCTCGCCGGAAGGCAGCCGCAGCTGGGCGTAGTCGCCGTCCTTCGCCATGAGCTGGCAGAACGTGCCGGCCGAGCGCGCGATGCGCGAGCGGCGGCCCGGGAGCAGCTCCACGTTGTGGATGTTCGTGCCGAGCGGGATGTTCCTGAGCGGCAGGCAGTTCCCCACGCTGATCTCGGCGTCCGGTCCGGACTGCACCTTCATCCCGACCTTGAGGCCGTCGGGCGCGACGATGTAGCGGCGCTCCCCGTCGGCGTAGTTCAGCAGCGCGATGCGCGCCGAGCGGTTCGGGTCGTACTCGATGCTCGCCACGCGGGCCGGCACGCCGTCCTTGTCGCGGCGGAAGTCCACCAGGCGGTAGCGCTGCTTGTGCCCGCCGCCGATCCAGCGCGACGAAATGTGGCCGCGGTTGTCGCGGCCGCCGGTCTTGAGCTTCCGCTCCGTGAGTGACTTGACGGGCTTGCCCCGGGTCAGCTCCGAAAAGTCGGCGATCTGCGTGTGCCGCAGCGCCGGCGTGATCGGTCGGAATTTCTTGAGTGGCATGGCGGTCGTCCTAGATCTGCTCGAACAGCTCGATCTTCTGATCGGGCTCGAGCGTCACGATGGCCTTCTTCCAGTCGCTGCGCTTGCCGACGTAGCGGCCCTGGCGCTTGACCTTGCCGCGCAGCTGCTGGGTGCGCACCGAGCCCACCTTCACCGAGAAGATGGTCTCGACCGCCCGCTTGATCTCGATCTTGTTGGCGTCCCGCGCCACCTCGAAGTGGTACTGGTTGCGCGACTCGCGCAGCGCCGTGCCCTTCTCGGTGATGAGCGCCCGCCGGACCACGGTGCGAGGGTCTCTCATCGGACGAAGACCTCCTTCATGCGCTCGAGGCCGGCCGACGTGAGCAGCAGCGCTTCGCAATCGAGCAGGTCGTACGCGTTCAGCTGGTGCGCGAGCGTCGTGCGCAGGTTGCGCAGGTTGCGGCACGAACGGACGACGTTGGCGTCGGCCTGGTCGAGCACCAGCAGCGTGCGCTTGTCCGAGAGTCCCAGGCGCTGGAGCACGCCGGCCATGTCGCGGGTCTTCGGCGCGGCGAACGACAGCGAATCGAGCACCGTCACCGCGTTGTCGGCGGCCTTCTGCGAGAGGGCCGAGGCGAGCGCGGCACGGCGCTGCTGCCTCGGCAGCTCCGTGCGGTAGTCGCGCGGCACGGGACCGAACGCGCGGCCGCCCCCGGGCATCAACGGCGAGGTGTTCGAGCCCTGGCGGGCGCGGCCGGTGCCCTTCTGGCGGAACGGCTTGCGGCCGCCGCCCGAAACCTCGCCCTTGTGCTTCACCTTGGCCGTCCCCTGGCGCTGGTTGCCGAGGTGGCGCTTCACCGAGAGGTAGAGCAGGTGCTCGTGCACCTGCTGCCCGAACAGCTCCTCGGGAAGGCTCGCGCTGCCCTTCTCCGTGCCGTCCGGGTTGCAGACCCTGGCGTTGATCGTGCCCATGTCAGTCTTCCCGCTTCTTGACGACCACCAGGCCGTTCGGCGGCCCCGGGACGGCGCCGCGCACCATGAGCACGTTCTGCTCGGGGTCCACCGCGACGACCTCCAGGTTCTTGATGGTCAGGTTGACGCCCCCCATGCGGCCGGGCAGGCGCTTGCCCTTGATGACGCGCGAGGGATACGCCGACGCCCCGATCGAGCCGGGCTGCTTGCCCGCGGTCGGACCGTGCGACGCGTGCCCGGCCGCGAAGCCGTAGCGCTTCACCACGCCGGCGAAGCCGCGCCCCTTGGTCACGCCCTGCACGTCCACGTGCCGTCCCCTCTCGAAGATCGAGACGTCGAGGCTCTGGCCCACCGCGAGTCCCTCGGTGGTGTCCACGCGGAACTCGCGCAGCTGGCTCGCCGGCGCCAGGTTGCGTTTCTTGAACTGGCCGAGCACCGGCCGGGTGAAACGCGACTCCTTGCGCGTGCCGAAGCCCAGCTGCACCGCGGTGTAGCCATCGCGCTGCGCGGTGCGCAGCTCGGTGACGGTGCAGGGGCCCGCCTCGATGATGGTGACGGGGATGGCTTCGCCCTTCTCTCCGAAGAGCTGCGTCATGCCCACTTTCCTGCCGATCAGTCCGATCATGGTTCTCTCTCAGGGCCGCCGGTCCTACGTCTTGATCTCGATGTCCACGCCCGCCGGGATGTCGAGCTTCTCGAGCGCTTCCATCGTCTGTGCGCTGGAGCGCGTGATGTCGATCAGCCGCTTGTGGATGCGGATTTCGAACTGCTCCCGGGATTTCTTGTCCACATGCGGACTGCGCAGCACGGTGTAGACGGTCTTCTTGGTCGGAAGCGGCACGGGTCCCGATGTCACGGCCCCCGTGCGTCGCGCCGTACGCACGATCTCCGACGCCGACTGGTCGAGCGTCGCGTGATCGTAGGACTTCAGCTTGATGCGGATCTTCTGGAGCATCGTCATCGGCCTTTCATGCGAGGACTTCGGTGACGACGCCGGCGCCCACCGTGCGGCCGCCCTCGCGGATCGCGAACCGCAGCCCCTTCTCCATCGCGATCGGCG
>JACRPT010000040.1 GCA_016223045.1 Candidatus Eiseniibacteriota bacterium
GTCGGGTGGTCCGCCACGCCGGCAAGCTCCTGCTGCGGTTGACGGCCGGTCATCCGCTCGCCGATCGGCCGGCGTTCATGACCTGAACTAACCCGGCCAGCACTCTCCAAACTCAACCCAATACCCATCACATCCGATCCGCCGCGGGGCGGAGCCCGGCCTGCAAGCCACCTCGTCTGGTGCACCGGACGCTGCTCACGCGCCGGCCGCACCCTTCACGACGCCCCAGCGTGCGACGAGGCGATCGGGACATGGTTCCGCGAGACCGTCCCCGCCCTCGGCGCACGTTCTGACGTGACCCCTGCGAAATCCGGGTTCATGAAGCACGGGGCTCTCGACAGGACCTGTGTGCTCGACCCGATTCAGCCCGGATTTCGCAAGGGTGAGCGCGAGATGTGAGGAGCAGCGAGCGCACGCTGGATGAGCGATACGCGTACGAGTCGCGAGAATCGCGGTGAAAACAAACTCCTCCCGTGGTAGAAGGGTGGTGTCGAAGCCAAACCCCCTATCCACGGAAGGAGTACCCAACGGGTGAGCGCACGCTACCGCAGTTCCCGCCCTGCGACAATCCGCATTCTGCCCGAGTCGTTCGACCTCGAAGGCGCCACCGCCCTGGGCGGCCTCAACCGCCTGCACCACTTCCTGCGGCGCTACGATTTGGCCGGCGAGTTGCGCCGACGCTTCCGTCCTGCGAAGGCCGCGTGGGCGGAGTGGCCGCTCGACCGGGTGCTGGGGGTGCTGCTCGATGTGGCGTTCGCCGGCGTGTCGCGGCTCTACCACTACCAGGAACTGGAGGCTGAGCCGCTGCTGTGCACGCTGCACCGGGTCGAGCGCCTGCCGGATCTGACCACGCTGTATCGCGACCTGCGCCGCTTCGCGGATCCCGCGCTGACTCGTCGGCTCGGCGATCTGCTCGCGGGAGTGGTGAGCCGAGGACTGGCGGGGCAGCCGCGCGTGGTGCTGGACATCGATTCGATGGTGAACACGCTCTACGGCACGCAGGAGGGCGCCGCGCTCGGCCCCAACCCGCACAAGCCGGGGCGGCCGTCCTATCACCCGCTGCTGGCGCGCGACCGGGTGAGCGACCTGATCGTCCACCAGCAGTTGCGCACCGGCGACAGCGGCACCGCCACCGACATCGTGCCCTTCCTGCATCGCACCATCGACCTCGCCCGCGCGGGCCAGCCCACCCGCGAGATCCTCGCCCGGCTCGACTCCGGCTTCGAAGGCGAGGCGGCGCTGGCAGTGCTGGAGCGACGGCGCGTCGGCTACGTGGTCAAGATGCGCGCGACCGCGGCACTGGCGGCCGTGGCGAGCACGCGCGGGGCCTCGGCCTGGCACGCGGTCGAGCTCGAAGGCGAGGGCGAGGTCCAGGTGACCGCGTTCGTGTGGTGGCGCCGCAGCTGGAGCCGGCCGCGCGTCGTGGTGGCGCTGCGCAAGCGCGAGCTGGAGAGCGTCCAGGGCCGGCTGTTCAACGAGCACGGCTGGTCCCATAGCCTGTTCGTGACCGATCGCGGCTGGGCCCCGGAGGAGGTGGCGCGCTTCTACGACAAGCGCGCCGACGTCGAACGCACGGTGTGCGAGCTGCGCAACGACCTGGCGATCGATCACGTGCCGAGCGCCTGCTTCGCCGCCAACGCCGCCGACTTTGGGCTCAAGGTGCTGGCGCGCAATCTGCTCGTGCTCTATCGCGACCACGGGCTGAAGCTCGCCGCGCGGGAGCGGGTCATGACCCTGCGGCGGCGCTTCCTGTGGATCGCCGGCCGGATCGTGAGCCATGCGGGCAAGCTCTGGCTTCGCCTGGCGGCCGGGCACCCGCTCGCCGCGCGACCCGCGTTCGTCACCTGAGCGGCGCGCGCGCACGACCGCTGGAACTTCATCCCCTCGCATCCGGCACCTCGACGGGCGAAGCCTTGCCCGAACTTGGCACTCTCCTGCGTTCCGCGGTGCAACCCTGCCCGGGTCGCACGAGGCCCGCACCGAGATCACGCCCCGCGGCCGAGCCTGTACCCCGGTTCACCGCTCGCGAAGTTGTCAGCGGCCCCGCGCAGCGCACCCTTGCGAAATCCGGGTTCAGTTCATGGCCAGAAGCGCATGACACTCGAGCGACAACACCGATGAGTCTGGGTGCGGCGGTTCTCACGCCCCACCCCCCCTCCCCCCCCGCTTCCTCTCATCTCCGCTCCGCACCGTCCAGCCCACGCGGTCGCAGTGCTCGAGAAGCGGCACGGCGTACTTGCGGCTCACGCCGGCGAGGTCCTTGAACTCGACCACGCTCATCGTCGGCTGCTTCGCGAACCACGCGGCCAGCTTCTCGCGCAGCTCCTCCATCTGGCGCGCGGTGTAGGTCAGCTCCTGGCTCACCCGCACCAGCCGGCCCAGGAATAGCCCCAGGGCGACGACTTCTGCTGCCGAAGCCGCGCCCAGCCGCCCCTGCCATGCCGCCGCCTCGGGCACGGCCATCCCCGCCCCCTCCAGCTCGCGCTCGACGGCTTCGAGCGCGGCCATCGCCTCGGCGGGCGGCTGCCAGGGCACATCCGCGGGGCGCACGCGCTCGACGCGCACCTCGAGCCGGCCCTCGTCCGCCAGCGACTGGAAGGCGGCGTCGAAGAGCGGCGCCTCGAGCGTGGCCTTGAGCCCGCTCTTCAGCTCGCCCTTCATCACGCCGAAGCGCGCGGGATACTTCGCGGCGAACTCGCGCACCTCGCGCTCGATGGCCTCGAGCGCCACGGCCCAGCGGTCGGCCGCGATCCAGCGGCCCTCGCCGCCCAGCGGTCGGCCGCGATCCAGCGGCCCTCGCCCGCGACGACCACCTCGTGCTCGGCGGCGAGCTGCGCCAGCGCCGCGGCGACCGCCGCCTCGCTCTCCCCCACCGCCTGCGCCAGCGCCGCAGTCGCCGCGGGCTTCGTGACCGCTTCGAGCTTCTGCAGCAATCGCGCTTCCAGCGATCCGCGCTCGTGCACTTCGAGCGCGGCGATCTCCTCGGCGTGGCGGCGCTTCTGCGCCACCGGCTCGATCACGCTGCCGCCGCCGATGGTGCGCGAGGGCGAGTACTGGCGCACCACGAAGCGGTCGCCGCGCGCGGCCACCGTGGGCCGCTCGAGCCGCACCTGGGCGAGCGCGCTCCCTCCGGGCCTGACCGCGTCGCCTTCCAGCAGCACGAGCCGGCCGATGATCTCGCTGGCGCCGAGGTGGAACCGCACGCGCGTGTTGGCGGGCCAGTCCTTCGGCACGTCGGCCAACAGCTCGAAGCGCACGTCGAGGATGCTCGATGGCCTGAGCGACCCGGGCACCACCAGCCAGTCGCCGCGCTCCACCTGGTCGCGCTCGACGCCATGCAGCGCCACCGCGGTCCGCTGCCCGGCGCGCGCCTCCTCGACGGTCTCGCCGTGCACCTGCACGCGCCGCACGCGCACGGAGCGCGCATCGGGCAGCAGCTCCAGGGCATCGCCGGTGCGGATCCGGCCGCGCCACAGCGTGCCGGTGACGACAGTGCCGAAGCCCTCGACGGTGAACACGCGGTCCACCGGGAGCCGGGCGGGCTCGCCGTGCGCCCGCGCGGCCACACCGGCGAGCTGCCCATCCATCGCGGCGAGCAGCTCGGCCGTGCCGGCGCCGGTCACGGCGCTGAACTCGACCAGCGGCGCGCCGGCGAGCGGCGTGCCCTGGAGCAGCGCGGCCACGTCCCTCCGCACCTCGGCCACCCACTCGTCCTCGACCAGGTCGCGCTTGGTGAGCACTACGATGCCGCGCGTGACGCCCAGCAGCCTGACGATCGCCAGGTGCTCGCGGGTCTGGGGCATCACGCCCTCGTCGGCGGCGACCACCAGCAGCACGAGGTCAATGCCGCCGACGCCGGCGAGCATGTTCTTGACGAACCGCTCGTGCCCGGGCACGTCTACGATGCCGACGTGCACGCCGGCGGGGGTGACGAGCGGGGCGAAGCCCAGGTCTATCGAGATGCCGCGCTTCTTCTCCTCGGGCAGCCGGTCGGTGTCCACGCCGGTGAGGCGGCGGACCAGCGCGGTCTTGCCGTGGTCAATGTGCCCGGCGGTGCCGACGATGGCGAGACGCGCGGCATGCGTGGACGCGGGGTTGGGAGGCATGAGGCGGGCATCTTAGCGCACGCGAGGCGCGGCGATCAGGGGCGG
The DNA here is from genome assembly GCA_016223045.1 of Candidatus Eiseniibacteriota bacterium. Lineage (GTDB taxonomy): Bacteria > Eisenbacteria > RBG-16-71-46 > RBG-16-71-46 > RBG-16-71-46 > JACRPT01. The sequence goes on from JACRPT010000040.1 coordinate 4,152, forward strand.
CGTCCTGCGTTTCGCCGCCGCGGGAGACGAGCGGCCACGGATCGGGAGAGGCTCGCCGCGAAGGACGAACGCCCGCGGACTTCGGCCGTCCTCACACCAGCGTTCGCAGGAACACGACTGCGGGTGCGACCCGGATACCATCGGGCGTCACGTAGTCCTTCCGGCCGGTCGCCGAGATCTGCCACGCCTGGCACCCGGGGGCCCGGGCCTTCAGGTAGCGCAGCCCACGATCGACCTCCGCGTCTCCCCACTTGCACTCCACGACGGTGAGGATCTTGCGGCGCTCGGTGAGCACGAAATCCACCTCGCGGTGTTTTTCACCCATGGTCAAAATCACTCGCGGTCGTTTTCGACCGCGGGCAAGACCGCCGGCGGTCCGATCCGAGTCTGCGGATCTCTCCAGCCTCACCACTCGGCGGGCCTGGGAATCACCCGGCCGTCTCGAAGAACGACCGGGTCAGGCAGTTGGAAGCGCCGGTAACGCTCCCGGACCACTTTGAAGCATCTGGGAGCGAGGCTGCGGAGCTCGAGATTCTCCCGGAGGAAGGCGGTGCGCCTCACGTTCACTCTCGTCGGGAGCGAAAAAAAGCCTCCGAGCCGCAACTCGGAGGGGGCCGGTGAACTCCTCACATGAGAAGCCCAGTCGGCGTTGATGGCCGGAATCTACGACTGTGCGATGGCGCGGTCAAGAGTCCGCATCGCGCGGAGTCCCCATCGCGCGGCGCCATGCGGGAGCGACCGCGCGCCCGCCAGAGCCACCGGAGAAGAGCCGTTCGGCGAGTCGGCACAGAGCGGCGGCGCGGCACGAATGGCGATCGCCATTGCTGCACTGCCACCGGCGCCGGCCCTGCCCGGCTCGGCCCCCAAACACACACCCCGCGACGGACTCTCGGTCCATCGCGGGGCGTCCTTCGTTGGCGCTGCGGGAGGATTCGCCGGCCGGCGGTTGAGGCTCCCGGCCCCGACCTTACCGGCGGATCCACCACAGCAGGTCGATCAAGAGAACGACCATGCCGATGTCCACGGTCCACCTCCAGCTTCGAGGGGGGCACGCGCTTCGTGCGCGTGGTCAACCGTCTCCACCATTCGGCCTCCCGCGGATTGGCAGCGCGGGCAGGGGGAAGGGGCGTCCTGTCCCTTCGCCTCGTCTTATCGGCGGGTCCGGCCCGGGCTTGAGGGCCGTTTTCCGCCCCGGGCGGGGCGGACGGCAAGGCGGGCGGCGGGCGGGGCCCGGGCGGCCGCAGGACGTTCCACGGCAACGGACTCCGGCCGGGGAAGCCGTCCCGGGTGGAAACGGCCGACCGCGCTTCTCAGCCCCTCCGGCCGGGGGAAGCCGCCCCGGGGGTGGGACCGGCTGAGCCCCCTTCTCAGCCCCTCCGGCCGGCCCGTGCCGGGCGGCCGAGCTGCTTCAGGACGACCACGGTCATGTCGTCGAGCGGGTGGTCGGCGAAGGCCTGGGCGGCCGAGAGCAGCTCGCGCACGATCCCGGCGGCGTCGCCCCGCCAGTGGCGGTCGAGCACCGCCCGCAGCCGCGCGGCGCCGAACAGCTCGTCGCCGCGGCGCGCCTCGGTGAGTCCGTCGGTGTGGAGCACGATGATGTCGCCGGCATCGAGCGCGACCACGGTGTCCGGGTAGGCGGCGCCCGGCGTCACGCCCAGCAGCACCCCGCCCTCGCCCGGCTCCTCCCACGCGCCATCGCGGCGGCGGAGCTGCGGCGGCGTCAGCCCGGCGTTCGCGAACGCGAGCCGGCCTTCGCGCACCTCGACGCGCGCGCACAGCAGCGCCACGAAGGCCTCGGGCTGGTCGAGCGCCACCAGGTCGCGGTTCATCGCCGCCAGCACCTGGCCGGGGCCTCTGGCGCGGTGCGCCTGGTGGCGGAAGCTGGCCTGCCCCCACGCCGCCATGAGCGCGGCCGGCACGCCCTTGCCCGCGGCGTCGCCCACCGCGAGGGTGAGCACCTTGTCGGCGCCGCGCACGAAGTCGTAGTAGTCGCCGCCCACCGCCTCGCTGGAGAGCGCGGCGGCGGCGCAGTCGAGCGAGCGATAGGCGGGGATGTGGCGGGGCAGCAGCCGCGCCTGGATGGCGCCCGCCTTCGACAGCTCCTTCCCCATCGCGCCGTGCGCGCTGGCCACGTCGCGCAGCGCGGCGTTCTCCGCCAGCACCTCGAGCTGCGCGGCGAAGCGCGCCAGCTCGCGCGACTCGCGGATCGAGAGCCACGGTCCGGCGAGGCGGCGGCCGAGGAACAGCACCGCGCGCGTCTTCTCCTCGCCCACCGGCAGCAGCCAGCTCACGCCCGCGGCCTCGAGCGCCGCGCGGTCGTCCCGGGGCACGCGCGCGTCGTCGAGCCCGAGCGGCTGCGTGGCGCCCGCCAGCGCGGCGACGAAGCCGGGCTCGAGCGCGGGCGCGAGGATCGTCCCCTCGCGCGCGGCGAGGCGCGTCGCATCGCCCGTCGCCTCCATCGCCAGGCAGCCGTCGAGCTTGAGGCTGTCCACCACCGCCTCGCAGGCGGCCTCCAGCACCTGCGCGATCGAGCCGTGGCGCGCGGCGGGATGCGCGGTGAGGCGCTCGGCGGGCGTGGCCTCGACCCCCACCGGCACGAACCGCTCGCCCGCCTGCCGCAGCCACGCGCCCGCGGGGCCGGCGACCGAGGCCAGCACCGCGACGAACGCGAGCGCGCCGCCGGCGATGCCGGCGCCGAGGTCGGCGCGCCACGCCGCGGCCAGCCACTCGCCGAGCGCGTACACCAGCGCGCCCGCCACCGCGAGCACCACGATCACCATGGCCGCCCTGAGCGCGATGCGGATCTCGAAGATGCGGTGGACCGCGGTCGCCCACGCGAACGAGGCGGGCACCAGCAGCGTCAGCACCACGGCCACGCGCTCGCCGTGGAGCGGCACGCCGGGCGAGAAGCTGCGCAGCAGCACCAGCACCGCCAGCGGGCCGACCCCGAGGATGGTGCCGGCCAGCGCCACGCGCAGCCGGCGCCGCGCGTCGGAAGATCGCGCGCGGCGGTAGGAGCGCGTGAACAGCACCAGCGCGATGACGAGGCCGGCGGCGAACCACAGGCCGGCGAGCGCGTTCAGGAACGCGAGCGCGGGCGCGACCGGCACGCCGGCCGTGGGCAGGCCGAGCAGCACCAGCGAGGCCGCGAACAGCACGCCGGCCACGCCGTAGGCCGCGGTGGTGAGCGAGCCCAGCGCGCCGCGCGGGCGGTCCGACTCCGGGAACAGCGCGAAGAAGTGCACGAACAGTGCGGGCAGGACCACGTTGATGCCGGAGTAGAGCGCGTCGAGGACCGCGTACGCGGTGCGCCCGCCGATCCGCGGCCACGGCGCGATGAACCAGGCGAACGCCAGGCACACCAGGTAGAAGGTGCGCGTGAGCCGGTCGCGCCGTTCGCTCCACACCCAGCCGCCCAGCACCACGAAGCCCGAGGCCACCGCCAGCAGCAGCGCCCGGATGCGGCGCTCGCCGTCGGGGAGCGTGCTGGGGACCAGCGTGACCTCGCGGATCGTCGCCCCCCGCTCGCGCAGCAGCGGCAGCGGCACGCCGGGCGCCGCTCCGGCGAGCGGGTTCTGCTGGAGGTCGCGCGCGGTGCGCGGCAGCAGCCGGTCGTCGCGCCGGAGGCCCGCGCGCTCGCCCGGGCTGCCCGGGAGCACCTCGGCCACCCAGTCGCCGCGCACCACCACGCCGGTGTAGGGCTGGCGCGGCAGGCTCAGGGCCGAGAGCACCAGCACCGCGGAGACGGGCAGCAGCGCCCAGGACAGCAGGTGGGATGACGCCTGACGGTCCATGCGGACCTCCCGGTCTCAGCCGCGACCGTCCCTGGCCCGCAACTGCGAACGCGGGGCACGTCCGGTCCCGGCTGGCGTCTTCACCTTCTGTTGCGCCGGCGCGGTTGGGGCCGTCCCGCGCCGGGTGATGCGCTCACGCTCCGCCCGGGATCGCCCGGGGTTACTCCTGGATGCGCTCGACGCTCGCGCCCAGCTTCAGCAGCTTCTGGTCGAGCGACTCGTAGCCGCGGTCCAGGTGGTAGATGCGCGAGATCCTGGTCTCCCCCTCCGCCACCAGCGCGGCCAGCACCAGCGCGGCGCTGGCGCGGATGTCGGTGGCCATCACCGGCGCCCCCTGCAGGCGCTCGACCCCGGTCACGGTCGCGATGTTGCCGTCCATGCGGACGTCGGCGCCGAGCCGCACCAGCTCGGGCACGTGGGTGAAGCGGTCGAGGTAGATGGTGTCGCGGATCACGCTCACGCCGTCGGCGATCGCGCACACCGACATGATCTGCGCCTGCATGTCGGTGGGGAACCCCGGGAACGGCTCGGTGGTCACGTCCACCGCCGCCGGGCGCCGCGGCCCCGTGATGGTGACCTCGGCGTTGCCGGCGAGGATCTCGCAGCCCTGCTGCTCGAGCGTGCGGATGGCCGCGCCCATGTGGCCGGAGTCGCAGCGCTCGAGCGTGATGCTCGAACCGGTGACCGCGGCCGCGGCGAGGAACGTGGCGCCCTCGATGCGGTCCGGGATGATGGTGGTGTCGAGCGGCCGCAGGCCCTTCACCCCGTGGATGGTGAGCGTGCGCGAGCCGACGCCCTCGATGCGCGCGCCGCAGGCGTTGAGCGCCACGGCCAGCGCGGTGATGTCGGGCTCGATCGCCACGTTGCCGAGCGTGGTGGTGCCGGCGGCGAGCGTCGCCGCCATCATGAGCTGCGCGGTGGCGCCGACCGAGACCGTCTCGAAGGTAAAGTCCGCGCCGGCGAGCCTCACCTCGCGGCCGACGATGTAGCCGTGGTCGAGCTCGAGCGCGGCGCCCATCGCGGCGAGGCCCTCGAGGTGCAGGTTCACCGGCCGTGGCCCCCACGCGCAGCCGCCGGGGAGCGAGACGCGCGCAGCGCCCATGCGCGCGAGCAGCGGGCCCAGCACGTAGATGCTGGCGCGCATGGTGCGCACCAGGTCGTAGGGCGCCTCGACCGAGGTCAGGTTCGAGGTGTCGATCTTGCACGCGTGCCCGCGCAGCTCGACGCGCGCGCCGAGCACCTCGAGCACCCGGGCCATGGTCCGCGTGTCGGAGAGCAGCGGCACGTTGCGCAGCGTGTGCACGCCGGGAGCGAGCAGCGTGGCGGCCATCATCGGCAGGGCCGCGTTCTTCGCGCCGCTGATCTCGACGCGGCCGGACAGCCTGCGCCCTCCGCGAATGATCAGGGCATCCATGGTGGTGGACCTGGCGGGCTCCGTCGCGGTGGAAGAGTCGAGCGTAGGGCTGTCGGGGGTGACGTCCATGTGCGTGTCCTTGCTGCCGCGCCGCGGAGCCTTCCGCGGTGGCACGAGATGCGGCGACGGGGTGCGTTCAGGCCCGCATGATACGCCCTCGCGCGGTCAAATCAACCTCTATGGCGCGCGCGTCGCGCCGCGGCGTATCATGCGCGCTTCATGCGACCCGGCCGCGCGCCGCGCCACGCGCCGACGACCCGTCACGACATGCGGAGAGACCCGATGCTCGCCGTTGCCGCCGTCCTGCTGGTCCTCGCCGGCGCCGCGCCCGCCGTGAGCGCGGCGCCGGCCGCCGCGCTCGCGCGCCCCGCCCCGGCGTCTCCCGTGAAGCTCACGCCGGCCGCCGCCGACTCGATCACGCGGGCCATCCTCGAGGACCGCGCCGCGACCGAGGCGGGGCTCATGAGCAGCCCGATCTCCTACCTCGCCACCGTGCAGCGCGTGGATTTCGGCGCGAAGACGGCGCTCACCGTGGGCAGCGCCGCCGGCAACGACGTGCGCATCGCCGATGCCGGCATCGCCGCGCACCACCTCAGCGCGACCGTGGTCGGCGACTCGTTCCGCGTCCAAGCGCTGGATCCCGGCGCGACGTTCAAGCTGAAGGACGCCGAGCGGCGCGAGGCGGTGCTCGGTCCCAGCTCGATCCAGGCCGGGCGGTTCACGCTGCGGCTCTCGCACCAGCGCTTCCCAGCCATCATCGTGTTCGACCCGCAGAGCCCGCGCTTCAGGGACTACAAGGGGCTCCGCTGGTTCCCGGTGAACCTCGGGTACCGCTACGAGGTGCAGCTCACGCCGAACCCCAGGCCCGACACCGTGATCATCCTCTCGACCCGCGGCAGCCGGCGGCGCGCGGTGCGCGTCGGCTGGTTCGACTTCATGGCCGGCAGGACCGCGTGCCGGCTCGAAGCCACGCGCCTGCTCGAGCCCGGCGTCGGCGAGAACGACCTCGCGGTGTTCTTCCGCGACGCGACGACCGGGAAGGAGAGCTACGGCGTCGGCCGCTACGTGGACCCGCAGCGGTTGCAGGACGGGCGCTACCGGCTCGACTTCAACCTCGCGTACAACCCCGCGTGCGCGGTGAGCGAGCACTACAACTGCCCGCTCCCGCCCAGGGCGAACGCGCTCAGGGTCGCGATCCGCGCCGGAGAGATGGACAGCCACTACCTGCACTAGCGGCGTCGCGCCGGCCGCGCGCGTGCGGACCGGCGGACGATCGCCCTTCGCGAGATTGGAGGCTCCATGCCACCAAACCTTCGCAACGTCCCGGTGCCTGCGCGCCGGGCCGTGCAGGTCCTCGCGCTGGCCCTGTCCGCGGCGTTCGCGCCGGGCGCGCTCGCCGCGGGCGGTGCGGGCGCCGACTCCGCCGCGACCGCGCCGCGGTCCGACTCGCTCGCCGCACGCCGCACCGGCGCGCTGCGGCTGTTCGTGGACTGCCCGGAGTGCGACCAGGACTTCATCCGCAAGGAGATCACGTTCGTGGACCACGTGCGCGACCGCCTGACCGCCGACATCCACGCGCTGGTCACCGACCTCGACACCGGAGCCAACGGGTCCGAGGTCACGGTCACCTTCATGGGCCGGGGTCCCTGCGAAGGCATTTCGGACACGCTGCGCTTCGTGACCGGGGCCTCCGACACCGACGACATGATCCGCCGCCGGCTGGTCCAGGTGCTGAAGCTGGGACTGGTCCGCTTCGCCGCGCGCACGCCGCTGGCCGAGCGGATCGCCGTCTCCTACAGCGAGCCGGCGGCAGCGCCCCGCCCGGTGGTGGACCGCTGGAACAAGTGGGTCTTCACCACCAGCCTGAACGGCTGGTTCAACGGCCAGAGCTCCACCCGCACCATCAACACCTGGGGATCGCTCTCGGCCAGGCGCGTGGCGGAGAATACCAAGGTCAGCCTCTCGTTGAACGAGAGCTACTACGAGAACCGCTTCGATCTCGGCGGCGGTCAGCACCTCGTCAGCATCTCGCGGAGCCGCAGCGCCAACTCACAGTTCGTCCAGGGCTTCGGAGAGCACTGGTCCGCCGCGGCGTGGGCGTCCGCCTACTCATCGACCTACAGCAACACGGAACTCGACTGGGGAGTCGGGCCGGCGCTCGAGTTCAATCTCTTCCCCTACTCGCAGTCCACCCGCCGGCAGCTCCGGTTCGACTACTACATGACCTACCACCGGGCGATCTACGAGCGGGAGACCATCTTCCTCAAGATGCGCGAGAGCCTGTGGCGGGAAGGGCTGGAAGTGGTCGTGGACGCGAAGGAGCCGTGGGGCTCGACGGAGATCTCGGTCGAGGGCGCCCACTACATGCACGACCTGAAGAAAAACAGGCTCACCACGTCGGGGTCGGTCTCGCTGCGCATCGTGGAGGGCCTGTCGGTAAAGGTATCCGGCAACGCCTCGCGCGTGCGCGATCAGCTCTCGCTCCCGGCGCAGGGCGCCACGCTGGAGGAGATCCTGCTCCAGCGCCGCCAGCTCGCCACGCAGTACCAGTACTACGTGTCCGTCGGGCTGAGCTACACCTTCGGCTCGATCTACAACAACATCGTCAACGCGCGCTTCGGGAGCTGACGCGGGTCGCGGGTGACCCGCGCCCGCACAGGCGCGGCCGGCCAGCGCGAATCCGACGCGGGTGGACGGGCGGGCCCGCCTCCCTCACCTCTCCTCCCCCCACTGCGCCGGCGCGATCGCGGGGCCGCCCTGCCGGCGGGCCAGCAGGTGGCGCGGCCTTCCGGCCAGGTCGTCGCGCAGGACGACGCCCTCCCAGTCGCGTGCGCCTTCGAGCCAGCCGGCCACTTCCTCGGCGCGGCGCTCGGCCAGCTCCAGCGCGAGCAGCCCGCCCGCCACCAGGTGGCGCGGGGACTGGTCCACGATCTCGAGCAGCGCGTCGAGTCCGCCGGGGCCGGCGAACAGCGCCTGGTGCGGCTCGAAGCGTCGCACGTCGTCGGGCAGCTCGTCCCACTCGCGGGTGGCGATGTAGGGCGGGTTCGAGACCACCACCTCGAACTTCTCGTCGGGTGGGAGCGGCTCGAACCAGTCACCGGCGAGCCAGCGCACCCGCGCGCCGAGCCCGAGCGCTTCCGCGTTCGCGCGCGCCACCGCGAGCGCCTCCACGCTGCGGTCGGTGGCGGTGACGATCGCGGGCGGCCACTCGGAGGCGACCGCGAGCGCGATCGCGCCCGAGCCGGTGCCGAGGTCGAGCACGCGCGGGGCCGGACAGCGCGCGGCCTGCGCGCTCAGCACCTCGAGTACGGCCTCGACCAGGCCCTCGGTCTCGGGGCGCGGGATGAGCACGTCGCGCGTCACCATGAGATCGAGGTGGCGGAAGGCGGCGCGCCCGGTGATGTACTGGACCGGCTCACCGGACGCGCGGCGCGCGAGCCATTGCCCGAGCCGGCCCCATTCCTCCTCCGAGAGCGGCCGGGCGCGCCGGAGCGTCAGCTCCGGGCGCGCCAGCCCGAGCAGGCGCGTCAGCAGCTCCTCGGCATCGGAGCGCGGCGAAGGAGACAGCGCGAGGCGTTCGAGGGCCAGCTCGAGCGCGGCGGCGAGCGAACGTTCCACCCGCGCAGGATAGCGGGGCGCGCCGGTCCTGGCGAAGGCAGCCGGCCCGGGCCATTCATGGACCGCCAGCCGAGAACGCGAGATGCAGGCGCGCGCCCTCCGGCATGCGCCCGCCCCCGCCCGCCGTGGCGCGGGACACGCGCGCCACGGCGGGGTTTCGGCGCGGGACGATCGGTCCTGCGCCTACTTGTGATCGATCAGCGCATCGATGATGGCGAAGCCACAGCAGGCGACGACCCCGACCCAGGTCCCGACCTGCGTGCCGCCGGTGGCGATGGTGGCGCGACCGAAGAACCCGCAGCCGACCGCCGCGAACACCCCGAGCACCGAGTCGGCGGTCGGGGCTTCGTAGGCGCTGGCGGGGTCGGCGACGGGGTCGGTGGTCTGGGCCGGTGCAGCCAACGGCGCGAACGTACTGGCCAGGACGAGGAGCAGCGCGGGGAGCAGATGGACTCGCTTCATGACGGTTTCCCTCCGGGGCTCGGTTAGTTCACTTCGTCCGTGATCATGCCAAGGCAGAGCAGCGTCACGCCGACGAGCGCGAGGCCGCTCGGGGCGGCCATGATGGAAACGGCGCACCCGGCGTAGCGGAGCAGCCTGCCGAGGCCATCCGGCTGCTCCAGCCGGTTGGGGTCGGTCTGGGCCGCCGCGAGCGGCGCCAGCGCGAGCATCAGCGCGAGCCCCACGGCGAGGGGGGCGCGCTTCCTCAGGCTCTTCATCTTCACCTCCTCATGCGAGGGCCAGAGACGGACGGGAGCCGGGGACAGGCTTCAGGGGGCGGGCTACGGGAGCGGGCTGCGGGAGCGGGCTGCGCGGGCGGGCTGCGGGGGCGGACTGCGGGGCGGGCTACGGGAGCGGGTCGGGAGGAGGCGGCTCGGTGCCCATGTAGGTCCCCTCGGCGTCGAAGTGCATGATCTCGCCGTAGACGCGGTGGCCCCAGCGGCGGCGCCAGTCGCCGCGAGCGTCCCACCACACGGCGTCGCCCGGCAGGGCGTCCAGGCGCTGCGCGTCGAGGCGCTGCGGCATGTCCACGACGAGCACGGAGATGAGCGGGCGTGCCGGGTCGTCGCGATGCTCGGCGATCACGGTCCCGAGGCTCTTCATGCAGTGCGGGCATCCCGGGTTGAGGGCCACCAGCCAGGTGCCCGCGGCGGGCACCGGGCCCGCCGCCGCGCGCAGCGCCACCAGCCGCCCGGGATCGATGGCGGGCAGGTCCCAGGTCTGGCTGCGCTCGAGCCGCCACAGCACCCCGAGCGCGAGGAGCGCGCCCGCGCCCAGACCCCAGCCCAGCCACGACACCATGCGCCAGCGGGCCGCGTGCACTTCCTCACGGGTCAGGCTCATGGCAGCGGGCTCATGCCGCGGAGGATGTCGAGGCTCCACCAGAGCATGAGGCGGGTGGCGAGCCACAGCCCCGCGGTGATCAGGAGCGGCTCGCGCAGGCCGCGGCCCAGCGCCTGCGTCTGCGCCCACGCGGTGCAGGCGATGCGCCCGAGCGTGAGCAGCCCGAGGCTGCCGAAGCCGGCGCGCAGCCCGGCACTCAGCGGCACCATGCGCGGATCGAGGATCGCGATCCCGGTGAGCGGCGCGAACCATGGCGCCAGCGCGGGCGCGCGCAGAGCGCCACGCCCCAGCGACATGGCGAAGAGATCGAACGCGGAGAGCACCACCAGCGTCGCGTAGAAGCGCGCGAACGGGAGCCGCGCGCCGCGCGTCCGCCACCACAGCACGTAGATCGCGGCCTCCAGCGCCAGCAGGACGAAGCGCAGCGCGGTGAGCATGGCGGCGGGCCCGGCCACGCCGATGGCCGGGCGGTGCGGCTGCGTGGCGAGCATGGCCGTCGCCTGGCGCAGCGCCACGTCCCACCAGAGCCAGGCGACGAAGAGCAGTCCGAACGGCAGGAACCAGCGGGCGAACGGCCAGGGGAGCCCCCCGGCAGGACGTGTCGGTGCGGCGGTCGAAGCGATCATGGCGACCTCGCTGCTCGGGAACCGGGAGCGGGGACTTCCCTGCCGCCCCTGCACGCTCCGTGCCCGGTGCATCGCGCGGAGAATACGGCCTTCCCTGCCGCGACGCTGTCCACGGCCGGGCGCAGGCGTCCACCGCGTGGGCGGCGCCCGCCTACTCGGTCCCCGCCCCCAGCGCCGCCAGCCGCTCGGCGATGTCGGCCGCCTCGAGCGCCTCGGAGAGATCGTCGAGGTCACCCTCCAGCACCAGGGGCAGGTTGTGCGCCGTGAAGTTGATGCGGTGGTCCGTCACCCGGCTCTGCGGGAAGTTGTAGGTGCGGATCTTGGCGCTGCGGTCGCCGGTCGAGACCTGCGACTTGCGCTGGGCCGCGTACCTTGCCTGCGTCTCCTGGAGCTTCGCGTCGTAGAGCCGCGCGCGCAGGACTTTCAGCGCCTTCGCGCGGTTCTTGATCTGCGAGCGCTCGTCCTGGCAGGTCACCACCAGGCCGGTCGGCAGGTGGGTGATGCGCACCGCCGAGTCGGTGGTGTTCACACCCTGGCCGCCCGGGCCGCCGGCGCGGTAGACGTCCACGCGCAGGTCCTTCTCCTGGATCTCGACGTCCACCTCCTCGACCTCGGGCAGCACCGCCACGGTGGCAGCCGAGGTGTGGATGCGCCCCGAGGCCTCGGTGTCGGGCACGCGCTGCACGCGGTGCACCCCGCTCTCGTACTTCATCAGCCGGTACACCGACTCGCCTTCGAGCGAGAAGATGATCTCCTTGAATCCGCCGACCCCGGAGGGGCTCGAGCTGATGACCTCCTGGCGCCAGCCGCGGCGCTCGGCGACCCTGGTGTACATGCGGCAGAGGTCGGCGGCGAACAGCGAGGCCTCGTCCCCGCCGGTGCCGGCGCGGATCTCGACGATCACGTTCTTGTCGTCGTCGGGGTCGCGCGGCAGCAGGAGCTTCTTGAGCTCGGCCTCGAGCGCTGTGGCGCGCTCACGCAGCTCAGGCAGCTCGGCGCGCGCCATCTCGGCCAGCTCCGCGTCACCGGAGGCCACCGCCTGCTCGTCGTCGGCGATGGTGGCGCTGACGCGGCGATATTCGCCGAGCGCCTTCATCGTCGGCTCGAGCGCGGCGCGCTCCCGGGCCACGTCGCGCAGCCGCTTCGGGTCGCGCGTCACCTCCGGGTCGCCGAGCAGCCGCTCGAGCTCGGCGTGGCGCTCCGCGACCTTCTTCAGCGCGTCCCACATGGCGCGGACCTCACTGGATGAACGCAACCTCGACCGCGGCCGGAGTCTCGGCGCGCTCGAGCTTCACCACGGCCTCGTCGCCGCGCACGCGCTCGAGCGCGGCGATCGCGACCTCGCACATGGCGAGGTCGGGCTCGCGGGTGGTGAGGCGCTGGAACTGGAGCCCCGGCCACACCAGCCACCTGACCAGCGGCCGCTCGCCGTACTTGCCGGAGAGCCGGATGAACTCGAACGCGACACCGGCGATGAGCGGCATGCACGCGACGCGCAACAGGTGGTCGCCCACGCCGTGCGGCTTCCCGATGAAGGTGAAGACCACGATGCTCACCACCACCACCAGGAACAGGAACGAGGTGCCGCAGCGCGGGTGCAGGCGCGAGAACGACTGCACGCTCTCGGGACTCAGCGGCGCGCGCCGCTCGAGCGCGTGGATCGCCTTGTGCTCGGCGCCGTGGAAGCCGAGCACGCGCCGCATCTCCTTCCACTGGCTGATGAGCAGCAGGTAGCCGACGAAGGCGAGCAGGCGGAACAGTCCGTCCACCAGCCCGAAGGCCACGCGACCGTCGAACCGGAGCCACGCCGTGAGCCTGGCGGGCAGCACCACGAACAGGAACACGCCGAGCGTCACCGAGAGCGCGATGGTCAGCAGCTGCACCGAGCCGTGGACGGCCGAGGCCTTGCCGGGCCGCTGGTCCTTCTCCTCCTCACGCGCCGCTTCGTCGGCGCTGAAGTTGAGCGCGGTGATGCCGAGATAGAGCGTTTCGAACAGCGAGATGGCGCCGCGCAGCACCGGCCAGCCGAGCGGCTTCACGCGCCGCGTCAGCGAGACGTACCCGCGCTCGAGGAACGCGAGCGAGCCGTCGGGGCGGCGCACCGCCACCGCCACGCGCGACGGTGAGCGCATCATGACGCCTTCGATGACGGCCTGCCCGCCCACGGGGAGGAACGGCATGCGGGTTTCTCCGGAACGAAACGGCTTCCGGACCCGCGCCGGCGAGCCGGGTCTCCGCTCGGAGCGCGGGACGGAAGCCGCGAGAGGACAGCTAGGACGTGGCGGTCTCGGGCGTCTCGGCCGGAGTCTCGGCCGGAGTCTCGGACGGCGCGCCCTTGTCGCTCTTCTTGCTGTAGCGCCTGCGGAAGCGCTCTACGCGACCGGCCTTGTCCATCAGCTTCTGCTTGCCGGTGTAGAACGGATGGCAGCCCGAGCAGATCTCGATGTGGACCTTGCCGTCCACGTTGTTGGACTCCTGGGTCGTCCGGAGCTGCCATTCGTTGCCGCAGCTGCCGCAGTGCATGGTCTGCAGCTTGTACACGGGATGGATGCCTGCCTTCATTCGGATTCTCCTATCGGCGGCGTTCCCCGGCCACGATCCGGGCCGGGCGCTCCGCGCAGGGCTGTGAGGATGAGCGGCCGCGGAGTATGCCCGAACCGCGCCCGAAATCCAAGCCGTCAGCAGCGCGTACACCAGCCCGTCGAACGTGTTCTTGATCGTGGTGCTCCACTTGCGCTTCCACCAGATCGAGTCCTGCCACAGCGCGAGGGCATAGCCGACGAACGCGGTGCAGCCGGCGAAGCGGAAGACCCGGAGGTACGAAGTCTCCGGCTCCAGCGCGCGTCCGGCGATGTAGGCGGCAAAGACGCCGACCACGACGCAGTAGAGGAACCACTGCACCAGGCTCGCGCCCATGGACGGCGGTCCGCTCGGCATCACCGTCATGACCGCGACCGGCCCCTTCTTCATCTTCTCGCAGAAGGCCGGGTCCTTCATCTGCTTCGGACCTCCAGCGCACGGGATCATGTAGTCGCCGGGCGTGACGCCGGCCTTTCGCAGGGCGTCCATGATCTCGTCTTCCGCCGGCGCCTTGCCGACGTCGGAATGGTGGTAGGGCAGCACCATGTGGATGATGAAGCTCGCCACGAACACGATGACCGCCGACAGCAGGATCGGGACCCACAGCGACATCACGGGAACCATCGCCACCTCCTCGTGCTCAGCTCGACAGCCGCTTCACGGCCGGACGATTGACTGTGACGCCTCCGGGGCCGTCCCGGGTCCCGGGTTCGTCGCGAGGATCGGACACGCGGGCACCGCGCGCCGAGAGGCGTCGCCGGGCGGATCAGGAGCCGGATGCGAACGTCGCAGAGGTGGGCGGGCCGGCGGACGACGTCGCGGCCTCCGGGCTGCGGCAGCCCGGCGCCGCTCCACATGGCCCGGCAGGATACGCAGGCGGACGGGCGAGGTCCAGCTTCGTTCCATTCTCTCCCGCCCGTGGATGCTCCCGAGCGCGAGCCGCGTGGCTACTGGTTCATGCTCTCCAGGAACTTCTTGTTGCTCTTGGTGTCGGCCATCTTCTGGGTCAGGAACTCCATCGCCTCGACCGGGGTCAGCTCGTTGAGGAACTTCCGCAGGATCCACACGCGCTGCAGCACCTCGGGCGGGAGCAGCAGCTCCTCCTTGCGCGTGCCGGAGCGGTTGATGTCGATGGCCGGGAAGATCCTCCGGTCGGCCAGCTTGCGGTCGAGCACCAGCTCCGAATTCCCGGTGCCCTTGAACTCCTCGAAGATGACCTCGTCCATCCGCGAGCCGGTCTCGATCAGGGCGGTCGCGATGATGGTGAGCGAGCCGCCGCCCTCGATGTTGCGCGCCGCGCCGAAGAAGCGCTTGGGCCGCTGCAGCGCGTTCGCGTCCACGCCGCCGGAGAGGATCTTGCCCGAATGCGGCACCACCGTATTGTGGGCGCGGCCCAGCCGGGTGATGGAATCGAGCAGGATGACCACGTCGCGCTTGTGCTCGACCAGGCGCTTGGCCTTCTCGATCACCATGTCGGCGACCTGCACGTGGCGCTCGGCGGGTTCGTCGAAGGTGGAGGACACCACCTCGCCCCTGACCGTGCGCTGCATGTCGGTCACCTCCTCGGGGCGCTCGTCGATCAGCAGCACGATGAGTATCACGTCGGGATGATTCGCGCTGATGCTGTTTGCGATCTTCTGCAGCAGTATCGTCTTGCCGCTCTTGGGAGGCGACACGATGAG
>JACRPT010000032.1 GCA_016223045.1 Candidatus Eiseniibacteriota bacterium
CACCCGCAACCACCGCTGCCGCACGATCGACGAGCTGCTGGCCGCCGCGCTGCGCTGGCTGGAGGCCCGCTTCACGCAGTCCCAGGAGTATGCTCATGCAGCTTGATATCGACTTCTCCGAATCACGCGAAATGATTTAGACTCCGGCGCGAACGTCATCCGCATCCGCAGCCATGCGCGCCCGCGGATCGCGCGGCGCCTGAACCGGAGGAGTCCCATGAATCCCCTCGCCACGAGGATCGCGCCCGTGGACCCGAGATCGCTCCACGAGTACGTGCCGACCGCCTACACCGACTTCGGCAGGCCCGAGCACCGGGCCGCCTTCGAGGCGGCGCTCGCCGACGTAAAGGGGAAGCTCGGCCGGGAGCACCCGATCGTGATCGGCGGCGCACGCCTGGAGTCGGATCGCACGTTCGATTCGCTCAACCCGGCGCGGCCCGCCGAGGTGGTGGGGCGCTTCCAATCGGGCACCAGGGATCTGGCGAACCAGGCGATCGAGGCCGCGTTCGAGACCTTCGCGAGCTGGAGCCGCGTGCCCGCCGCCGAACGCGCCGCGTACCTGATCGAGGCGGCGCGCCGCATGAGGGAGCGCCGCCACACGTTCTCGGCGTGGATGGTGTACGAGGTCGGCAAGAGCTGGGCCGAGGCCGACGCCGACACCGCCGAGGCCGTGGACTTCATGGAGTTCTACGCCCGCGAGATGCTGCGCTACGACGCGCCGCAGCCCGTGACCCAGCTGCCCGGCGAGAAGGACCAGCTCGTGTACCTGCCGCTCGGGGTCGGCGCCGTCATCCCGCCGTGGAACTTCCCGCTCGCCATCTGCGTCGGCATGACCACCGCCGCGATCGTCAGCGGCAACACGGTGGTGGTGAAGCCCTCGAGCGACTCGCCGGCGATCGCCTGGCAGTTCTTCCAGCTGATGGAGGAGGTGGGCCTGCCCGCGGGCGTGCTCAACTTCGTGACCGGCGGCGGCGGCACCGTGGGCGACACGCTGGTGCGCCACCCGAAGACACGTTTCGTCTCCTTCACCGGATCGAAGGAGGTGGGCATCGGCATCAACCGGCTGGCCGCCGAGGTGCAGCCCGGGCAGATCTGGCTCAAGCGCGTGGTCGCCGAGATGGGCGGCAAGGACGCGATCATCGTGGACGAGGAGGCCGACGTGGATGCCGCGGCGCAGGGCGTCACGGCCTCGGCCTTCGGCTTCCAGGGACAGAAGTGCTCGGCCTGCTCCCGCGCCATCGTCTGCGAGAAGGTCTACGCGCCGTTCCTCGAGAAGCTCGAGGCCGCGGTGGAGAAGCTCTCCGTAGGCGAGCCCGACCGCTACGGCGTCCAGGTGGGCCCGGTGGTGAACGCCGCCGCGCGTGACACCATCCTCAAGTACATCGAGACCGGGAAGCAGGAGGGGCGACTCCTCACCGGCGGCGGCGTGGTGCCGGGCGCCGAGGGCTGGTTCATCCAGCCCACCGTGATCGCCGACGTCAGCCCCGACGCGGTGATCGCGCAGGAGGAGATCTTCGGTCCGGTGCTGGCCGTGATCCCGGTCCGCAGCTTCGACGACGCGCTCGCGGTCGCGAACGGCACGGCCTACGGCCTCACCGGCGCCGTGTACACGAAGAACCGGGAGAAGATCGAGCGCGCGAAGCGCGAGTTCTTCGTCGGCAACCTCTACGTCAACCGCAAGTGCACCGGCGCCATCGTCGGCGCGCACCCGTTCGGCGGCTTCAACATGAGCGGCACCGACTCCAAGGCCGGCGGCCGCGACTACCTGCTGCTGTTCCTGCAGGCGAAGAGCATCGCGGAGAAGGTCGGGTAGCAGGAGCGGGGGCGCGCCGGCGCGGCGGGGAGTGGCGGTCCACACCCGGCCGGTCGCGTTCTCTGAGCGGGTCGGACGCACGGCGGGGCGGGAGCACATGGGTCCCGCCCCGCAGACCTGCGCCGGGCCCCTGCGCGGAGCGACCCGGAGCTCCTACCAGATCAGCGTCTTGAGGTCGTCGGGCCGCACCATCGGGTCCCCGGGCTTGCAGCCGAACGCGCGCGCGAACTCGGGCAGGTTCGAGAGCGGCCCGTTGACGCGCCAGAGCGGCGGCGAATGCGGGTCGGTCTGCACCTGCGTGCGCATCGCCTCGGGCCGGGTGTTCTCGCGCCACACCTGCGCCCAGCCGAGGAAGAAGCGCTGTTCGGGCGTGAACCCGTCCACGGGCGCGGGGCGTGGTCTGCCCGCGAGCGACCGCTGGAACGCGGCGTACGCCACGGTGAGCCCGCCCAGGTCGGCGATGTTCTCGCCGGTGGTGAGCCTGCCGTTCACGTGCAGGGTGTCCACCGCGACGTAGCCGTCGAACTGCTCGATGACCTTCTGCGCGCGCTCCTTGTAGTGCGCGGCGTCGGCCGGGGTCCACCAGTCGCTCAGGTTCCCCCGCGCGTCGAACTGCCGGCCGCGGTCGTCGAAGCCGTGCGTCATCTCGTGGCCGATCACCGCGCCCATGCCGCCGTAGTTCACCGCGTCGTCGGCGAGCGGGTCGTAGAACGGCGGCTGGAGGATCCCCGCCGGGAACACGATCTCGTTGAGCGACGAGCTGTAGTAGGCATTCACCGTGGGCGGTGACATGTTCCATTCCCTGCGGTCCACCGGCCGGCCGATCTTGGCGAGCCGGCGATCGCGCTCGAAGCGGTTCGCCCGGGCCAGGTTCGCGAGGAACGGACCCGGCGCGAGCTGGAGCTTCGAGTAGTCGCGCCACCGATCCGGGTAGCCGATCTTGAGCCCGAACGCCCGGAGCTTGTCGAGCGCGCGCGCGCGCGTGGTGTCGCTCATCCACGAAAGCGCCCCGATGCGGTCCTGGAGCGCGTCCTCCAGGTTCTTCACCATCTCGAGCGCGTGCGCCCGGGTCTCGGGCGTGAAGTAGCGCCTCACGTACTGCTCGCCCAGCGCCTCGCCCATGGCCTGGTCGGTGGCCTGAAGGCAGCGCTTCCAGCGCGGCAGCAGCTCCTTCGCGCCGCTCAGCACCTGCTGGAAGCGGAAGTCCTCGTTGACGAACGCGCTGCTCAGCCAGGGCGACCCGGCGCGTGCCACCTGCCAGCGCAGGTAGTCCTTCCATTCCGCCAGCGGCACGGCCTTCAGCAGGCTGTCGAGCGCGGGGAAGAAGTCCGGCTGGCGCACGTTCAGCTCCGCGACCTTCGCCAGCTCCACCGCGCGCAGGTAGCCGGCCCAGTCGAACGAGGGGCAGAGCCGCTTCAGCTCGGCGAGCTTCACGCGGTGGTAGACCGCGCGCGGGTCGCGCTGCTGGACCAGCGTCATCGCGGCCTTCGCCAGTGCGGTCTCGAGCGCCATGATGCGGGCGGCCGCATCGCGGGCGCCGTCGGGCGCATCGCCGAGCAGCGCGAATGTGCGGGCGACGTGCGCCACGTACTCGGCGCGCGTGCGCTGCGACGTGGAGTCGGGGCGCAGGTAGTAGTCGCGATCCGGCAGGCCGAGCCCGCCCTGGCCGGCGTAGGCGATGACCTCCTCGCTGTTCTTCGCGTCCTGCTGCGAGCCGAACGCGAACAGCGCGCGCACGCCCTCGCCGTGGAGGCGCGCCAGCTCGGGCGCGAGCGCCGCGACCGACTGGAGCGCGGCGATGCGCTGGAGCTGCGGGTCGAGCGGGTGAGCGCCCTGCGCCTCGGCGGCGACCGAGTCCATGCCGGTGCCGTAGAAGGTCCCGAGCTTCGCGGCGCTCGTGCCGGGTCTCGCGGTCAGATCCGCTACCGCCGCGTCGAGCAGCCGGTGGAGCGCGTCCTGGTTGCGGTCGTGCAGCTCGTCGAAGCTCCCCCAGCTCGAGTAGGCCGCAGGGATGGGGGTGCGCGCCAGCCAGCCGCCGTTGGCGAACTGGAAGAAGTCGCGGCACGGCGCGCAGGTGGTGTCGAGGCTGGCGGTGTCGAAGCCGTGAACGGCTGCGGCGACGGCGGGACGGGCGGCGGGCATGGCGGCGGCGGCGAGCGCCACGAGCGCGAGAGCGGGGAGGAGACGGGAGGATCTCATGGGCTTTCCCTGGTCCTGGACGGGGAGAACGGTGCGCGGGATTCGAGGGGCCGGCATCATACCGCGGCCCCGGGCACGCCGGATTCCCGGAGTGCACGCGGCGCGAGGGAAACCGACGGACGCGTCTTCGCGGGCTACGGGCGCCCCGGCCGCTCAGGCTCCGCCACGCTCACGCCCGGTCGCGGCATGCCGGCAGGCCTCGCGCCCCTCGACGTGACAGCCCGACTCGGGCCGGAAACCCGCCGCGGCCTACCGCTCACGCGCGGTTGCCGTGAACAGTCGGACGCCCACGCCGATCATCCCGCAGGAGATCGCGATGGGCACCCACACCGGCTGGTACCACCACGGGTGCGGCGGGAGCAGGAACAGCAGGTCCATCGTGGTCAGGCCGGGTGGCCAGCGCAGCAGCGCGTAGAGCGCGACGTAGTAGGTGATGTCCCAGATGCCGAACGCGACCAGGAACGCCCCGAAGCGCGCGCGCAGGCGCGGCGCCGCGAGCGCGGCGACCGCGGCCAGGATGATGAGGGTGGCGGCCTCGCGGGTCTGTTCGGTGGGCAGCAGCCAGGCGAGCGCGGACATGCGGCGCATCATCTCGGCCGAGTCGGGCATCACGTCGGTGTGCGCGATCCCCAGCAGGCCGCGGATGTAGACCACGACCACGCCCTCGAGCCAGCCCATCGCCGCGGCGAAGACCGTCACGAAGAGGAGGCGCGCCCCGGCCGAGGTGGGGGAGGCTCCGGTGCCTCGCAGCGCCACGGTCATCGTGTGCGCGCCGGTCGCTTCTTCGCCGGCGTCCGGGTCGCAGGGGTCTTCGCGGCTGCCATCCTCGCGGTTGGCTTCAGCCTCGCCGCGGCCTTCGGCTTTGCCGCGGTCTTGGCCGCCGCCTTCGGCCTCGCCACGCTCCTGGCTCTGGCCGCGGCCTTCGCCGCCGCGGGCGCGACCCTTCCCCCGCCCTTGCGGATGCGCCCGCGCAGGCGCTCGTAGGGCACCGTGTTCAGCACATCGTCCCGGGTGAGCCCGGCGCGGCGGGCGGCGAACACGCCGTAGCGGATCAGGTCGAGGTTGGGGATGCTGTGCGCGTCGGTGTCGATCACCAGCGTGACGCCCAGCTCATGCGCGCGGCGCGCGTTCGCGTCGGAGAGGTCCACGCGATCGGGCTGCGAGTTGATCTCCATCGCCACGTCCAGTTCGGCGGCGCGCGCGAACACCCTGTCCTGGTCGAACGCCGCGCCCGGCCGGGTGCCGATCATGCGCCCGGTGGGGTGCCCCATCGCGCACACCGCCGGGTGCTCGAGCGCCTTCAGCACGCGCGCGGTCGCCGCGTCTCCGGGCTGGTCGAGCCGCGAGTGGAGCGAGACGATGACCCAGTCGAGCAGCGCGAGCGCGTCGTCATCCAGGTCGAGCGCACCGTCGGCGAGGATGTCCACCTCGAGGCCGTGGAGCACGTCGATGCCCGGCACCTGGCGACGCACCTCGGCGATCTCACCCACCGACTTCCGCACCCGCGCCTCGTCGAACCCGCCGGCCATGGCCAGCGACTTCGAGTGCTCGGTGACGGCGCAGTAGCGGTAGCCGCGGTCCTTCGCCGCGCGCACCATCTCGACGAGCGAGTTGCGGCCGTCGCTGCGGGTGGTGTGCATGTGGAGGTCGCCGGCGAGGTCGTCCTGCTCGATCAGCTTCGGCAGCTTCCCGGCGCGGGCCAGCGCGATCTCGCCGTGCGCCTCGCGCAGCTCGGGCGGGATCCACGCCAGCCCGAGCGCGCGGTAGATCTCCTCCTCGGTGCGCCCGGCCACGACCTTGCCGCCCCTCTCTCGGGTGAGGCCGTACTCGTTCAGGCTCGTGCCCTGCTCGAGCGCGAGCTTCCGCAGCTCGATGTTGTGCTCCTTGCTGCCGGTGAAGTAGAGCAGCGCCGCGCCGAACGACTCGCGCGGCACCAGCCGCAGGTCCACCTGCAGCCCGTTCGCGAGTCGCACCGACGACTTGGTGTCGCCGCGCCCGAGCGTCTCGGCGACCCCCGGTTGCCCGACGAACGCGTCCATCACCGTGTCGGGTTTACCGCCGCACACCAGGATGTCGAGGTCGCCCACGGTCTCGCGGCGGCGGCGAAACGACCCGGCGGCCTCGACCTTCTCCACGCCGGGCAGAGCGCGCAGCAGGTCCACGATGCCACTCGCCACGCTCCATGCGGTCCCCAGCAGCATGCGGCCCGCCACCTGCTCGGCGATCGAGAGCGAGTGGAGGATCTTCTGCTCGAGCTTCTCGCCGAAGCCCGGCAGGTCGCGCAGCTTCCCCGCCCTGGCCGCGGCTTCGAGCGAGGCGCGGTCCCCGATCCCGAGCGCGTCGTGGAGCTGGCGCACGCGCTTCGCTCCCAGCCCCTGCAGCTCGGTGAGCTGCACCAGCGGGAGCGGGTACTTCTTGAGGAGCTGGTCGTAGACGCCGGTGCTGCCGCCGGCGAGGATCTCGCGGATCTTGCCGGCCAGGTCCCTGCCGATCCCGGGCAGCTCTTCGAGCGCGCCCTCCGCGGCCGCGAGCCGGCCGACCGGCTCGGCGAGCGCTTCGACCACGCGCGCCGCTTCGCGGTAGGCGCGCACCCGGAACACGTTCGCGCCGTCCAGCTCCAGCATGGTGGCGATGCGGGAGAAGACGCGCGCCACGTCGGCGTTGGTCATGGGCTACTTCTCTCCGATCCGCTTCAGGAACGCGGCCTCGTCAATGACCTCGATCTTGAGCTTCTTCGCCTCGTCGAGCTTGGAGCCCGCGCCCGGGCCGGCGACCACGAGCGTCACCCGCTTCGAGATCGCCGAGGCGATGCGGGCGCCGGCGTCTTCGGCCTTCTTCTGCGCCTCGGGGCGGGTCAGGCGCTCGAGTCCGCCGGTGAACACGACGACCTGCCCGGCCAGCGGCTGCGGACCCTTCGCGCGCTTCTCGTGCACCGGCCTCACGCCGGCCTCGAAGAGCCGGTCGAGCACCTTGCGGTTGCGCGCGCTGGCGAAGAAGTGGGCCACCGACTCGGCGACCTCGGGGCCGATGCCGTGGATCTGCTGCAGCTCCTCCGCGTCCGCCTCCATCAGCTTCGCGACCGCGCCGTAGTGCTCGGCCAGCAGCCGCGCCACGGTCTCGCCCACGTGCTCGATGCCGAGCGCGACCAGGAAGCGGTCGAGGCGCGGCTTCTTGCTGGCCTCCAGCGCCGCCATCATGTTCTCGATGGACTTCTCGGCGAAGCCCTCGAGCCCGGCGAAATCAATGGGCGTGAGCTGGTAGACGTCCGCGAGGTTCCTGACCAGCCCCTGCTCGATCAGCTGGATCACGGTCTTCGCCCCGAGCCCGGCGACGTCCATGGCCCCGCGCGCGGCGAAGTGGATGACGTGGCCCTCGAGCTGGGCGGGGCAGGAGAGGCCGTTCGTGCACACGTGGTAGGCGCCCTCGCGCTCCACCGGCGCGGCGCACACCGGGCACTTCGACGGCATGGCGAACGCCTTCGTGCCGCGCGGGCGCTTCTCGGTGAGCACCTCGACCACCTCGGGGATGACGTCGCCCGCGCGCCGCACGCGCACCGTGTCGCCCACCCGCACGTCCTTCCTCAGCACCTCGTCCTCGTTGTGGAGCGTGGCGCGCGAGACCGTGACCCCCGAGACGTCCACCGGCTGGAGCGACGCGACCGGCGTGAGCTTGCCGGTGCGTCCCACCTGGACCACGATGTCGAGCACCTTCGTGACCTCGATGCGCGGCGGGAACTTGAAGGCCACCGCCCAGCGCGGGCTGCGCGAGCGCATGCCGAGCAGCTCCTGCCAGTCGCAGCGGTCCACCTTGACGACCACGCCGTCAACCTCGTAGTCGAGCGTGTCGCGCCTGGCCTCCAGGTCGGCGTGGAAGGCCAGCGCCGGCTCGATCCCCGCGCAGTGCCTGGCGCGCTTCTCGACGTGGAAGCCCCAGCCCCGCAGCGCCTCGGCCATCTCGGTCTGGGTCTTGAAGCGCAGACCCTCGACGTGCATGACGTCGTAGGCGTAGAGGTCGAGCCTGCGCGCGGCGGTGATGCCCGGGTCGAGCTGGCGCACCGTGCCGGCCGCGGCGTTGCGCGGGTTCGCGAAGGGCTCCTCGCCCTGCTCGATCAGGCGCCGGTTCAGGGCCTCGAACTCGGAGAGCGGCATGAGCGCCTCGCCGCGCACGGCGATCACGCCCTTCACCGCCCTGCCGTCCTCGTGGAGCCGCAGCGGCACCGCGCGGATGGTGCGCAGGTTCTCGGTGATGTCCTCGCCAGTCTCGCCGTCGCCGCGGGTCGAGCCGCGCTGGAGCACGCCGTCCTCGTAGACCAGCTCCACCGAGAGCCCGTCGAACTTGGGCTCGGCGACGTAGGTGACCTCCTCGACTTCGAGCCCCTTGCGCACGCGCGCGTCGAACTCGAGCACCTCGTCCTTCTCCATGAGCGAGTCGAGCGAGCGCATCGGCCGCACGTGGCGCACCTTCTTGAACGCCTCGCGCAGCGCGCCGCCCACGCGCTGGGTGGGGGAGTCCGGCGCGCGCAGGTCGGGGAATTGCTCCTCGAGCGCCTGCAGCTCGCGGAACAGCCGGTCGTAGGCCGCGTCCGAGATGGCCGGCCGGTCGAGGACGTAGTAGCGGTGGTCGTGCTCGCGGATCTCGCGGGCCAGGGTCTCGACGCGCTTCCTGGCCTCGGCGCGGGTCACGGCCAGGCGCGCGCCAGCTCGAGCAGGCGCGCGAGCTGCCGCTCGTCGAGCGGCATGATCGAGAGCCGCGAGAGGCGCACCAGCTCCACGGTGCGCAGCACCGGGTCGCGTTTGAACACCGGGAGCGGGACCGGCTCGGGCAGCGCGCGGCCCGGCTTCAGGTCCACCACCACGCGCTTCGGGTCTCCGAGCTTCGGGTCGGGGTAGGGGTTCGATGCCGCCAGAGCGAGGCCGACCGCGCGTTTCTCCTTGCCGGAGTGGTAGACGACCACCACGTCGCCCTTGCGCACCGCGCGCAGGTGGATGAGCGCGAGGGCGTTCGAGACCCCGTCCCACACCGCGCGCTGGTCGCGGACCAGGTCGGCGTAGGAGTATGCGGTCGGCTCGGTCTTGAACAGGAAGCTCGCCACGCGGCCAGATTAGCCGTCGCGTGAGCCGCGCGCAACGGATGTGGGGGCCGGTGTGCGGGCCGGGTGTCGCGGGGCCGGAGGCGCCTGCGGGTCCGGCCTCCGCGATGCGTCACGCGGAGCCAGGTGAAGGGCCCGCACCGCCGGCCTGGAGCGGCGTACATTTCACGCACGATTGGGCACGCGGCGTCCTAGAATGAACCCGCGCCTCTCCGGCGCCTCCCACGGGCTGTCGCTCCGAGCGCGCCTCAGACTTCACGCAGGAGGTCACCATGAAGCGGTCGCTCCTCTTCTGCGCCGCGCTTCTTGCCATTCCGGCGGCGCCGGCCGCAGCCGGCGGCATCAACCTGACCTGGGGCACGGGCTGCTGGCCCGACAACCCGTCGGTGAATCGCACCTTCGCCTGCGACACGGACTCGGGCAGCAGCTCGTTCACCGGCTCGTTCGCCACCTCGACCGACCATCCCCACTTCGTCGGGATCGAGGTCATCGTGGACCTGCAATCCACCACGTCCTGGGGCGGGGGCGTCCTGCCGCCATGGTGGCAGTTCTTCAACACGGGCTCGTGCCGCCAGACCAGCCTCACCGTTTCCGCGGACTTCACCGCCGCGCCCGGGGCTTGCGGGGATCCCTGGGGCGGGCTCGCCCAGGGAGGCATCGCGGCGTACCAGACGGCCACCACCGCCCCCGCGAGCGGCTCGCCCAACGCCGCACGGCTCAAGCTGGCGTTCGCGCTCGCGTACCCGAGCCCGCTCACCGCGGAGATCGAGTACTACGGCTTCCGCGTGACCCTCAACCACGCCAAGACCGTGGGCGGCGCCCGCTGCCCCGGCTGCAACGCGGGCGTCACGATCTGGCTCCTGAGCATCAAGGCGGCAGAGGACACCGGACCGCTCGAGGTTCTCACCTCGCCGCTCAACAACAGCTCGATCACATGGCAGGGCGGCATGACGGTCCCGGCGCGGAACGTCACCTGGGGCCGGGTGAAGGGGTTGTACCGATAGGCCGGCTCAGACCGTCCGCCACGGTGGGCGCGGTCAGCGATCGCGAGGGAGGCAGGCGATGGTCGAGCTGCTGCGCCGGGTGGCGCTGGGCATGATGGCGGCGGGGGCGCTGTTCTTCCTCGACACGCCGCTCCGCACCCTCGGGCAGCGGTTCACCGTCCACCGCTGGCGCGAGCGGCTGGTGCTCTTCACCTTCGAGCTGGACCTGGTGGCGCTGTGGGCGCTCGGGCGCTTCTACCTGAAATGGGACCGCCGCCTGCTCCCCGTGGCCGCGGAGTCCGCGCTGGCGCTGGTGGGCACCGCGCTCGTCATGGCCGGCGTGCTGCTCGCGGCGTGGGCCAAGGCGCGGCTCGGGCGCTGGTTCTCGGGGACCTTCGCGGTCAAGGAAGGTCACGAGCTGGTGAGCGACGGTCCCTACGCGATCACGCGCCACCCCATCTACACCGGCACCCTGGCGACGGTGCTGGGCGCCGCGCTGGCCTGGAACAGCCTGCTCACCCTGCTGCTGGCCGCGCTGCTCGCGCTCCCGCTCTTCATGCACACGGTCTACGAGGAGTCGCTGTTCGAGCAGCACTTCGGCGACGCCTACCGCGACTACGAGCGCCGCGTGCCGCGGCTCGTGCCGTTGGTGCGGCGGGGACGCTCGATTCCCTGAGCGGTTGGCGGTCGCCGGCCCGCGGGTCACGCTCCTCCCGCTGGGATTCGACTGAAATGCTCGGCGGTAGGGCGCTTCTCACTGCCTCTTCTTCGGCCCCATCAGTTTCACGGTTCATCCGCTACGTGGACCAACGCGACCCGGCGGGTCTGTGGCACGGCTGTAGTGCGCCCATGGTACATACGGACCATATCCCCCCCCCCGTGCTGGAAGGCTAAATCATTTCGCGTGATTCGGAGAAGTCGATATCAAGCTGCATGAGCATCCTCCTGGGACTGCGTGAAGCGGGCCTCCAGCCAGCGCAGCGCGGCGGCCAGCAGCTCGTCGATCGTGCGGCAGCGGTGGTTGCGGGTGACATTCGCGTGCAGGTCCTGCCACAGGCGCTCGATGCGGTTGTCGTTAGGGCAGTAGGGCGGCAGGAAGTGGAGCCGGATCCTGCCGCCCATCTGCGCCAGCAGGTCCGCGACGAGTTGGGTCTTGTGGATCACGTAGTTGTCGAGGATCACGTGGATCACCCGCGCCCAGGGAGAA
>JACRPT010000050.1 GCA_016223045.1 Candidatus Eiseniibacteriota bacterium
CTGCTCGGGCACCAGCTCCCCTCGGGCGACCTCGCCCGGGTGCTGGACCGCGCGCTCGAGGCGCTGATCGAGCAGCTCGAGCGGCGCAAGTTCGCGGCGACATCGAAGCCCCGTCCCCGGCGGGCACCCCGACGCGCGAGCGCCAACCCGCGCTACATCCCGGCGGAGGTCAAGCGCGCGGTGTGGGAACGCGATGGCGGACGATGCACGTTCGTCGGCGACACCGGCCACCGCTGCCCGGCGCGCACGCTCCTGGAGTTCGACCATGTCGAGGAGGTGGCGCGCGGCGGCCGCGCGAGCGTGGCGGGGATCCGGCTGCGCTGCCGGGCGCACAACCAGTACGCCGCCGAGTGCACGTTCGGAGCCGACTTCATGAACCACAAGCGCGAGGCGGCTCGAGAAGCGGCGGCGGCACGGGCACACGCGGAGGAGATGCGCACGCGGGCCGCGGCGGCGGAGCGCGCGCAGGCTGCCGTGGCAGCGCGCGCTCGTGCAGCTGCGGCGGAGGTGATTCCGTGGCTGCGAGGGCTCGGGTTCCGCGCCGACGAGGCGCGTCGTGCCGCCGCACGGTGCGAGTCCGTTCCCGACGCCTCGTTGGAGGAGCGGGTGCGGGTCGCGCTGTCGTGCTTCGCGAAAGCTCCCCAGGGCCGAGCCGCGCGGAGTCTGCCGGTGCCGACGTCATCTGCCTGAGCGCACCGGGGAGGGCGTGGTAGCCGGTGCGGGCGACGCCAGCGACAGAACTCGCGCGCGCTGCTGCCATCCTCGCCCGCCTGATTCCCGGAAGAGCCGGAAGGAAGCTGCGCCGGCCGGCACGGGCGCGTCGTGCTTCCGATCACGGCGGCCGGTGGTGACGTGGCCTCATGGCGGAGCCGGCAGGCTCCACCGGCCGTCGGCCTGCGCTGCAAGGAAGCCGATTGCGCCCGACCGCGCGCCCGGGCTTGCCTGCCCGGAGGGCGCGCCTGTAGAGTCCGCGGCCCATGCGAGCCCCCTTCCTCGAACGCCTCGCCCGGGGCCCGCTGCTGGCCGACGGCGCCATGGGCACCCAGCTCTACGAGCGCGGCATCCCCTTCGACCACTGCTTCGACGAGCTGAACCTGTCGAAGCCCGCGCTGATCGAGGGCATCCACCGCGACTACCTCGCCGCCGGCGCCGAGCTGATCGAGACCAACACCTTCGGCGCGAATGCGGTGCGGCTCGGCGCGCACGGGCTCGAGGAGCAGGCGCGGCTGATCGCCCGGCAGGGCGTCAAGGTGGCACGCGCTGCGCGCGAGATCGCGGGGACCAGTGCGTTCGTCGCCGGCTCGGTGGGGCCGCTCGGCCGGCCGCTCGAGCCCTTCGGTTCCATCACCGCGGCCGACGCCGAGCGCGCCTACCTCGCCACCGCCGAAGGGCTGCTCGAGGGCGGCTGCGACTGCGTCATCCTCGAGACGTTCCAGGACCTCAACGAGATCCTGGCCGCACTGCGCGCGGTGCGGCGCGTGACCGCGGACCTGCCGGTGGTGGCGCAGATGACCTTCGGCGACGACGGCAAGACGCTCTACGGCCACACCCCCGCGCTGGTGGTGCGCGCGCTCAGGCAGGCCGGCGCGGACGTGGTCGGCGTCAATTGCGGCGTCGGCCCGCAGGCCACGCTCGAGGTGCTCGAGCAGATCCTGCAGGCCGCCGAAGGCGCCCCGGTCTCGGCCATGCCCAACGCCGGGCTGCCGCAGTTCCACGCCGGGCGCTTCCTCTACCTCGCGAGCCCCGAGTACTTCGGCGACTTCGCGGCGCGCGCGGTCGCGCTGGGCGTGCGGCTGGTGGGCGGCTGCTGCGGCACCACGCCCGCGCACGTCCGCGCCATGCGCGAGCGTCTGGCCTCGCGCCTGCCGGCCGAAAAGCTGGCGCCCGGCGCCGACGTGCGCGTGCTCGAGAAGGCCCCCGCTCCGGTCGAGCCGCCGCGCGAGGAGGCGGAGCCCGCGCTGCTGGCGAAGCTGCGGCAGAAGTTCGTGGTGAGCGTCGAGATCGATCCGCCGCGCGGCGTCAACACGCAGAAGGTCCTGGAGGGCGCGCGCCTGATGGCCGGGCGCGGCGTGGACGTCATCAACATCGCGGACTCGCCGATGGCGCGCATCCGCATGAGCGCGACGGCGCTGGCGTGGCAGATCCGCGCCCAGTTCCCGCGGCTCGAACTGATTCTCCACGTCACCACGCGCGACCGCAACCTGATGGGGCTGCAGAGCGACCTGCTGGGCTGTCACGCGGTGGGGCTCCGGAACATCCTGTGCCTGACCGGCGACCCGCCGAGCGTGGGCGACTACCCCAGCGCCACCGCGGTGTACGACACCGACTCGGTGGGCCTGATCCGTATCGTGCGCACCATGAACCGGGGCACCGACCTGGCCGGGACCTCGATCGGCGCGGCCACGCAGTTCGCGGTGGGCTGCGGCGTCAACCCCACCGCCGAGGACCTCGACGTCGAGCTCGAGCGGTTCCGCAAGAAGCTCGAGGCCGGCGCGCAGTTCGTGATGACCCAGCCGGTCTACGAGCTGGAGTGCTGGAAGCGTTTCCTCGAGCGGCTGGGCGGGCTGCCCAGGATCCCGATCCTCATCGGCATCCTGCCGCTCCAGTCGTTCCGCCACGCCGAGTTCCTGCACAACGAGGTGCCGGGCATCCACGTGCCGGACTGGATCCGCGCCCGCATGCACGAAGCCGGCAACGAGGGCCAGAAGGTGGGCGTCGCGCTGGCGCGCGACCTGCTCGCGCAGTGCCGGAGCCTGGCGAACGGGGTCTACCTGATGCCGTCGTTCGGGCGCTACGAGAACTGCCTGGACGTCCTGGAAGGCGGATCCGCGCCTGCGGCCGGACCGGGCGGGCCGGCGACGGGGGACCGGTGAGATACCGTCACGTCCGTCAAGGGCTTTTTTCATGCGGGCACCTCTGCGGCTGCGAGCATCGGCACGAAGGGCTTGCGGTGCTTGGCGACGCTGTAGACCGCGAGCAGCAGCTTCCGCATACACGCGACCAGGGC
>JACRPT010000051.1 GCA_016223045.1 Candidatus Eiseniibacteriota bacterium
CGGCGGCGCGGTCGCCGGGGCCGGCGGCGGCGCGGCGCCCGGTGCGGGCGGCGGGGTGCCCGAGGTCGGCGGGCCGGCGGGCCCCGCGGCGCCCGGCGCGTCGGCCGCGGGGGGTCCGTTCTTCCGGCGGCCCCACCGTCTCCCGAACCACCCGGTCCGGAACTCCGACTTGAGCCATGCGCCTCCACCCACGACGGCCATCACCGACGACGCGACGATCGCGATCACGTGCAGGAAGGTGCCGAGCCCGCGCAGCGGTCCGACCAGGCCGAGGCTCCGCAGGAGCTGCCCGGCCAGGCCGAGCCCGGCGACCGCCAGCACGCCCCACACCACGGCCTGCGCGATGCCGAAGCCGCTGCGGCCCTGGCGCAGCGCGAGCCGCTCGCCGAGCGCGCCCGCCCCCACCACGTAGCCCCACACCGCCATCACTGCGAAGAACGCAGCGTAGCCAACCAGCGCCGCGAGCGCGAGCGGAATCCCGATGATGGTGATGCACAGCAGCGCCACCACCAGCGACAGGGCGATGAGCGACGGGATGGTCATGAGCCAGGCCCCGAACCCGACCACCGTGGACCAGCCGGGTTCGCGCGCCAGCGTGTCCACGGCGGCCCGGGTGCGGCCTGGGGCGAGGTGGGCGATGAGCCAGGCCACGCCGAGGAAGATGAAGAACCAGATGACGGCCGAGACCGCCCGCACCGGGCCTCTCCAGGGCTCGGGCTCGAACCGCCCGGGATGCACGCCGTAGTGCTTGAGTGCGCGGGAACCGCGTCCGCCCAGGGCGGTCACGCGCTCGCCACGCACCGTCGCCCCGGGCTCCTCGTGCAGCTTGCCACCCACGCAGACCACGTCCCGGTCCACCCGCGCGGTGGAGGAAAGGTAGACGTCGCCGCCCATCGCCACTACCGAGCCCTCGACGTGGCCATCCACGGTCACGTCCCCGCGGATCGCCATGACGTCGCCTTCGACCACCTCGTCGCTCTCGATGTGGATGTCGGAGCCCACGCGCGACAGGTCGCCCGAGTGGCTCCGGACCTCGACCTGCGGGACCGCCGGGGTGGCCGCCTCGGGCTCCGCCGGGATCGCCGGCTCGGCCGCCGGCGCGGGCTCGGCCGGGGCCACCGGCCCGGCGGCCCGGTGGCGCGCGCGCTCCAGCGCGGTCACGCTCTCGGCCGGCACGGGCTTGAATTCGAGGGTCTCCTGGGCCCAGGCGGCGCGCGGCTCCAGCAGCGCGGGGGATCCGGAGTACGCGAGCCGCAGGAGAGCCGGGCCCGCGGCCGGAGTCAGCGCCGGGACGGCCAGCAAGGCGGCCAGGAGCAGCAGCGGCAGTCCACGCATGGTCACTTCCCTCCACTCGTGACGACGACGTCACCCGAGGTGGTGCGCAGCATCACCGGCACTCCGCCTCCGTGAACCACCCCGGTCATCGAGTGGCGCGACGCGGTGCGGACCTGGAGCGGCACGGTGGTGTCGAGCGTGCCGCTCGAGGTGCGCAGGTCGAGGGTGCAGCCGAGGCTCTCGGGGAGCCGCAGGCGGATGCTGCCCGAAAGCGTGGTGACTTCGGCGCGCCGCACCGCCGGGAGCAGGCCGAGCGTCACGTCACCGCTGGTGGAGTTCACGCGCACCAGCCCGCCGGCTTCGCCCTCGACGGTGATGCCGCCGCTGGTGCTGGACGCGTCGAGGCCGCGGGGCGCCGCGTCCAGGCGGATGTCGCCGCTCACCGAACCGACCGACACGCTGTCGGTGACGCCGCGCAGCTCGATGTCGCCGCTCGTCGTGCGGACGTCGAGCGGCCCGCGGGCGCGGCGCACGGAGATGTCACCGCTCACGCTGCGCAGCCGCGCGCCGGTCATGCCGTCGGCCCCGACCTCGCCGCTGACGGTCCCGGCATCGAGGGGCCCGCGCGCATCACGCACCTGGAGGTCGCCGCTGGTGGTCCGGAGTCGCTGGGGGGCGGCGAGCCCGGAGGTCTCGAGATCGCCGCTCACCGAGCTGAGGCTCACCGCCATGCGCTCGGGCACCTCGACGGAGAGCCGGACCTCGACCACGGGAAGCTCGAAATCGCCGCAGAAGACCCGCCAGAAGCTGACGCGGACCTCCTGGCGCTGCGGGTAGCGCACGCGCACCACGTAGCGGTCGCCCTCGATGCCGGTCTCCACGCGGGTGGCGCGGGAGAACTCACCGGCATGCTCGCGGTCGGAGGCGCGCGTGAGCTTGAGCGCGGTCAGGCGGACCCGTCCGTCGGGGCTGGGCCGGACCTGGATGAGCCCGCGCGCGTTCTCGACCCGCAGCACCCGCACGTTCCCGAGGTCCGCGGCTTCGAGCACCTTCTGGCTCTGCTCGCGCCACACGTCGCCGTCGGCCAGCGCCCGGATGGGCGCGATGGCGAGCACGGCGGCGGCGATCAACAGGTGGCTGCGCTTCACGTTCAGGGCCCTCCGGGTCGGGATCGTCTGTGCCAGCACTACGCAGCACACCCCCACGGAGTTGCGGCGCTCACCATCGGGACCGCGGGACGAGAGGCCGCTCCCCTGCGGGCGAGGGCGCCCGGCCCCGGTGGCGGGCCGCGCCGGACCGGGAACGCCCCCGGAAAAGCCACGGAGGGAAGGATCCTGGGATCCTCCCCTCTCGCGCTCACAGCCCGTCGAATCAACGAAGGACCGCTACTGGTGCATCGAAGTATCGGCCATCGTCGAGTCCTGCATCATGCTGCCGGTGTCGGCCGGAGCCGTCGTCGTCTCGGGAGCCGGAGTGGACTCCTCGGCAGCCTTCTGACCACAACTGACCGCGGCGAGAGCGAGGGCCAGCGCCAAAAGGGCGACCATCGCCAGAGCGAGAATCTTCCGCATGTTCTTTGAACTCACCTCCTCTCGATCTCGCCGCGCCGGAATTGGGAATCCGGCAGCGGCCCGGTGTCTCTGTTCGTGACCGTTACGCCACAGGCACTCATCAACAGAGCGGTGTCGAGTCAGGCGGCGTCCCTGCGCGTGTGGGGCTCGGGTGTCAGCCGAATGCCGGCGAAGCACTTCCCTGTCCGTGGCAGGAGCGCCAGAAGCAGAAGCGCGCAAAACCTAGAGTCCCTGCCCCCGCTTGTCAACCCGAATCTCGCCCCCGCCACGACCAGGCTCCACAGCCCAAATCGAAGGCCTCAAACACCTTGGAGCGCACGTTCGAGGTCCGCGGCCAGGTCCTGCACGTCCTCGATCCCCACCGAGAGACGCAGCAGGCCATCGGCGAAGCCCATCGCCAGCCGCACTTCGCGTGGCACCGCGGCATGGGTCATGGAGGCCGGGTGGCAGACCAGGCTCTCGACCCCGCCCAGGCTCTCGGCGCGGGTGAAGAGCTTGAACCGGTCGAACACCCGGCGGCCGGCCTCGAGCGACCCGTCGCCCGGGATGAACGAGATCATCCCGCCGAAGCCCGAGGCCTGCCTGCGGGCCAGCTCGTGCTGGGGATGACTCGGCAGTCCCGGGTAGAACACGCGGGAGACCGCGCGGTGCGCGGCGAGCCGGGTCGCCAGCGCGCGGGCGTTCTGGTCGTGGCGCTCCATCCGAAGCGCCAGGGTCTTGGTGCCGCGCAGCGCGAGCCAGCAGTCCATCGGACCCGGCACCGCACCGGCCGCGTTCTGGAGGAAGCGCAGCTGCTCGGCCAGCGCCTCGTCGCCGGTCACCAGCGCGCCGCCCACCATGTCGCTGTGCCCGTTCAGGTACTTGGTGACCGAGTGGAGCACCACGTCCGCCCCGAGCGAGAGCGGCCGCTGGAAGTACGGGCTCATGAAGGTATTGTCCACCACGACCTTGACGCCGCGGCGGTGGGCCGCCGCGCTCGCCGCCGCGATGTCGGTGAGCTGCATCATCGGGTTCGTGGGAGTCTCGACCACCAGCATCCTGGTGCCCGGGCGGAACGCCCGCTCGATCGCATCGAGGTCGCTGACCGGCACGAAGGTGAAGTCCAGCCCCTGGCGGCGCAGCACCTTCTCGAACAGCCGGTAGGTGCCGCCGTAGAGGTTGTCGCCCGCCACCACGTGGTCGCCGGCCGAGAGGGTCTGCATCAGGCAGTTGGTGGCGGCCAGCCCCGAGGCGAAGCAGAAGCCGTGCTTGCCGCCCTCGAGCGCGGCGATGTTCCGTTCGAGCGCGAAGCGGGTGGCGTTGTGCGTGCGCGCGTACTCGAAGCCCTTGTGCTTCCCCAGCGCTTCCTGGGCATAGGTCGAGGTCTGGTAGACCGGCACCACCACCGCGCCGGTGGTGGGATCAGGCTCCTGGCCCGCGTGGACCGCCCGGGTGCTGAACCCGGCGTCCGGCCCGAGGGCCGCGTCGCCGCCCATCACTCGCCCGCCGCGATGAACTGGAGCATGTCGAAGCGCGTGAGGATGCCGAGCACGCGTCCGTCGTCGCACACCAGCACGGCGGGGTTGCGGGACGCCAGCAGCCGGGTGACGCTCTCGACCGGCAGGTCGCTCCGCACCATGGGGAGCGGCTCGGACATCACGGTCTCCACCGGCCGGTCGAGCGCGGCCGAGTCCTGGAGCACGCACTTGAGAAGCTCGCTATCGTAGATCGTGCCCACCACCTCGTCCCCCCTGAAGACCGGGAGCTGGGTGACGTCGTGTTGCTCGACCAGCGCGAGCGCGCGGCGCAGCGGCTCGCCCACCCGCACCGAGAGCAGCGCCGGGAGCTGCCGGGTCTTGGCGCCCACAACGTCCGCGACCCGGGCGACGGCGGGGTCGAGCAGGTGGTTGTCGCGCATCCAGGCATCACTGTGGACCTTGGTCAGGTAGCGCTGGCCGGTGTCGGGCATCAGCACCACCACCAGGTCGTCCGGCGTCAGGTCCTTCGCCACCTGGAGCGCGACCCAGGCCGCCATGCCGGAGGATCCGCCCACGAAGATCGCCTCCTCGCGCGCCAGGCGGCGGGTCAGGTTGAGCCCGTCGCGATCGCTGCACGAGATCACCCGGTCGATCACCGAGAAGTCGGTGGCTCTGGGGATGAAGTCCTCGCCCACGCCCTCGATCTTGTAGGTGTGCGACTCGCCGATCTGGCCGGTCTCCTTGTAGTGCCTGAGGATCGAGCCCACCGGGTCGGCGCCGATCACCTGGACCTTCGGGTTCTTCTCCTTGAGGTAGCGCGCCACACCCGAGATGGTGCCGCCCGTGCCCATGCCGGCCACGTAGTGCGTGACCTTGCCGCGGGTCTGCTCCCAGATCTCGGGACCGGTGCTCTCGTAGTGCGCCTGGATGTTCACCGGGTTGTTGTACTGGTCGGGCAGGTAGGAGCCCGGGCGCTCGGAGGCGATGCGCCGGGCGACCGAGTAGTAGGACTCGGGCGAGTCGGGGGCGACCGCGGTCGGGCAGATCACGACCTCGGCCCCGAAGGCCTTGAGCTGGTCCACCTTCTCGCTCGAGACCTTGTCGGGCATGCAGAAGACGGCGTGGTACCCCCTGACCGCCGCCACCATGGCCAGCCCCACGCCGGTGTTGCCCGAAGTGCACTCGACGATGGTGCCGCCCGGCTTGAGCTGTCCGGTGCGCTCGGCGTGATCGGTCATGGTCAGGGCGATGCGGTCCTTGACGCTGCCGCCGGGGTTGAAGAACTCGACCTTGGCGAGCACCGGGGCGGGACAACCGCGGGCCGTTCGGGTCAGCCGGACCAGGGGCGTCTCGCCCACGGTATCGAGGATGGATTCGAAGTACTGGACCCCGTCGAGGGCGTTGCTCACGGCGCGACTCCTGGCTGAGCGGGTGCGGGAGCGGCCTGGACCACACGTGGCCGGCGTCGCTGTCGTGGCGGCGGGTCACGGATGGTCCCGGACCGGTGGGCGGCCGGCGCGCCTCCACGCACCCGCCACGGGGGCGGGGGAAGGGCCGCGTGCTCTGGGCCGGGACGCAGAGTAGGCAGCGCTCGCGGTGGAGTCAAGGTAGAGCGGGTTCCGACCCGGCGACTCCCGCCGCTCCGCGTCCACCTCCCCGCCGCAGCACTCCACGGCGCGGCGTCGCCAGGGGGACCCGGGAGGCCGCAAGACGGCCGCTGCGGTTGAATCCTCACGGCCGCTCCTGCATGATCGCGGCGGCCTCCCGCGACGGGATCGGCAGCGCCGCCCTCCCCACGGGTCACGAGCGCCTCCACCCGGGCGCCCGGGCGCGGCGGTGGGGCAGGGCCTGCGATGACCATCCCGATCCTGTCCGCCAAGCTCGGCATCCCGCCGCTCCCCGCCAGCTACCTGCCACGCCCGCGCCTGGATCGGCTGTGGTCGGACTGGAGCGCGCGCCGCCTGGTGCTCGTCACCGCCGGGGCGGGCTTCGGCAAGACCTCCTTCCTCGCCGCCAACGCCCGCGCCTCGAGCCGCTCCGCGCTCTGGTACTCGCTCGACGACACCGACGCCGACCCGGCGAGCTTCTTCGCCCACCTCGCGGTCGCGGCCCGGGCCCTCGGCGTGGAGACCGCCGCGCCCGGTGACCTCGCCGATCCCGGCAGCGCGCTCCGGCTGCTGGGCCAGATCACGCGCGGCCTGCGCGAGGACCCGCGCGGCGGGGTGCTGGTGCTCGACGATGCCCAGGCGCTCGCGGGGGCGCCGGAGACCCTGCGCTTCCTCGGGCGTCTCGCGCGCTTCCTGCCCGAGCGCGCCACGCTCCTGCTGGCGTCGCGCGAGCCGCTCGACCTGCCCGAGGCGCGCCTGCGCTCGCTGGGCGCGGCGACGCGACTCGGTGCGCGCGAGCTGCTGTTCACCGCGGAGGAGGTGGAGCAGTTGCTGGCCCGGCGCTTCCCGGGCGCCGCCCCGGACCCGCGCCTCTGTCGCCGCATCGTCGGCGCCACCGAGGGCTGGGCCGCGGGGATCGAGATGCTGCTGCAGGCCGCGGGGGATCCGTGCACGCCCGCCATCGAGCGCGCGCTCGACCAGCTCGCCTCCGCCGGATCGGGCTGGTTCGCCTACTTCGCCGAGGAGGTGGTGGACCGCCTCGAACCCGGCACGCGGGACTTCCTGCGGCGCTCGTCCGTGCTGCCGCGCCTCGACGCGGCGCTGTGCGACCAGGTGCTCGAGATCGAAGGCAGCGCGGCCGTGCTCGAGAGCCTGGAGCGGCGCAACCTCTTCACCTTCCCCGTGGACGGGGGCGGCGTCTCGTACCGCTACCACCACCTGTTCCGCGAGTTCCTGCGCGACCAGCTGCGGCGGCGCGCCGAGCCGGCCGAGCTGCGGCGCCTCGAGGGGCGGGCGGCGGCGGCGCTGCTCGCGGCCGGGAGCTGGGCCGAGGCCGCCGGGGCCTACGCGGAAGCCGGCGATCCGGCGAGCACGCTCGAGGTCATCGAGCAGCGCGGCGAGGACCTGCTGGCCGGCGGCCACTACCGCGTGCTGCGCCGGGCGATCGAGAGCGTGCCGGCGGCGGCGCTCGAGATCCGACCGGCGGCGCTGGCGATGCTGGGTCGTCTCCAGGACATCCAGGGGCGGTGGCGGGAGGCGCGTGCCACCTACCGGCGGGCGCTCAGGCGCGCGCCGGCCGGCGCGCTGCGCGTCGAGCTGATGAGCCTGATCGCCCAGGTCCACGTGCGGCAGGGCGAGTACGCCGCGTGCGAGCGCTGCTGCCGCGCCGCGCTGCGCGCAGCCGGGCCGAGGCTGCCCGCGCTGCGCGGCCGGATCGAGTGCCTGCTCGGGATCGCGGCGGCCGAGACCGGCCGGCCGGCCGAGGCGGAGGCGCACATGGAGCGCGCGCTGGCGCGGTTCCGCCAGGCCGGCGATGCGGCCCGCGAGGGGCGCACGCTGTTCCTGCTCGCCGCCAACGTGCACTACTACCGCGGCCGGTTCCCGGCGGCGAAGGACGCGGCGCGCCGCGCGCTGGTGATCTTCCAGCAGCTCAAGGACCAGCGCCGCATCAGCCACACCCTGGGAGTGCTCGGGTTCCTGGCGATGGCCACCGCGGAAGAGCGCGAGGCGCGCGAGCTCACCGAAGGCGCGCTGCGCCTCGCCGAGCGCCTCGAGTACCGCCTGATCGAGGGCTACTGCCGCTACACGCTCGGCCGCTGCGCGCTGCTCGCGGGCGACCGGTCCGGGGCGCGCGGGCACTTCGAGACGGCGCGCGTGATCGGCGAGGAGCTCGAAGAGCCGGCGCTCCTCACCCTGCCGCGCGCCGGGCTCGCCGAGGTGGCGCTCGCCGAGGGGAGCCGACCGCGGGCGCGCGCGCTCGCGACCGAGGCGCTCGCGACCGCGCGGCGCCGCGGCGACCGGCCGCAGGAGGCGCAGTGCTGCCTCCTGCTCGGCCTGGCCGGCGCGGGGTCGCGGCCGCGGCGGGTCGCGTGGTGGCGGCGGGCGGAGGAGATCTGCCGGTCCCTGGACGCGCGCTTCGAGCTCCACCGCCTGCTGCTGCTGCGCCTCGACGCCGGCGACGTGCCGGAGCGGGCCGTGCCGGGAACACTCGGCGAGCTGCTCGCCGGGGTGGCGGAGATGGGCCACGAGTTCCTGCTCCTGACTCTCGAACCGGCGCGGGCAGCGCGCGTGCTGCCGCGGGCGCTCGCCCTGGGGATCGAGCCCGAGCTGGCCGCCGGCCTGCTGGCGCGGCTCGGCAGCGCGGCGGTGCCGCACCTGGCGCCGCTCGCCGGGCACGCGGACGATGAGGTGCGGAGCCGGGCGGTGAAGGTGCTCGCCCGGATCGGGGGCGAGGAAGCGGTGCGCGCGCTCGCGCGCGTCGCCGACTCGACCACGCGCGCGGGGCGGGCAGCGCTCAAGGCCGCCCGCGAGCTCGAGGTCTCTCCCGGCGCGCCGCTCGCGATCCGGGCGCTGGGGCCGTTCGCGCTCGCGGTCGGCGGGCGCGAGCTCACGGTGGGCGCGTGGCGGTCGGGACGAGCGCTCCGGCTGTTCCAGCTGCTGCTGGTCCACCGCTTCCGCTGGGTGCCCAGGGAGGCGATCCTGGAAGCGTTGTGGCCCGAGGCCGACCCCGCGAAGACCGAGAACAACCTGCGGCAGAGCATCCACCTGCTGCGCCGGTTTCTGGAACCCGACCTCGAGGAGACGCGGCTCTCGCGCTACGCGCGCTTCAGCCACGACGCCTACCGCCTCGACCCGGGCCACGGCCATTCCTACGATGTCGAGGCCTTCGAGGGGGCGCTCCGCCAGGGCCTCCAGCACAGCGACCAGGGCCGGCGGCCGAAGGCCGAAGCGTGCCTGCGCGAGGCGGTCGCGCTCTACCGCGGCAGCTTCCTCGCCGAGAGTCCCTACGACGAGTTCGCGGCGGCCGAGCGCGAGCACCTGCGCCACCAGTTCCTGCGTGCGGTCGGCCACCTGCTCGAGCTGACCGCGGCGGGCGGGCGCTGGGAGGAGTGCGTACCGCTGGCGCGACGCGGCCTCGCTGAGGACGCCTGCGGCGAGGACTTCCACCGGTACCTGGTGGAGGCACATCTCCAGCTCGGCAGTCGGCACGAGGCGCTCGCGGCCTTCCACCAGTACGAGCAGACGGCAGCGGCCGAGCTCGACCTGCCGCCCTCGCCGCGCATGAAGGCGCTGGCCGAGCGCGCGGCGGCGCTGGGCGCCCCCGCGGCCGCCCGCGGCAGGCGCTGAGTCAGCGCAGCGGTCCGGGCTCTTCGTCGGCCGGTCGCCGGGAATCAGCGCGGCCGCCCGGGCTCTTCGCGGGCCGGCCGCCGGGCATCAGCGCGGCCGCCCGGGCTCTTCGCGGGCCGGCCGCCGGGAACGGCGCGCCGCCGGCTTCGTTCCGGCCGCGACGGGTTCCTCGAGCAGGTCGGCCGGGTGCGGCAGGTGCCGGTCGGCGGCGTTCATCCTCTCGAAGAAGCCGAGCAGCTCCTGAGCGGACGAGAAGCCCGACTTCTCCCCGCTCCGCACGTGCTCGACCCGGCCCCGGAACGCGCCGGGCCCGAGGCCGGCGAAGCGCACCACGAAGGTGGACATCGAATCCGCTCCTTTCCGCGCGCGGGCCCGCCGGCGGCACGTCCGGCCATGCGGCCGGGGAGCGCGCGCGGGTGGGCACGAGCCACGTCTCGCCCGCGACTCTCGCCGCGTCCGGTTACGCAGCGATTACGCGGCCCGCTGCCGATCGCCCCGCAGCGGGATCGGCGCGGCCCCCACGTAACTCCCGCGTAACCGGGGTGGTCGAACCTCGTTTCGTTCGCGGGCAGGCACCGCAGGCGCCGTGCCCCGCGGTCGGTTCCCCCGGGACGAGCGCATCACCCATGGCGGCCGCCGCCGCAGGCGGGGCCGGGACGCTGATTCCAGGAGAGGGTCACATGATCCGGAGCACGCTGAGGAATGCGGGGCTGCTGCTGGCGCTGTGGTGCACCGCGGGCGACGCTGCGACCGTCGCCGCGACCTGGCCGATGAAGCAGCGCGACATGCACCACACCGGGCGCGCCGACTACACCGTGCCGCCCGAGCGCATGAACGGCACGTTCTTCGACGTCTTCCTGTGGCAGAAGCCGGCGCCCAACTCGCCCGGCGAGGGCTACCTGGGCGCCACCTCGATGACCTTCTTCGACGGCGCCGGCCCGGGCGGGACCGACGCCGTGCTCGGCACCTACCACTGGCCCAAGGGTGTGATGGCGATGGACCGCCACAGCGGCGCGGGCCTCTGGTCTGGTCTTCCTGCCGGCGGCGAGGGGATCGCCAACATCACCCCGGCGTTTTCGAACGACGGCGCCAGCATCTACGTCGTCAACGACGCCACCGCCGACCCGCAGTGGCCGAACGGCCACCCGTTCATGGCGTTCGCGACTGCGACCGGGCCCGGGACCTACCACCACAACGGCGCGGACCCCGTGCCCGACCATCTGAGCGCGCGCTCCCCGGTGGTCGCGCCGGACGGGCGCATCTTCCTCTACCAGTGGTTCGACCGCGCCTACGCCGGGACCGACGACGGCAACAGCCTCGCCGAGAGCTGGGCGGCGGACACCGCCAACCAGACGTGCTGGGGCGAGCCCGCGCTCTACCAGGACGGCGCGCTGCTGCGGGCTGTGGTCGGCGGCCGCGCCGCGAACCTGCGCTGCTACGACGGCGCCACCGGCGGCAGCCTGTGGAGCCGCGACCTGCCCGCGGTCGTCGAGGCCGGTGCGACCGTGGACCCGGCGAACGGGAACCTCTACGTGGCCGTGGGCGAGGAAGACATCTGGGTGGCCGGCTTCGGCCGCACCGGGGCGCTGCTGTGGAGCACGGCGACGCTGCTGGTCTACGACTACCAGCCCGGCATGAACGAGCCCGAGCGCGCCCAGAGCGCCGGGTGTCTCGGCCACGACGGCGCCACCTACTACTTCCAGACCGTGGGCCAGAGCGGGAACGGCGCGCTCTACGCCATCAACACCGCAGACGGGACGCTCAAGTGGCGCCTGCCGACGCGCAGCCGGGGTTGGGCGGACACCGAGGTGTCCTGCCCGGTCGTGACCCCGAACGGCGTGGTGATCGTCGGCAACAACGAGGGCGACACCTACTACGCGGTGCAGGACGCGGGCGTGCAGGGCGTGATGCTCGATTCGCTGGTCGTCGCGTCCGACGGCGATGCGCGCGCCTCGGCCACCCTGTCGCCCGAGGGGCTGCTCTACCTGCCGCTGCGCACCTGGTGGCTGGCCTCGAACGGCGACGGCCAGACCCCCACGGCCCAGGTCGAGAACCTGTTCTGCGCGCTCGACCTGAGGGTGGGCGCGGTGGCCACGCTGCCGGCACCCGCCTGGCCGGTGGCGCGCGCGCTGAACAACGCGGTGCTCGTGCAGTGGCGGCGGATGCCCGATCCCGGCGGCGCGTTCGACCACTACGCCGTCTACCGCGCCAGCGCGCCGTTCACCGACGTGTCGGCCATGGCGCCGATCGCCACCGTCGCCGACATCGCCGACACCGATCACGTGGACGCCACCGCGGCGAACGGCGTCTCGTACCACTACGCGGTGACCACCGTCAGCACCACCGGCGGCGAGGTGGACTCGGTGCGCTCGATCGGGCCCCGCACGCCGTTCGACCAGACCGACCTGCAGGTGGTTGCGATCGCGCGCACGCCGCGCTACCCGCGCTACTGGGCGGACTACACCAACTACGAGCAGAGCGAGCCCTCGGGCTTCGGACCCTATGCCTTCTCGGCCTCGACTTCACTTGGCGGCGGGCAGAGCGGGAGCACACAGCGCTGGCCCGGCAGCGGCGACCCGGTGACCTGGACCGCGACGGTGAGGAACCGTGGCAGCAACCCGTGGAGCGGCGCGCTCGCGTACACCTGGCTGCTCGACGGCGCGCCGGTCAGCGGTGCCGCACCGGCGGTGTCGCTCGCCCCGGGCGAGGAGGCGGCGTTCGCCTGCGTGCTGCCCTGGGACGGCCTGCCGCACACCGTCAAGTTCGCGATGAGCCCCACCGACGCGCGCCCGGGTAACGACTCGCTCAGCGTCGGCACGAAGTCGGTGGCGTTCCTGAGCTACGTGGACGTCAACTGCCTGGAGGGCTTCCGCGAGGCCACCTCGCAGTACGGGAACCCGGCGACCGACGACATGCTCGACTGGATCCAGCGCCACATGCGGCGCTTCAACCAGCTCTTCGCCGGCGCCGGGACCGGCAAGCGGGTGCACTACGACGTGCTGCAGGTGGTGCGCGACGGCGACCCCGATCCCGCTACCGACTGGATCGACTTCGCGAGTTTCCCCAACCGCTTCCGGGTGGGCGACGACTACCGCCTGCTGTCGGGCTACTACGACGCGGCCGAGGACCTGGACTACGGCTACCTGCACGAGATGGGACACCAGCTCGGCCTGATCGACCTCTACCAGCTGGACGTGAGCGCCGCGATCAACCAGGTCTCGGGCACCGCGTACAGCGCGCCGCCCGACCTGATGAACGGCTGCAGCCACTTCCTCTCGCCGCACAGCGCCCTGGCGATGGAGCACTGGCTCGACGATGCCCACGGCTACTACGGCCAGTACCTCTACGGCATCCCGTCGCTGGTGAAGCTGCGCTTCCTCGGCCTGGACGGCGGGCCGCTGGCGGGCGCGGCCGTCAAGGTCTACCAGCTGTGCGAGCGGCCGGGCCTCGGCAAGGCGATCACGAGCCAGGTCAAGTTCCAGGGCACGACCGACGCGAACGGCGTCTTCGAGCTGCCCAACGTGCCGGTGGACCAGGGGATCGTGCCGCCGGCGTGGACCGGCGACACGCTCCGCGCCAACCCGTTCGGCTACGTGGCGGTGGTGGGCACCAACAGCGTGCTG
Organism: Candidatus Eiseniibacteriota bacterium; assembly: GCA_016223045.1. GTDB lineage: Bacteria > Eisenbacteria > RBG-16-71-46 > RBG-16-71-46 > RBG-16-71-46 > JACRPT01. Next base: position 13,161 of record JACRPT010000051.1, read on the forward strand.
CACTTCAAGGTCGAATCGGGCGGGTTCACCGACTGGGCCTGGCTCGACATCACCGAGGCCAACGTCGCCTGGTACCAGGGTCAGCGCGACTCCGCCACCTTCGAGCGCCCGCTCGCCCTGGGCGGCCTGGTCCAGTCCAACCCGCCCGAGGACCTCACCGAGATGAACGCGGGCGACTGGTACGGGTGGGCCGAGGGCGGCGCGCCCGGAGGCACAACGATGGGCGACGACACGCAGCTCAAGCGCATCGGCGCGGGCGCGATCCACTTCGTCACCGACGGCGGCTTCGACACCTACGCCCGCTATCCGAATGGGTTCCTGGCACGCTGGGACGCGACGCCGTTCGACTCGCTCACCGTCTGGTACTACGCGATCAACAATGACGGTTTCCAGAACGGGAGCCCCTGGATCGTGCTGCGCGACCAGGACGGCGTCTCGATCCGCTACCAGTACTACCTGGGTGGTGCCCCCTACGACCTGCTCAACGACGCGCGGGGCGTGTGGCAGCGCTGGGCCATCCCGCTGGACGCCTCGCCCGTCGAGGAGAACGGGTGGCGCCGCACCGTGACCGGCGCCCCCGACATGACCCGCATCACCTCGGTCGAGCTGCACGCCGACACCTGGGACTACGGGTTCGAGCTGTGGCTGGACGGCGTGGGATTCGTGGTCACGCCGGGGGTGTCGGTGGGCGATCCCCTCGATGCGCGACCGGCCGGGTGGACCAGCTTCGCCAATCCCTACCCGGCGGGCGCGCCGATCCTGCTCCAGGCCGGCTCCCGCAACCGCGTCGAGACCGCGATCTACGACGTGACCGGCCGGCGCGTGAAGACGCTGGTGGACGGGGCCGTGCTCTCGGGCGTGCAGCGGCTGGCCTGGGACGGTCGCGGCACGGACGGACGCGCCGCCGCGGCGGGCATCTACTTCGTGCGGGTGAGGGTGGGATCGGTGGAGGCGACCGCGAAGCTCGCGCTCGTACGATGAACGAAGGCGGAGCCCCGGCGCGGAGCTCCGCCTCCTTCGTTCCGCCGGTTCGGCTACTTGCCGCCGGCCGCCCTCTGCATGCTGGTGCCGTGCCCCTCGGGCAGCGGCGGCGGCGTGCCCGCGTACTTGTGCGCGACGTGCGGCTGGTAGAGCGCGAAATCGAAGGTCGGGCTGTTGGTCGCGGTATGGCACTGCCGGCAGGTCTCCGCGGTGATCCTGCGGGGCGACGCCGTGAGCGCCTCGTGCTGCGTGCCCATGCCGTGGCAGCTCTCGCACTGGACGTTCGTGAGCGTCGGGGTCGCCGTGACGCTCACGAACCCGCCCGGCTGCTTGTAGCCCACCACGTGGCAGCCCACGCACTCGGGCGTGGCGTCCTTCTTGCCGTCCACCAGCGTCTGCCAGGCCCGGGCGTGCCGGGTGGTCTTCCACTGCTCGCCTTCCTGCGCGTGGCAGCGGATGCAGACCTCGGCGCCCAGGTAGTGGTCGGGGGACGGGCTGGTGGCCTTGGCCTGCTCCTTGGCCGCGCGCTCCTTCTCCGCCTTCTGGAGCTTCTCGTTGAAGCTGTCCTCGAAGCCCTTGACCAGCGCCGCGATCTCCTTCCGCTCGCCGACCTCGGCACTGAGGATGAAGGTCTCGTTGTCCGCCGTGGCCTTGCGGCGCTGCGGGTCGAGCGTGATGACGGTGCGGCCGATGTACTGGCCCTGCTCACCGCCGTAGCAGGCCACGGTGTTCTTGATCGTCCGGCCCTTCTGGAGCAGCGGCACGTTGTGGCCGACCATGATGGCATCCACGCCCTCCACCGCGGTCACCAGGTCCTCGCTCTCGACCTTGCCGAGCTGGGAGAGCAGCACCACGACGGTGGCGCCCTTCTTGCGCAGCTCGGCCACCATGCGCTTCGCCGCCGCCGAGGGCTCCTCGACCGTGAGCGAGTCCTTCATGGGGCCGAGGTCCACGGTGTTGCTCATCAGGCCGAAGATACCGACCTTGACCGTGCCCACCTGCTTCAGGACGTAGGGCTGGAGCAGCAACTTCTTCGTCTTCTTCTCGTAGAGGTTCGCGCACACCATCGGGAGCTGCGTGCGCTTCACCTGCGCCTTGAGGTAGCCGACGCCGAAGCGCAGCTCCTTCTCGCTCATCCCCACCGCGTCGGTCCCCAGCACCTTCATGGCGTCCATCAGGAACCACGAGACGTCCTTGTGCAGGTCGTCCTCGGGGAAGAAGTAGCCGTTGTCCACGAGCACCACCTGCCCGTAGCTCGCCTTCATGCTGTCCACGTAGCTCGCCCGCCGGGCGAGGCCCCCCTTGGGCGTGTGTCAGCCGCAGGGGCCGGTCTTGCCCTTGACGTCCGACGTGGACAGGATGATGAGCTTGTCGGGCTCGAGCGTCGCCGGCCTCGGTGCGGAGGCGCCGGCGAGGATCAGCCACGCGATGGCGGCCAGGACCGCGCTGGCCAGGATTCGTGACGCCAACGACTTCATGGAGCGGGTCTCCGAGAATGAAGCGGTGCGCTGCACGGGAAGGGGCGTGGGAAAACGCGCGCTGAGTCTACGGTTGGGGGCGCGCGGGCGTCAAGGACCGGCGGCCCCGAGACCGCGTGATTGACAGCTCGCTGACGGTCGAGGTCGCGGCATGGGCAGGGCGCGTTCCGGGCGGAAGCCCGGGGCGGGCCGGGAGGCCGAAAGAGCGGCCCGCGGCTCCGCCGAAGCGGGCGGCGCTACGGCCGATCCCCTCCCATCGGCGAGGACACCTGCGCCGGCGCGGGCGCGCTCTTCACGTAGCGGTCGAACCACTCGATGACCCGCGCCCAGTAGTCGAGCACGCTTTCGCGCGCCACCGGCACGTGGTCCTCGAACGGGTACTGCACCAGCGCCACCGTCTTTCCCATGCCGTTCAGCGCCTCGTACATGCGCTCGCTCTGGATCGGGTTGGTGCCCACGTTGGTGTCGTCCAGGTCGTGGATCAGCAGCAGCGGCGACTGGATCCGGTCGGCGTGGAGGAACGGCGACATCCCGAGATAGGTGTCGCGCGCCTCCCACAGCGTGCGCTCCTCGGCCTGGAACGTGAACGGCGTGAGCGTGCGGTTGTAGGCCCCGTCGCTCGCCGTGCCGGCGCGGAACAGGGTCGTGTGAGCCAGCAGGTTCGCGGCCGAGAACGCGCCGTAGGAGTGCCCGCCCACGCCCACGCGCTGCGGATCGCAGAAGCCGCGGCGGACCGCCTCGTCGAGCGCGGCCTCGGCGCTCAGGCGGATCTCCTCGACGTAGCGGTCGTTGGTCCCGACCACCGCGATGTCCGGGTACATCACCGCGTAGCCCCGGGTGACGAGCACCTCGGGGTTCAAGGTGCTCTGCGAGGGGAAGCGGTTCGGCGAGCGCCGGTTCTGCGAAGCCGCGGCGGCCGAGCGGTAGTCGCCGGGGTAGACCCAGAAGATGGTCGGCAGGCGCGTCCCCGGCTTCCAGTCGGCGGGCAGCACCACCTCGGCATTGAGCCACACCGAGTCGGGCCGCATGAACTTGAACTGGGTGCGCTGCGAGGCGGTCAAGGCGGGCGCCGGGTCGGCGTAGTCGCTGAGCCGGCGCCCCGGCTTTCCGCCCGCTTCGCGCAGGTGGTAGTTGGGCGGCACCTTGTTGGTCTGGCGCGAGGTGACGAAGCGCTTGCCGTCGGCCGCGAGCAGCACCAGCGCGGGCTCCAGCACGTCACCCGCCGACTCGTAGATTCGCGTGGTCTTCCCGGTGGCGAGGTCCATGCGGTCGAGGAACGGACGCTGCCCGTCGGGGCGGAATCCCTCGCCCGCCAGCCAGACGGCCCGGCCGTCGGATGTGGTCCACAGCGCCTCTCCGTGCGCGATCGGCTTCATCAACGGCCGGCCCGGGTCGTCGTAGACGCCCTCGACCGAGCGGCTCACCAGCGGGTGGCGCGCGGCCGCGCCCTCCCCCGGGGCGAGCCACCACCAGCGCGCGCGGCGGCGCGGCTGGTAGCCGTCCGCGAGCAGCAGCTTCTTCCCGTCCGCGGTCCACGTCATCCGCTCCAGCTGGAAGTCGGAGGTCGCGACCTCAGCCGCGGCGCCGGTGAACGGCGCGTCCAGCCGCATCAGCCGGTCGGTGCCGGGCTGGGGCAGGCTCGTGTCCTTGACCGCCTGGAAGAAGTCGGCGCCCGGGGTGTCCTGCCACGAGAAGAACCACAGCGCCCTGCCGTCCGGCGCCCAGGTCCAACCGCGCGGTCCGAGCGGCGCCACGCTGGAGATGGCGCTGCGATCGTTGAGCGGGAGATCGCCCACGGTCGCGATGCGCGCGCCGTCCGCGCCGCGGATCTCGACCGTGCCCGGGAACAGGTAGAAGGGGAACCCGGGCGGCGTGGCGCTGATGCGCTGGAGCGCGAGGTGCCGCTCGTCGGGGGCGAGCGACCAGCTCTCGATCATGCCCGGCTCGCCGAGCGGGACGAGCGCGCCGCCGGGACCTGGGCTGGCGCCGGTCGCGGCGCCGGCCGACGAGGGGTCACGGCCGCGGTCGCCATCCAGTCCCACGGGCACGCGCACGAGCTGCGCCGTGGTGGTGGCCACGAAGCGCTGCTGGTCGTCCGCGCTGCGCAGCACGTCGCGCGCGGTGCGCTGCGGCGTCGCCTTGCCCGCGCCGATGCGCACCTGCGGCCCGGCGGGCACGCGGCCCGCCTCGGCCGCGCCCGCCGCGCTCGCCGGCACCGCGGCGCACACGATGGCGCGGTCGTCGAGCGTCCACTCGAGGTCGGCGTTCAACACCGTGTTGAGCCGAACGCCTTCGATCCGCCGCGCGGCGCCGGTCGCGGCGTCCACCACCCACAGCTCGGCCCCGCCCGGCGCGTAGAGCGCGCAGGCCAGCCGGTCGCCGCGCGTGGACCACGTGACGGGTCCGACGCGCGCGCCCTGCGCAAGCTGCGCCCGCACTTTCCTGCCGTCCGCGATGCGCGCCACCGAGAAGCCCGCGATCGCGCGCTTGAGCTGATCGCGCGTACAGCGGAGCGTCGGGAGCACCTCGAGCCCGGCGAGCTTGTCCACCGGCTCGGCCAGCGTGGCGATGGGGATGAGCGAGGGCAGCTCGGGGAGCACGATGCGCGCGCCGTCGGGCGAGACGTTCGGGATGCCGCGCGGGATGCGCGGCGCGGTCAGGATGTCGGCGACGACCTTCGGCGGCGTGCGGTAGGTCTCGGCGGCGGCGGCGATGGCCCGCACGGCGGGCAGGACGCCGCCGAGCGCCAGCGCGGCGGCGAGCAGCAGAAGAGAGCGGACGCGCATCACGATTCACCTCGCGGTTGGGGTTCCGGTGGAAGCCGCGGCAGTCTATGCTCCCGCCCGGTCGCCGCCAATGGCGGGCACGGAGAGGAAGGCCGAACGATGGGAACCACGCGACGAGTGCTGGTCGCGGTGCTCGCGGTGGTCGCGGGCGCCACCACGGCCGCCGCGGCGCCGCCGCCCGGCTGGGAGGCGTGGCGCTACCTGCTGGGAGAGTGGAGCGCGGTCGGCAGCGGGAGACCCGGAGAGGCGAGCGGCGGGTTCGGCTTCGCCACCGACCTCGAGGGCGGGGCGCTGGTGCGCCGCAGCCACGCGGACTACCCGGCCGCGCCGGGCAGGCCCGCCGCGCACCACGAAGACCTGATGGTGCTCTACCGCGAGGGATCCGGCTCCGCGGCGCGCGCGCTCTACCTGGACAACGAGGGCCACGTCATCCACTACGCAGCGGAGGCCTCGGCCGGCGGCACGCGCTGGACCTTCACGAGCGCGGCCGCGCCGGCGGCGCCCCGCTACCGCTTCACCTACATGAAGCTCACCCGGGACTCGCTCGCGATGCGCTTCGAGATCGCGCCGCCCGGGAAGCCGGATTCGCTCGCCACCTACCTCCAAGGCACGGCGCGGCGCAGGCGGTGAGGCTCACTCCTCCACGCGGTACTTCTTCAAGAGATCGCGCAGCGGCACGTGCTTCTTCGAGCCGGCGTGCACGACCCGCACCTCGAACCCGTAGCGTTCGAGCCCGAAGTGGCGCTCGATGATCCTGAGCAGTCCTTCGACCGTGGCGTCGGCGCGGATGGTGCGGCCGCGGCGGCCCTGCCCGTGCGCGCGGGCCAGCCCCGCCTCGAAACCCTCCTGGTAGGACCGGCGCATCAGCTTCTCGAGCTGGCTCCAGTGCGAGCGCTTGAGCTTCCTCATCGCCTGCGTCTGGGTCATCGTGCCTCCCTCCCCTCCTGAAGATGCGACCGGGGAGAATGTAGCACCGGCGACCTCGACCCCGGGCGGCTTCCACGCACCGCGGGGTCCCGGCGTCGTGGCGTTCATCCGCGCGGCTCACGCGCACCGCGACGCATGTGCCGCAGCCCGCGCCTCGGCCGGCGGCACCGGGCGCGGGAGGGTAGTCTGGCGCGGCCGGAAGGAGGCCGCGCGCGCATGAGCTACGAGACCCTGAACGAGACCGAGTGGGAAGCGGTGGACCAGGTCTACGACCTGCTCGAGAAAGGCAAGGTCGAGCAGGCCCGCCTCCGGCTCGACGGGCTGATGCAGGGCCGCCGCGAGCAGCCGGACCTGCGCATCGTGGACGCGGCGGTGAGCCTCGACGAGGGCGCCCCCGAGCGGGCGCTCGCGACCCTGAAGGGCGCCGAGCGCTCGGCCGACCCGTCGCTGTTCTTCCACCTGCGGGCGATCGCGCACTTCGAGATGGTCCACCTGGAGCGGGCGCGTGACGACGCCGAGCGCGCGCTGGTCATCCAGCCCGATCTGGCCGAGGCCCACGACCTGCTGTCGCGCATCTGCGAGCATCTCGGCGACTTCGAACGGGCCGCCGAGCACGCCGCCGAGGCCGAGGCCATCGATCCGGATGCGTTCGGGTCTCCGCTCGAGGTGAGCGACGAGGAATTCGACGCGCTGGTGGGGCAGGCGGTGAGCAGGCTGCCCGCCGAGGTGCGGCGCCACCTCGACGAGGTGCCGGTGCTGGTCGAACCGCTGCCGAGTCGCGAGGTCCTCACCGCCGAGGACCCGCCGCTCTCGCCCGAGCTGCTCGGGCTCTTCGTCGGCCGCCACCTGCTCGAGCGCAGCCACGCCGACCTGCCCGGCGTGCCGGGCGCGATCTTCCTGTTCCGCCGCAACCTGCTGCGCGCCTGCGCCGACCGCGAGGAGCTGGAGCGCGAGGTGCGGATCACGGTGCAGCACGAGGTCGGCCACCTGCTGGGGCTCGACGAGGACGACCTCGACCGCTGGGGGCTGGCGTGAGCGTGCGCAGGCCGCCGCTCTTCGCGGTCGCCCTGCTGCTCGCGCTCGCGGTGGTCACGCTGTGGTGGCAGCTCTCCGAGCGCCGCGCGCGGCTGGAGGCGACGCGGGCGCAGGCGGCCCTCGCGCAGCTCGACGCGGCGCGGGATTCGCTGCGGGCGGCCGCGCCCAGGCGCGCCGGCCGGAGCGTGCTGCTCGACCAGGACCAGCTCGAGGAGCTCGGGCGCCGCGGGCTTCCGGATCCCATCCCCGCGCTCCTCGCCGACCTCGCGAGTCACCCCGAGCTCATCCCGTTCCCCGGCACCGCAGGCTCGGAGATGCGCTTCTACCCC
>JACRPT010000052.1 GCA_016223045.1 Candidatus Eiseniibacteriota bacterium
GAGACGCACGCCCCAGACGAATGATCACCACGGAGCAATCCGACGGAATTCGGCTTATGGGAGACTCGGTTTGACACGCGCGTCGCGCCGCAACGGGCGCGGCGCGCGGCTTTCTCCGGCCGCTGGCCGCGCCGTGCGCCGGAGTGCCGCGCCCGCGCGCGCGCGCCGCCCGGCGCACCCGGCGCTGTGGGGCGCGGCGGCGCCCGCCGGGCCGGGCGGGGGCGCGCCATGAAGCGACGCCGGGAGCGGCCGCGCCTGGAGCCGGCGCCACGCGAGCCGGTGGCGCGCCCGCCGGAGGCGGTGCTGCAGGCGGCGGTGCCGCGGCCGCTGTGGGCGCATCCGGCGCTGTGGGTGGCGCTGGCGACGGTGGCGCTCTACCTGCCGGGCCTGCGCCACGGGTTCGTGTGGGACGACCAGCGGCTGATCGCCACCAACCCGCTGCTGCGCAGCGGGCCGGGGCTGGCGCGGCTGCTGCTCGGCGACTTCTGGCTCACCAGCGGGCTCGAGGCCTCGGGCTTCTGGCGCCCGCTGGTCACGCTGTCGTACGCGCTCGATGGCCTGGTCGGGCGCTGGTCGCCGGAGTGGTTCCACGCGATGAACCTGCTGGCGCACGCCGCGGCCGCGGCGCTGGTGACACTGCTGGCACTGCAGGATCGCGTCCCGCGCAGCGCGTCACTGGCGGGCGGGCTGCTGTTCGCCACGCTGCCGGCGCACGTCGAGTCGGTGGCGTGGATCTCGGGCCGCACCGACGTCTACTGTGCGGCGTTCTTCCTGCTCGCGCTGCTGCTGGACCGCCGCGCCCGCGCCCGCGGGGCCCGCGGGCCGGGGCTGGGCGCGCCGCTGGCGCTGGCGCTCGCCCTGCTGGCGAAGGAGACCGCCGTGTGCTTCGCGGGTCTGGCCGCGCTGGCGCTGTGGAGCGACGCGCGCGCGACGCCGCGCTCGTGGCGCGCGCGCGCCCGCTGGCTGGCGCCCTACGCCGCGGTGACGGTGCTCTACCTGCTCGCGCACGCCTGGATGGCGCGGGCCGCGCCGCTGCCCGCGCGCATCGACCCGCTGCTGCGCGAGCGCGGCACGTGGGCGGCATGGACCATGTTCCCGGGCTACCTGGCGTTCCTGTGGCCGGGTTTCCCGCACTCGCCGGCGGTCACACTGCGGCTGCCGGATTCGCCGTGGAGCCCGGCGGTGCTGGGTGGCGCGGCGGCGCAGGCCGCGTTCGTCGCGGCGCTCGCCGTGCTGGCGTGGCGCCGCGCCCGCGCGGCGCTCCCGCTGGCGCTGTTCTGGCTCACGCTGCTGCCGCCCACGGTCGTGATGTTCGCGCAGTCGCACCTGCTGTTCGCCGAGCGTTTCCTCTTCCTGCCGTCGGCGGGGCTGGCGTGGGCGGCGGCGCTGGGGCTCGGGGCGGTGGGTCGCGGGCGCGCGACGCGGATCGCGGCGGGGGCGCTGACCGCGCTGCTGGTCGGCTGGGGGGCGCTGGTGACGCTGCGGCTGCTGCCGGCGTGGGCCAGCGACGAGACGCTGTTCCAGGCGATGACGGTGGTGCAGCCGCGCAACGCGATGGGGCACGTCCAGTGGGCGCGCGTGCTGGCGGCCCGGGGCCGCGAGCGCGAGGCGGCGGCCGAGCTGGACGCCGCGGCCGCGCTCGATCCCACGCGGCCCGAGGTCCACAGCGTGCGGGCGTTGATCCACTACCGCCACGGCGACTGGGCGCGCGTGCTGGAGGAGGCGGAGCGCGCGCTCGCGCTGGACTCGCTGCTGCTCGAGCCGCGGCTCGCGCGCGCCACCGCGCTGCTGCGCCTGGGGCGCGTCGCCACGGCGCAGGCCGCGCTCGAGCGCCTGTGGGTCGAGGCGCCGGGCGACCCGGCCGTCGGATCGCTGCTCGGCCAGGCGCTGGCGAGGCAGCGGCGTCCCGCCGAGGCCGTGCCGCTGCTCGAGGACGCGGCGCGCCGGGCGCCGGGCGATCCCGATCTCCAGTTCGCGCTGGGTATGGCCGCGGGGGCGCTCGGCCGCCTGCCCGCGGCGCGCGCGGCTTTCGAAGCGGCGGTGCGCGCCGACTCCGGCTTCTACGACGCGTGGCTGAGGCTGGCGCTGGCGTGCGCGCTGCTTCGCGACACGGAGGCGCGCGACCGGGCGCTGGCGCGCGCCGCCGCGTGCCCCGAAGCGCGCGACGGCCGCGCCGCGGATCTCCGACGGCGTCTCGCGACCGCACATCCTTGACCCTGCTCCGCGCGGGCTGCTAGCGTGCGGTCCACGTCGCGCAGCGTCGCTCTCCCCGCATCCCCGGAACGTCCCAGGTGATCGCACCGTCCGCGGCAACCCAGTGGGTCCTGCACCGGCAGCGCGACCCCGAGCGCGCGCTGGAACTGGCGCGCTCGATCGGGGCCCCGGTGGCGGTGGCGCACGCCCTGGTGAACCGCGGCGTGGGCACCGGCGAGGCGGCGCGCCGCTTCCTCGAGCCGGCGCTCGAGGACCTGCACGAGCCGGCGCGCCTGCTCGGGCTGGAGGAGGCGGCCGGGCGCATCCAGCGCGCCATCGCCGCCGGCGAGCGCATCCTGGTCCACGGCGACTACGACGTGGACGGGATCACCTCGACCTTCCTGCTCTACGCGGTGCTGCGCGACCTGGGCGGGCGGGTCGAGCACCGCATCCCGCATCGCACGCGTGACGGCTACGGGCTGTCGCCGGACGCCATGGAGGACGCGCGCCGCCGCGGCTGCACGCTGGTGGTCACGGTGGACTGCGGGATCACCGCGCACGCCGCGGTGGAGCGCGGCAAGGCGCTGGGGATCGAGACCATCATCACCGATCACCACGAGCCAACGGCAGAACTGCCCGACGCGTTCGCCGTGGTGAACCCGCTGCGTCCGGGTTGCGAGTACCCGTTCAAGTCGCTGGCCGGCGTGGGCGTGACCTTCAAGCTGGCCGAGGCGCTGCTGCGCGGCCGCGGCGGGCTCGAGAAGGCGCGCGATCATCTCGACGTCGTGGCGCTGGGAACCATCGCCGACGTGGTGCCGCTGGTGGGGGAGAACCGCGTGCTGGCCCGGCTCGGGCTCGACGGCCTGAACCGCACGCGAAGCATCGGGCTGCGCGCCCTGATCGAGGTCTCGGGCCTGGCCGGCAAGCACATCACCAGCGGGCAGGTGGCGTTCGTGCTGGCGCCGCGCATCAACGCCGCGGGGCGCATGGGGAACGCCGAGCAGGGGCTGCGCCTGCTGCTGGCCCGCGAGGTCTCCGAGGCGCGCGACCTGGCGCAGAGCCTGGAGGACGACAACCAGCGGCGGCGGCGCTACGACGAGCAGGCGCTGACCGAGGCGGCGCAGCGCGTCGAGACCGAGCTGGGCTGGCCCGCCTGCTCCTCGATCGTGCTGTGGTCCGAGCGGTGGCACGCCGGCGTCATCGGCATCGTGGCCTCACGGCTGGTCGAGCGCTTCCAGCGCCCGGCGGTGCTGATCGCGCTCGACGGCGACCGCGGGCGCGGCTCGGGCCGCAGCGTCCCCGGGCTCGATCTGAACGCCATCCTGGGCGACTGCTCGGATCTGCTCGAGGCCTACGGCGGGCACGCGTTCGCGGCCGGGCTCACGGTGACGCGCGACCGGCTGCCCGAGCTGCGCGCGCGGCTCGAGTCGCTGGTGCGGGCGCGGCTCTCGCCCGAGGACTGCGTGCCGCGGCTCGAGATCGACGCCGACGTGGGACTGTCCGAGTGCGACCTGCCGACGGTGGAGTGGCTCGAACGCATGTCGCCGCACGGGCTCGGCAATCCCGAGCCAGTCTTTCGCGCCGCGGAGGTGATGGTGGATGCGGTGAGCACGGTGGGGCAGGGCAGGCACCTGAGGCTGACCGTGCACGACGCCACCGGCCAGGCCGAGGCCATCGGCTTCGGGTTCGGCGAGCGCGCGGCCGAGATCGCGCGCGGGCAGCGCTGCGCGCTCGCGTTCGTCGCCACCCGCAACGAGTGGATGGGGGAGACCCGGGTCCAGCTCAAGCTCAAGGGGGTGCGCGTGCCGTGACCGCCACCACCGGAGGCGGCGAGGTGGCCGAGCTCAGGGCGTCGCTGCTGGCGGCGCTCGACGAGCGCGCGCCGCGGGTGGACCGCGACCGCGTGGCGGCCTGCTTCGACTTCGCGGCGCAGGCCCACGGCGGGCAGCGGCGCATGTCGGGGGAGCCCTTCGTCTCGCACTCGGTCGCGGTGTGCCTGATCCTGCTCGACCTGCTCGACGCGCGGCTCGACACCCCGCTCGCCTGCGCCGCGCTGCTCCACGACGTGGTCGAGGACACCGACGTCCCGATCGCGGACGTCGAGAAGCGCTTCGGCCGCGAGGTCGCCGGCCTGGTCGAGGGCGTGACCAAGCTGGCCGGACTCCACTTCGACAGCCGCGAGGCGGAGCAGGCCGAGAACTTCCGCAAGATGCTGCTCTCGATGTCGCGCGACCTGCGCGTCATCTTCATCAAGCTGGCGGACCGCCTCCACAACATGCGGACCATCGAGTTCCTGCCGCCGCCGAAGATCCAGCGCATCTCCGTGGAGACCCGCGACATCTACGCGCCGCTGGCGCACCGGCTCGGCATGGCGGGCATCAAGCGCGAGTTCGAGGACCTGAGCCTCAAGGTGCTGGACTCCGGGGCCTACCAGGAGCTGGCGCGGCGCATCCAGACGCGGCGCGCCGAGCGCGAGACCTTCCTCGCGGGAGTGCGGCTGCGGCTCGAGGAGGGGCTTCGGGCCGCGGGCATCAAGGCCGAGGTCATGGGCCGGCCCAAGCACTTCTACTCGATCTACGCGAAGATGCGCGCGGGGCGCGACTTCGAGAGCATCTACGACCTGTTCGGGCTGCGTATCGTCGTGCACACCCGCAACGACTGCTACCGCGCCCTGGGCGTGGTCCACGACCGGTTCACGCCGGTCGCCGACCGCTTCAAGGACTACATCGCCACGCCCAAGAGCAACATGTACCAGTCGCTGCACACCACCGTGCTCACCGAAGCGGGCGAGATGGTCGAGGTGCAGATCCGCACGCGCGAGATGCACCGCACCGCGGAGACCGGCATCGCCGCGCACTACGTCTACAAGCAGGGCGGGCGCGTGGACGAGGAACTGGACGCCAAGCTCGGCGGTTTCGTGGCGCAGACCGCCGACTGGCAGCGCACCACCAGCGACGACGAGTACATGGACTTCCTGCGGACCGCGCTCTACCAGGAGGAGGTGTTCGCCTACACGCCGCGGCGCGAGCTGAAGCGGCTGCCCAAGGGGGCGACCCCGCTCGACTTCGCGTTCCTGATCCACACCGAGGTCGGCCAGCACACGGTGGGCGCTCGCGTCAACGGCGAGCTGGTGCCGCTGCGCTACGAGCTGCGGAACGGCGACACGGTCGAGATCATCACCTCGCCGCAGGCGCAGCCGCACGACGACTGGCTCCAGTTCCTCAGGACCGCGGGCGCCCGCACCAAGGTCCGGCACTGGTTGCGGCAGCGGCGCCACGCCGACAGCGTGGCACTGGGCCGCGAGATGCTAGAGCGCGAGCTCAAGCGGCTGCGTCACCGGCCGGAGGAGGCCGCGCTCGAGGAGGCGGCGAAGGCGCTGGGCTGCGCCGACCTGGAGACCCTCCACGCCCGCCTCGCCGAAGGGCAGCTCTCGATCACCCAGGTGGTGCGCCGGCTGGTCCCGGAGAAGGAGGGTTTCGCGGAGCGGCTCGCCAAGGGGCCGCTCGAGGCGCTCGGCATCGCGCGCAAGGAGGCCGGCGGCATCCGAGTGCAGGGCCTCGACAACGTTATGGTGAGCTTCGCCCGCTGCTGCCAGCCGGTGCCGGGCGACCGGGTGGTGGGCATCGTCACCCTGGGACGCGGGGTCTCGGTGCACCGGCAGGATTGCCCCAACACCTTCGGCGACCGGGTGGCCCCCGAGCGGCGCGTGCCGGTGGACTGGCACTCCGGGCCGGGCGAGACCTTCCCGGTGCGGCTGGTGGTCTACGGCCACGACCGGACCTCGCTGCTCGCCGACATCGCGAAGGCCATCGCCGCCACCGCTGTCAACATCCGCACCGCCGGCATGGCCAGCGAGGATCAGACCGCGCGCGGGGTGTTCGTGGTCGAGGTCCAGCACCTGGCGAAGCTCCAGGAGGTGATGGGGGCGATCCGCAAGGTGAAGGGCGTCTCGCGGGTGGACCGGCGGCAGCGCCTGATCCGGCCGTCGCACCCGCGCCGCGCCGCCGGCGAGGCGTGATGCGCGCGCTCCTGCAGCGCGTCGCGCGCGCCCGCGTCAGCGTGGGCGCGCGCGTGACCGGGGAGATCGGGACCGGGCTGCTGGTGCTCCTCGGCGCCACCCACGGCGACGGCGAGGCGGACGCCGACTGGCTGGCGCGCAAGGTCGCCGGCCTGCGGGTCTTCGGCGACGCCGCCGGACACATGAATCGCGACCTGATCGAGGCGGGCGGCGCGGCGCTGGTGGTGCCGCAGTTCACGCTCTACGGCGACGTGCGCCGCGGCCGCCGGCCCGACTTCGTGCGCGCCGCGCCGCCGGAGCAGGCCGAGCCGCTGTTCGAGCGGTTCTGCGTGACGCTGGCCGCCGCGGGCGTCCGCGTCGAACGCGGGGCGTTCCGCGAGCACATGGCGGTGGAACTGGTGAACGACGGCCCGGTGTCCCTCCTGATCGAGAGTCCCGCCCGCTCCGGGGCCGCGCCGCCCGCGGCGGCCGCGCCGTGAGCGCGCGCGGGCGCGGCGGCGCCACGCTGTTCTTCGGCGGGCGCGGGCCGGTGATTCTGGCTTCGGCCTCGCCGCGGCGCGTGGCGCTGCTCCGGCAGGTGGGGCTCGCGTTCACGGTGGTGGACCCCGGGCCGGACCGCGCGTGGCCGGGGGAGGCGGAGCCGCGCCACGGCGTGCGCGCGCTCGCGCTGGACAAGGCGCGGCGCGTGGCGGCGCGACGCCGGGGCGCGCTGGTGATCGGCGCGGACACCACGGTCGTGGTGCGCGGTGTCCGGCTCGGCAAGCCGCGCGACGGGGCGGAGGCGCTGGCGATGCTGCGGCGGATCCACGGGCGCACGCACGAGGTGTGGACCGGGATCGCGGTGGTGCGCGACGGCGAGCAGCGCACCGCGGCCGAGGTCACGAAGGTGCAGCTCGCGCGCCTGGCCGAGGCGGACCTGGAGGAGTACGTGCGGACCGGCGAGCCGCTGGACAAGGCGGGGGCCTACGGGATCCAGGGGATCGCCGCCCAGTTCGTGCGCCGTATCGAGGGCGACTACGGGAACGTGGTCGGCCTGCCGCTGGCCCGGCTGCGGCAGGTGCTGGCCGAGTTCGCCTGACGGTGCCGGTGGCGGACGCCGGTCGCTCGTCCCTCTCTACCGGGACGGTCGGCCGCCGCCAGCGCAGCGCGCCATCGTCCCGAGCCGCCGGGGCGGGCCGCCGCGGCGCCGCCCTGGGCGCAACCGTCTTCCTTGCCGGGCAGGCCGACGGCCGGTGGAGCCTGTCGGCTCCGGCACGAGGCAACGTCACCACCGGCCGCCGGGATGGGAAGAACGACGCGCCGGTGCCGGCCGGCGCAGCTTCCTTCCGGCTCTTCGGGGAGAGGATGCGCCCGTGCCGGCCGGCGAAGCGTTCTCGCGGCTCTTCAGGGAGAGGATGCGCCCGAGCCGGCCTGGGCAGCCTTCTTCCGGCTCTTCCGCGAATCGTGCGGGAGCAGCATCGCGCGCGCCTGCTCTCGGTAGTGTCGCCCGTACCGGCCCCCATGCTCTCCCGCGGTGCGCTCAGGCGGCTGACGTCGGCGCCGGAAGGCTCCGCGCGGCTCGGACCTGGGGAGCCTTCGCAAAGCACGACAGCGCGACGCGCACCCGCTCCTCCAACGAGGCGTCGGGAACGGACTCGCACCGTGTGGCGGCACGGCGCGCCTCGTCGGCGCGGAACCCGAGCCGCCGCAGATACGGGATCACCTCCGCCGC
>JACRPT010000053.1 GCA_016223045.1 Candidatus Eiseniibacteriota bacterium
AGGTCAGTGTGCGATGCGAGCGGAGACTACGAACAGCGGGAGGAGCGCTCGGCAGGCGGCGCAGGCGACCGTCAAGCCGGAGGAGGGACCAGGAGCACCAGGCGGGAATCCAGCCTACCGCGCAGCGGTTTAGTTCAACAACAAGTCGACCGAACTACGTATCCGGATACACTGCCCGGTGTAACAGGCTTCGCCGCTGCTCTGCGGGGTCCGCAGTCCCGCGCCTGGCTTGCAGCTCCGCGCCGGCGGCAGAGTCCGTCTGCCGCTATACGCTGCGAGCAACACTGCACGGTCGGCCCGGTATGGCGCTCACGGCGGGTCGGCTGGACCGGGAACATCTCGTCCTCCCCGGGGCAGGTTCCGCCCCGCCTCGTGCAACTCAGGGCGGTGGCGCGTCGCGAAGCGACGGCGCGGTCGAGATGATCGCTCGCATCTTCCCTCCACCGGGGGCGGCTCGCACGCCGACTGCAGGCGCTGGGCAGTATGACCGCCGCGCCGGGCTCCGGCAACGGCGGAAATCGGCAAGACCGCTGGCGGATGCCCGCAGGACGCGCCGCCCACGCGGCGCAAGGCACCCCGCATCACTCCAGCACGACCGCCTTCGCCGAGACGGCGCGCGCGCCCTGCGTGAGTCGGAGCAGGTAGACCCCGGGCTCGAGGCGCAGGCCCTGGGAGATTCTCACGCGGTGCGGCCCCGGCCCGAGCGATCCGACGGCGCGCGCGGCCAGGCTGCGGCCGGCGAGGTCGAAGATCTCGAGCGTCGCGGGGCTGGCGTCCGCCAGCGTGAGCTGGACGGTAAGCTCGCGGCTTGTCGGGTTCGGCCATGCGCCTGCCAGGCGCAGCGCGCCGGTGCGGACCGGCTCCGCGCTCACCACCTCCTCGGGCAGGACGGTGATGCTGGAATCGGTCTGGCCCTCGCGCGTGGGCGCGGTCGGGTCGTAGGCGCGGAACCGCACGCTCGCGCTATAGGGCCCGTTCACGCTCCACGCCCAGCTCGAATCCGTGAGGCCAGCCGCCAGCGGCAGCCAGTTCGCGCCGCCGTCCCGCGACACCTGCAGGTCCACCGACATCACCCCCGCGCCCCTCGTCCACGAGACCACGTGCTCGGTCCCGGTGACCCACTGCTCGCCTCCTGCCGGCGCGGTCACGGCCACGCCGGTCGGCAGCGCGCCGGCGCAGCGCATCAGCGAGACCCTGACCGTGCCGGGAGAAGCGCGGTCGGCGACGGCCAGGTCGGGACGGCCGTCCTCGTTGAAGTCCCGCGTCACCAGCGCGCGCGGGGATGCTCCGGCCGCGAAGTGCTGCGGTGCGGCGAAGCTGCCGTTGCCCGCGCCCGCGCTCCCCTGGCCGAAGAGCACCGAGAGGGTGTTCTCCCCGGCGTTGGCGGTGACGAGGTCGGCGATGCCGTCCTGGTCCACGTCGCACACCGCGAGCGCGGCGGCGCCGGCCCCGCACGGGAAGCTGGCCGCGGCGGCGAAGGTGCCGTCGCCGGTGCCGCCGCTGCCGAGGCCGCGGAGCACCGAGACGTTCCCGCTGCCGGCGTTCGCGATCGCCAGGTCGGTGATGCCGTCCTCGTCGAAGTCGCCGGTCGCGATGGCGCTCGGCGCGCTCCCCGCCGCGTACGCGACCGGCGCCGCGAAGGTGCCGTCGCCGCGCGCGCCGGTCCCCTGGCCCAGGAACACGGCGGTGCTGTCCGCGAAGCAGACGGCCAGGTCGGTGATGCCGTCGCTGTTGAAGTCGGCGGCGGCGATGCCGGAGGCATCGGGGCCCACGGGGCGCGGTGCGGCCGCGACGAACGTCCCGAGCCCGACGCCTCCGCTCCCCTGGCCGATGAGGATGGTGAGCCCGTTCCCGTCCGCGAGGGCCAGGTCGCTGATGCCGTCCTCGTCGAAGTCCGCCACGGCCAGTGCCGACTGGTCGGTCACCGAGAGCGCGTAGGTCGCCCCGGTCGCGAACGTGCCGAACCCGGTCCCGCTCGTGCCCTGGCCCCTGAGGATGGTGAGCAGGCCGCCGCCGGCCACCGCGAGGTCGGCGATGCCATCGGCGTTGAAGTCGGCGGTGACGAGGGCGCGCGGCGCGGCGCCGAGCGGGGTGGTCGTCGGCAGGTTGAAGTCGTTCGCGCAGGTCGGGCAGCGCAGGCCCTGCAGGACGGAGACACAGGCGCCGGCCGAGTCGGCGATCGCGAGGTCCACGATGCCTTCCTCGTAGAAGTCGCCCGCGAGCAACGCCACCGGGCCGTTGCCGGCGGCGTAGCCGGTGACGGCTCCCGGACCGCACGGCGCGGCCCGGGTCTCGTTGCTGAACTCCGACTGGTCCGAGGCCCGCACGGCCCGCACCTTGTAGTAGTAGGGGCCCGGGAACGAGTCCACCCAGGCGGTGGTGGTGGTGGGCCCGAGGAGCGGCGGGTCGAGGGCGAGCATGTACGGGCTGCGGAAGACGTCGTAGCGCACCACGCCCGGCGACGGGCTGGGTGCCCACTGCAGCACGGTGCCCGCGGCGGCGGTGGTGGCGATCAGGTCGCGGGGTGGCTGCAGGCTGTCGGCGGGGAGGCACGTGCCCTGCGCGAAGTCCCGCATCCGGCTGCGGCACGCGGAATGGAAGTCGAGCCGGATGTTGGACATCCCGGGGTAGAGCGTGTGGCAGTAGCTCATGATCGTGCCCTTGTCCGGGGGCAGCAGCCCGGTCGGACCGCTGTAGCACGTGCCTTCCGCCGTGTAGCAGGAATCGAGCAGCGCGCCGCTCGGCGCGTAGCCGGCGTCCTGCCACCAGCAGCTGTGGGTGTGCGGGGAGCTGAAGTTGTGCCCGATCTCGTGCGCGACCACCATCACGTCCCACGTCGTCGAGTTCGTGGGGTAGGAATAGGTGGCGTTCACCGAGCTGACGGCGAAACTGAAGTTGTAGTTGCAGACGCCGTCCAGATAGGCGATCCCCCCGCCCAGCGAGCGCCCGGAGACCAGGTGCGCGACGTCGCGGTGGACCCCCGCCCGGTTGACGGTCCACCAGCCGCGGTATTCCTCGAGCTGGCCCTGCAGCGTGGTCGCGGTCCACGGGTCGCCCGGCGTCGTCCACACCACCAGGAGCCCGGCCCGGAGCGTCACGTTGATGTCGCGCTCGTAGATGAGCGAAGCGGTGCCGAGGACCGTGAGGATGTAGTTGGTCGCCTGCGTGAGGTTGCCGCCGAACTTGTTCGCGTAGTACTCGTAGTCGCAGTCGAGCGCCACGTCGCAGACCAGCCGCGTCGGCGTGACCCGCCCGGCTTCGGGGCGCGCCTCGCGTAGCCCCTGGCCGCTGCCGGCCCGGAAGGAGGGATCATCCACCGGGCACTCGAAACGCCGCCCGGCGGTCGCCAGCGCCGCCTCCGCGGCGATCACGTGCGCCCCGCCCGGGTCGCGCGGCGGGGCGATCTCGAAGCGCCCGCGCGCGGTCGAGATCACGCCCATGACCTCGCCGCCCGACATCGAGACCACGGCCCAGCCCTCCGGATCGCCCGCCACGCCGCCCTCGAACAGCGTGAGGTCGGGACGGATGCGAACCTCGCCGTCGGGGCCGGAGGCGAGCACGCGCGCGCCCGGGGCGAGGATCTCGAAGCGGATCAGCGAGAGCGCCAGCTCGCCCCCGTCCGGGAGCGGGACCGCGAGGCTGCCGCCGCCGGCCTCGCGGAAGCGCCGGATGGCCTCGCGATCCACGGCCGTGAACGCCGCCGGATGCTCGGCGCGCAGCGCCAGCGCGGCGCCGGGCGGCGCGATCCTGCGGAACACGCCGGGGTCGGCGAACGACGGGGAGAAGGACGACGGGAGGATGGCGGCGAGCAGGCCGAGGCTGGTGAGCAGTCGCATGGATGGCGTGTTCCCGGGTGCGATGTCGTTCGGGCCGGGCGACGAAGCCACGCCCGCGCCCCAGGAGTATAGAACGGATCCGCGGCGTCGTGCACCGTGCAGCGCCCGGGCGTCGCGTCCGACCACATGCGTCGCGTCCGGCCGGGCGCGCCGCGCCCGACCGCGTGCGTCGGGTCCGGCCGTGTGCACCGGCGCGGCGGCTCCGCGCCGAGGTGGCGCCGCGCCCGCGCCGCGCCGCCGCGCCGCTACTTCAGCCAGTCCTCGGGATCGAGCGCGCTGCCGCCCTTGCGCACCTCGAAGTGGAGCACCGTGCCCTTGAGCGAGGTGCCCGAGTCGCCGACGCGGCCGAGCACCTGGCCCGACTGCACCTCCAGGCCCTGCTGGGCCAGGATCTCGGAGAGGTGCATGTAGAGCGTGTAGTAGCCGTCGCCGTGGTTGACGATGACGATCTGGCCGAAGCTGCCGTAGTCGTCGCTGGTGTAGTCCACGCGCCCCTTCGCCACCGCGCGCACCGGCGTGCCGGCCGGCGCCTCGATGTCCACGCCGTTGTTGAGCGTGACGGTGCCGAAGCGCGGGTGCTTCTCGGGGCCGAAGCGCCCGACCAGGTCGCCGCGCACCGGCCAGTCGAGCTGGCCGCGTCCCCGCGCGAAGTCGCCGGTGTAGGGCTCGGGCTGGCGGCCCTGCGCCCTGGCGCGCTGCTCCTCCTCGCGGCGCCTGGCCTCGAGGCGCGCGAGCAGCCGCTGGATGTCGCGCGCGGCCTTCTCCAGCTCGGCGGCCGCGGCCTCGTAGGTCTGCCGCTGCGTGCGGATCTGCTGCACCGTGCCCGCGCGCTGGCGGCGCAGCGTGTCGAGCTTGCGGTTCTGCCGCTCGGTCTCGCGCGCGTTCTGCTCGACCTCGGAACGGTTGGACACGAGCTGCTGCTGGTCGGCCTCGACCTGCTCCTTCTTGCCCTGGATGTCCTCGAGCAGCAGGCGGTCCTGCTCCGCCACCATGACGACGAAGTCCCAGCGCGCGAGCAGCTGCGCGAACGAGCGCGTCGAGAGCAGGAACTCCAGGTCACGCGAGGCGCCGGCCTTGTACATGTTGCGCAGTCGGCGCGCGAGCCGGCCCTTCTGCTGCTCCAGGCTCACGACGGTGCGCTCCAGGCTGGTCTGGGTGACGTCGATCTGCTGGTCGAGCTTCGCGCGGTGCTGCTGGAGCAGCCTGAGCCGCCGGCGCGTCAGGTTGAGCTCGCGCTCGGTGCGCTTGAGCATGCCGAGCGCCTGGGTCTCGCGGCCCTTGAGCTTCCGCGCCTGCTCGCGGCTCTGCTGCGCCTGCTGCCGGACCTCCTCGAGCTCGCGGCGCTTCGCCGACTCGAGCCGGATCTCCTCCTCGCGGCGTCTGACCGCCGCGGCGCTGTCCTCGGGCGTCTGGGCGCGCGGCGCTCCGGGCGCCATCAGCGCCAGCGCGGCGAGGAGGGCCAGCAGCGGACGGCGCGTCATGACCCGACCGCGCGGAGCACCCTCGAGAGCGCGAGCATCGCGGCCAGCCACGCCAGCACCATGGCCGCGACCACGAAGCCCGCGACCCACGGCAGGGAGAGGAACACCACGCTCACGACCTGGCGCATGAACGCCTGCTGCAGGCCCAGCAGGATGCCGAGGGCGAGCAGCGCCGCGACCAGCGCCTCCGCCACCGCCTCGATCACGAACGGCGTGGCGATGAAACGGTCGGTGGCGCCGAGCCGGCTCATGATCTCGACCTGGTGGCGGCGCGCGAGCACGGTGAGCCGGAGCGTGTTGTAGATCACGAACACGATGGCGAGCGCGACCACCAGACCCACGGCGAGTGCGCCGGCCTCGAACATCGCGCTCAGCTCGTCGAGCCGCCGCACCCACTCGCCGCCGTAGCGCACGTCCTCAACCTCGGGGAACTCCGAGACCTGCTTCGCGGCCTGCTGCATGGCCGGGAAGTTGAGCAGCTCGGGACGGAGCCGCACGCGCAGCGAAGCGGGCAGCGGGTTCTGGTCCACCGACTCCAGCAGCTGCGGGTCGCCGACCTGCTGCGCGAACTCGTCCCACGCCTGCTGCTTGCTCACGTAGGTGGCGCCGCCGTACAGCTCGGCCAGGCGCGCGACCAGCGCGTCGCGCTGCTCGGTGGTGACGTCGTCGCGCAGGTAGACCACCATCTCGCGGCGGTCGCCGATCAGCCGGAGCGCGACCTGCGCGTTGTGCGCGAGCAGCAGGAACAAGCCGCACAGCGTGAGCGTGGCGGCCAGCGAGAAGATCGCGGTGTAGGCGATCCCGCTGTGCTTCCGGAACGAGCGCCAGGCCTCGCGGAAGAAGTAGAGCCTCACGGCGCGCCCCCGGGCGCCGCGCCCGGCGCGGGACCCGCGGGGCCGGGCGGCGGCATCGCGGACGCGCCGCCCGGCGGCTCCGCGACGGTCGTGGATGCTGCGCCGGCGGACGGCGGGGCCTGCGCGAGCGTCGCTCGCGCGGCCGCCGTCACGGTGGCGGTCGTCGCGGCGGCGGTCGCCGGCGGCGCTCCCTCGCCCGCCAGGCGGCCGTCGTCGAGCCGCAGGATGCGCCCGCCCATGGCCTCCGCCACGCCCGGGCGCGTCGTCACCAGCAGCAGCGCCGCGCCCTCGGCGTGGATGCGCTTGAGCAGCGCGACGACCTCGCCCGCGCTGTGGCGCTCGAGCGCGCCGGTCGGCTCGTCGGCCAGGATCACCGCCGGCCGGTTGACGATGGCGCGTGCGATCGCCGCGCGCTGCCGCTCGCCCGCCGACAGCTCGGACGGGAACGCCCCCTGCTTCTGCTGGAGCCCCGCCTCCTCGAGCGCGTAGAGCACGCGCGGCACCACCTCGGCGTCCACGAAGCGCCCGGTGATGCGCACCGCGAGCGCGACGTTCTCGAACACCGTGCGGTCGTTCAGCAGCCGGAAGTCCTCGTAGATGATCCCGAGGGTGCGCCGGAGCAGCGCGCGCTTGGCGCGCGCGAGCCGCGGGCCGCGGAACGTGCCGACGGTGACGGTGCCGGCGGTCGGGTGGGTCTCGTGGGTGACGAGCCGGAGCAGCGTGGTCTTGCCCGCGCCGCTGTGGCCGAGGAACACCACGCACTCGCCCTCGTCCATGTGCCACGAGACGGAATCGAGCGCCAGGCGCTCTCCGTAGCGCTTGGTGACGTGCTCGAACGTGATCATCGGGGGCCTACGAGCTGCGGATCTCGATGTGGGCCCTGGCGCGGAGGGTCTTCACCCACTCGTCCAGCCGCTCGCGCGCCTTGATCTGCGACACCGCTTCGGGCAGCTCGTCGCGGATCTCCTCAAGCGTGTACGGACGCGCCGGCTTGCGGTCGGTCACCTTGAAGATGTTGTAGCCGATCTGGTTCGCCAGCACCTCGCTGGCCTGGCCCACCTCCAGCGTGTCGAGCCCTGCGCGGATCTGCGGCTGCAGCGTGGCCATCGAGACGAAGCCGATGTCGCCGTCCTCGGCCGCCGGCCCTTCGTACCTGCTGTAGCGGTGCACCAGCGTCGCGAAGTCCACGCCCTTCACCGCCTGCTCGCGCACCTTCTCCGCCAGCGCCTTCGCGCGGTCCGCGTCGGCCTCGGTGAGCTGGACGCGCACCAGGATGTGCCGCGCGTGCGCCTCGAGCACCGGCGTGCCCGCCGCGTCGAGCGAGTCCCGGCCCGCCGCGGTCTTCAGCGTATCGCGCTCGAGGGGCTCGAGCAGGTGCCAGCCGTAGGGCGTGCGGACCGGCTGGCTCAGCTCGCCGACCTTGAGCGCGAACGCCGCGTCCTCGATGGCCGGCTCGTAGCTGCCGCGCGCGAAGAAGCCCAGATCGCCGCCCGACTTGGCGGTGCCCGGGTCCTCCGAGACCTCGGCCGCGAGCTTCGCGAACTTCTCGCCCGCCAGGATGCGCTTGCGGACGGCGAGGAGCTTCGCCTTCGCCGCCGCGTCGGCCGCCGAGTCCGGCGTGGCCGGGATCTGGATCACCGAGAGCTTCACCTGCGCCGGCGCCTTCGGGAACTTGTCCGGGTTCTCCTTGAAGAAGGCCTCGGCCTCCGCCGCCGGCACGGACTTGCGTGGGAACTGCTTCTGCAGCAGGCGCGACGAGGTGATCTCGCGCTGCGCCGCCTCGCGGTAGCGCGCGCGCAGCTTCTCCTCGCTGAGGTTCTCCCGCTGGAGCTGCTCGCGGAAGCCGTCCTCGCCGAGCCGCTTCCGCGCATCGGCCATCGCCTTCTCGACCTCGCGGTTCACCTCGGTCTCCGGCGCCGTGACGCCCTGGCGCTTGGCCTCGGCCACGATGAGCTTCTCGTTGATGAGCTGGTCGAGGATCTGGCGGCGCAGCGTGTCCACGCCCGCCGAGTCCGGGCGCATCTGGTTGTTCATCAGGAACAGGTAGAGCTGCTCCTCGACGTCGCTCTGCAGCACCACGTCGTCGTTCACCACCGCAGCGATGCCGTCGAGGCGCTGCGCGGCGCCTGCGGGCGTGGCGGGTGCGCTCCTCACGGGCGCGGGGGGCGGGTTCGAGGCGGTGGCCTTCGGGCGCTGCGCCAGGCCCGGCGCCACCAGCGTGGCCGCCAGCAGGGCCGGGAACGCCCATCGCAGGAACTTCAACGTGACCTCCATGGGATGAGGTGGACGGGACCGCGCCGCACGCTTCCCGCGGGTCCGGGACTCGGGAGGCCCGCGGCCGGGAGCGACCCGGCAGTATAGCGGCTCGGCCCCCGGCCGCCCAAGCACCGGGCGCAGCACCGGGCGCAGGCTGGCAGGGCGCGGGCTCGAAGCGCGGGCCGCGCCGGTGCGGGCGAACTGCCGCGCTCGTCGAGCGCGCGCGCGCCCCGCGGCGCACCGGACCGATACTCACGGGCCGCGGCCGCGTGGCGGCCGTTGAGCCGTCCCGTTCCGTGTGGGAGATTCGTCCCGGTGATCGCCAACCTCCGCTTCCTGCGCCTGCTCGCCGTGGCGGCCGTGCTCGCCGCCGTCGCCATCGCGGTGCCGCGCTTCCTGACCCACACGCCCTATCCGCGCCTGGGCGTGCGGCTGGACTGGAAGACGCCCGACGGCCTGCCGCGCGTGGCCGACGTGTTCGGGCCGCCCGCCCGCGGGCTGCTCCGCAAGGGCGACGTGCTGCTCACGGTCGGTGGACATCCCGCCACGCGGCACGAGTTCCGCCGGAGCATCCGCGGGGCGGGCGGTCTCCCGCGCGGACCCCTCGAGGTCGTGCTCCGGCGGCGCGGGGAGCCGGTCGTGCTCACGCTGCCGCCGGTGCAGCTCGGCGCGTGGCAGCGCGTGCGGCTCTTCACCCTGCCGCTCGCGGCCGTGATCGCCGCGCCGCTGGTGGCGTTCCTGCTGGTGTGGCGGCGCCCCGACCTCGGCGCCGCCTGGGTGTTCCTGTGGTTCGCCGCACTGCAGGCGCTGGGCGTCATCTGGGGGTTGTTCCGCTTCCCGCAGGCCGAGATCGCGGGCGCGTTCCGCGTCTACCTCAGGGCCTACGACGGGCTCGTCTTCTGGTTCCCGGCGAGCTTCCTGCACTTCATGACGGTGTTCCCGCGCCCGCGCTGGCCGAAGAGCGGGCCGTGGAAGAGCGCGTGGTTCTGGCTGGTGGTGCTGGCCTACGTCACGCCGCCGGTCCTGTGGCTGGTCGCGCGCGCCGCCGGCACCCGGAGTGAGGGGCCCTACCTCGCGTTCCAGGCGATCGCGCTGCCGCTCGGCACGCTGTCGCTGGTCGAGCGCTACGTGTTCCCGCTGGGCCGCGGGGACCGCCCGCGCGTGCGCGTGAGCGAGCGGGCGCTCGCGCTGGTGGTGGCGGTGACGCTGCTGCTGGCGAGCGCGCTCCGGCTGCTGGCCGAGGACTCGCGCTTCTCCGCGCTGTTCTCGCTCCCCCTGTTCCGCGTGATCTACACCACCGTGGTGGTGGCGTGGCTCAGCTCGCCGCTCCTCATCGCGTTCCTGATCGCGAACGACCCCGTGTTCGACCCGCGCCGCATCATCGTGCGGAGCCTGCCCTACGCGGCGCTCTCGGGCGTGCTCGCCGCGCTGTACCTGGGCATCGTGGTGGTGTCGCAGCGCCTGTTCGCCGCCGCCACCGGCGAGGAGGCGGTGGTATTCAACGTGGTCGCCGCGCTGATCGTGGCGTTCGCGTTCGCGCCGCTGCGCAGCCGGCTCCAGCACGCCATCGACCGGCTCTACGGGCGCGACCCGCAGGCGCTGCGCGCGGCGCTCGACCAGGCCGGGCGCGAGCTGCTGGGCGCGCTCGACCGTGACGAGCTGCGCGCCTCGGTCGAGGCCGGGCTGGCGCGCGGGCTCAAGCGCCGGGTCGCGCTCGAGTGGCCCGGGAACGGGCCGCCGTGCCTGGCGCCCGGCGAGGAGACGCCCGAGCACGCGAAGAGCGCGGTCGAGAATCTGCTGCTCCAGGCCGGCATCCGGCTCGAGAACCTGGCGCTCCACGCGCAGCGCGCCGCCGCCGAGCGCCAGTCGGCCGAGCTGCGCGAGGCGGCGACGCGCGCCGAGCTGACGGCGCTCCACGCGCAGGTGCAGCCGCACTTCCTGTTCAACGCCCTGAACGCGCTCGCCTACCTGACCGAGACCGACCCGCCCGCGGCGCAGCGCTTCACCGAGCGGCTCGCCGACATGCTGCGCTACACCGTGGAGGCCGGCACGCGACCCGCCGCGCTGCTCTCCGACGAGATCGGGTTCGTCGAGGACTACCTGGGCGTGGCGCGCGAGCGCTACGAGAACCCGCTCGAGTTCCGCTACCGGGGGCCGCAAGAGCTGCTGTCGGCCGCGGTGCCGCCGCTGCTGCTCCAGCCGCTGGTCGAGAACAGCCTCAAGCACGGCTGCGCGCCGGGCGCGCCGCTCCGCCTGGAGCTGGCGGCCGCGCGGCAGGACGGCTGGCTCACCCTCACCTTCGCCGACGACGGCGCCGTGGTCGCGAATGGCGGACCCGGCTTCGGCGTGGGCCTGCAGAACCTCGAACAGCGCCTGCGCCGCTTCGCCGGCCCCGGCGCCACCATGCAGGCGGGTCCGCGCGCGGGCGGCGGCTTCGCCGTCACGCTGCGCTGGCCCGTCGGGAAAGGAGAGGCCGCGTGAGCACCGCACGGCACGACGAGACCAGCCTCCGCGCGCTCATCGCCGACGACGAGCCGCGCGCGCGTCAGTTCCTGGAGAAGCTGCTGGGCGAGCACGAGGGGATCGAGGTGGTGGGCGCGGCGAAGGGCGGCGCCGAAGCGCTCGGCCTGATCGAGCGGCTCAAGCCCGACGTCGCGTTCCTCGACATCCACATGCCCGACCTCTCCGGGCTCGAGGTGGCGCGCCATCTGCGCGGCGAGGGCGCGCCCATCGTGGTGTTCGTCACCGCCTACGACCGCTACGCGGTCGAGGCCTTCGAGGTCGCCGCGCTGGACTACGTGCTGAAGCCGCTCAAGCGCGAGCGCCTGGCCGAGACGGTGCGCCGCGTGATGGCCGAGGCCGCGTCCGGGCGGCCCGCCGCGCGCGCCCGGGCGCTCAAGACCGCGCTCGATTCGCCTGCGCTCAAGGGCCAGACGCCGCCCCTCAAGCGGCTGCCGGTGCGCCACCGGCGCGAGGTCAAGCTGCTGGACCTCGAC
>JACRPT010000060.1 GCA_016223045.1 Candidatus Eiseniibacteriota bacterium
TCGTCTTCCCATGATCCACGTGCCCGATCGTCCCCACGTTCACGTGAGGCTTCGTGCGCTCGTACTTCTGCTTGGCCATGAAAGTCCCTCCGTCGTCGGCAGACGACGCACCGGGTCTCCGGGGACCCGAACCTACCCCTTCGCCTTCGCCACGATCTCCTCGGCCACGGTCTGGGGCAGGGTCTCGTAGCGTGAGAACTGCATGGAGTACACGGCGCGCCCCTGCGAGATCGAGCGCATCCGCGTCGCGTATCCGAACATCTCCGCCAGCGGCACCGATGCCGCGATCACGCGGGCCTCGGAGCGCGTGAACATGCCGCCGATCCGGCCGCGGCGCGCCGACAGATCGCCGATGATGTCGCCCATGTACTCCTCGGGCACCACGACCTCGACGTCGAAGATAGGCTCGAGCAGGCGCGGCCGAGCCTTGTGGCAGGACTCCTTGAACGCCATGGAGGCCGCGATCTTGAACGCCATCTCCGACGAGTCCACCTCGTGGTAGGAGCCGTCGAGCAGCGTCACCCTGACGTCCACCATCGGGTAGCCGGCGAGCACGCCGGTGCGCATCACCTCCTCGACGCCCTTCTCCACCGCCGGGATGAACTCCTTGGGGATGGCGCCGCCGACGATCTTGTTCTCGAACTCGAAACCCTTGCCGGCCTCCCGCGGCTCGACCCTCAGCGTGACGTCCGCGAACATGCCCTTGCCGCCGGTCTGCCGCACGAAGCGGTGGCGCGTCTCGGCCGCCACCGAGACGGTCTCCTTGTAAGCCACCTGCGGCTTGCCGACGTTCGCCTGCACGCTGAACTCGCGCAGCATGCGGTCCACGAGGATCTCGAGGTGCAGCTCGCCCATGCCCGAGATGACCGTCTGGCCGGTCTCCTCGTCGGTGCGCACCCGGAAGGTCGGGTCCTCCTCGGACAGCCGCTGGAGCGCGTTCGAGAGCTTCTCCTCGTCGGCCTTCGACTTGGGCTCGATCGCCACGTCCACGACCGGCTCGGGGAACGTCATGGCCTCGAGCGCGATCGGATACCGTGGATCGCACAGCGTGTGACCCGTGCTCACCTTCTTGAAGCCGATGCCGGCGGCGATGTCGCCCGCGTAGACCTCGCTGATCTCCTCGCGCTTGTTCGCGTGCATCTGGACCAGGCGGCCGATGCGCTCCTGGCGTCCGGTCGCGGCGTTCAAGACGTGGTCACTCGTCCGGATCGAGCCCGAGTAGACGCGGAAGAACGTGAGCTTGCCCACGTAGGGGTCGGTCATGATCTTGAACGCCAGCGCCGAGAACGGCTCGTCGTCGCTGGGCTTGCGGGTGACATGCTCGAAGGTATCGAGCGTGTGGCCCTCCACCGGCGGCGTCTCCGGCGGCGACGGCAGGAAGTCCACGACCGCGTCGAGCAGGCGCTGGACGCCCTTGTTCTTGAAGGCTGAGCCGCACAGCACCGGGTTGATGACGCCCTGGAGCGTGCCGTTGCGCAACGCGCGCCGCAGGTCGTCCGAGGTGTAGGGCTTCTCGTGCAGGTAGTCGTCGAGCAGCTGCTCGTCGAACTCGGCGATCGACTCCAGCAGGTGGTGACGCGCTTCCTCGGCCTTGCTCGCGAGGTCCCGCGGGATGTCGTGGACCTCGAAGGTGGTCCCCTGGCTTTCCTGGTTGTAGGTGACGGCCTTCATCTCGACGAGGTCGATGAGTCCCTGGAACTGGTCGCCCGCGAACATCGGGATGTGGATGGGTACGGGGCGCGCGCCGAGCCGGTCCCTCATCATCTGCACCACGTTGTCGAAGTCGGCGCCGACGCGGTCCATCTTGTTCACGAACGCGATGCGCGGGACGCCGTACTTGTCCGCCTGGCGCCAGACCGTCTCGGACTGGGGCTCCACGCCGCCCACGGCGCAGAACACGGCGACCGCTCCATCGAGGATGCGCAGGCTGCGCTCCACCTCGACGGTGAAGTCCACGTGGCCCGGGGTGTCGATGATGTTGATCCGGTGGTCGCGCCAGAAGCAGGTCGTGGCGGCGGAGGTGATCGTGATGCCGCGCTCGCGCTCCTGCTCCATCCAGTCCATCGTGGCGGCGCCTTCGTGCACCTCGCCCACGCGGTGGATCCGGCCCGTATAGAAGAGGATCCGCTCGGTCAAGGTGGTCTTGCCGGCGTCGATGTGGGCCATGATCCCGATGTTCCGGTACTGGTTCAGCGCGTTCTGCCGGGGCATCAGCGTTCGTTTCCTGTCGTCCGATGGGAGACCGCTAGGACACCACCTGCCTTTCCGTCGCAGAAAGTGCGGTGATGGATTCTCGACCATCCGCAGTGTTGAGACCCGGCCCCGGCACCTGATTCCGGGGATTCGAGCCCAGGCCGGCGTGACGCCTGCCTTCACCCGTCGATGGTATGTTGAAGGACCTCGCGTCCCTCGCCCGGGGAGTCTCCCCCGGACGCGGAATCACCAGCGATAGTGCGCGAAGGCCTTGTTGGCCTCCGCCATCTTGTGCGTATCTTCGCGCTTCTTGACCGCTCCGCCCTCGTTTCGCGCGGCCGCCATGATCTCCTGGGCGAACCTCTCCGCGAACGTGTGGTCGGGGCGCTGGCGCGCGAACGAGATGATCCAGCGCGTCGCCAGGGCGTTGCGGCGGTCCGGCCGGACCTCGACCGGTACCTGGTAGTTCGCGCCACCCACGCGGCGCGACTTCACCTCGAGCAGGGGCTTCACGTTCGTCATCGCCTGCTTGAGGATGGTCATGGCGTCCTGACCGGTCTTCTGCTCGACCATCGCCATCGCGTCATAGAAGTGACGCTCGGCGACCGACCGCTTCCCGGCCGACATGATGCTGTTGACGAACCGCGTCACGAGGACGCTGTCGAATTTCGGATCCGGCACCGACTCACGGCGCGGGACGTAGCCCTTGCGAGGCATCGG
Organism: Candidatus Eiseniibacteriota bacterium; assembly: GCA_016223045.1. Taxonomy (GTDB): domain Bacteria; phylum Eisenbacteria; class RBG-16-71-46; order RBG-16-71-46; family RBG-16-71-46; genus JACRPT01. The sequence continues at coordinate 2,914 of JACRPT010000060.1, forward strand.
ATGCTTCCTCTCGATGTGCGCGGCTCAGATCGCCGCGCCACGACCGCGCCGCCCGGCCCGCCCCTGCGGGGAGCCCCGGCGCCTGCCCTCCCTGCTACTTCGACTTCGTGCCGTACTTGGAGCGGCTCTGCTTGCGCCCGCTCACCCCGCTCGCGTCCAGCGTCCCGCGCACGATGTGGTAGCGCACCCCCGGCAGGTCCTTCACGCGGCCCCCGCGGATGAGCACGATCGAGTGCTCCTGCAGGTTGTGGCCCTCGCCCGGGATGTAGCAGGTGACCTCCATCCCGTTCGTGAGGCGCACGCGGGCTACCTTGCGCAGTGCCGAGTTCGGCTTCTTGGGCGTGGTCGTGTACACGCGGGTGCAGACGCCCCGCTTCTGCGGGCACGACTTCAGCGCCGGGGCACTGGTCTTCGATTTCATCCGCCGCCGCCCGTGGCGGACGAGCTGGCTCAAAGTCGGCACAGACAACCTCCAACCTCTTGTCGACAATGGGATTGCGCGGTAAGGCAGGCCACGGCATCCGCGAGGGTAAGACATGCGCCGTCGCCGCGCAGACCGGGCACTCTAGGGCTATGACCCATCTCTGTCAAGCGGTTTTGGCCCCCTCGTCCTCCTCCAGCACCAGCGACGCCTCCGCCTGCTTCTCCGCTTCGAGCTTCAACTTGCGGTAGCCGGACATGCCCGTGCCGGCCGGGATCAGGTGCCCGATGATGACGTTCTCCTTGAGACCCCTGAGGAAGTCCACTTTGCCCTGGATCGCCGCCTCGGTCAGCACCCGGGTGGTCTCCTGGAAGGAGGCCGCCGAGATGAAGCTGTCGGTGGACAGCGAGGCCTTGGTGATGCCGAGCAGCAGCGGCTGGAACGTGGCCGGACTCTGGCCCTCGCGCAGCATGCGCTCGTTCTCCTCGAGCACCACCAGCCGGTCCACGTGCTCGCCCTCGAGGAACGTGGTATTGCCCGGATCCTCGATGCGCACCTTCTGGAGCATCTGGCGCACGATGGTCTCGATGTGCTTGTCGTCGATGCGCACACCCTGGAGCCGGTAGACCTCCTGGATCTCGTTGACCAGGTACTCCTGGACCTCCTCGATGCCCTTGATCTTGAGGATGTCGTGCGGGTTGATCGGGCCCTCGGTCAGCCGGTCGCCGGCCCGCACCTGGCTGCCATCCTGGACGTAGAGGTGCTTGCCCTGCGGGATCGGGGCCTCCTGCGCCTCCCCGTCCTCGGCCCGGATGATGAGCTTGCGCATCCCGCGCGAGACCGCGCCGAACTCCACCCGCCCGTCGATCTCGGACACGATCGCCGCGTCCTTGGGCCGGCGCGCCTCGAACAGCTCGGCCACGCGCGGCAGTCCGCCGGTGATGTCGCGGGTCTTCGAGGCCTCACGGCGCGTCTTGACGAGCACGTCGCCCGCCACGACCGCCTGCCCGTCACGCACCTCGAGGCGCGCACCGGTGGGCAGCGGGTAGTGCCCCACCTTGTTGCCCCCCGGTCCGACGATGTCGATGGCCGGCTGCAGTTCCTTGTTGCGGTCCTCCATGATCACCAGGAGCTTGAGCCCGGTGGTGTCGTCCACCTCGTCGCGCACCGTGACCTTCTCCTTGATGTCCACGAAGCGCACGGTGCCCGACTTCTCGGTGACCTGCGGCTTGTTGTAGAGGTCCCAGTCGAAGATCGGCTGGTCCACCTCGACCGCCTGGTGATCCTTGACGAACAGGTGCGCGCCGTAGGGCACGCTGTAGCGCTGGCGCACCCGGCCGGCCGCATCCTGCAGCTCGATCTCGGCGCCCTCGCGGCTGACCGCGACCTTGATTCCGTCGCGGTAGTCCACCGTCTCCAGGTTCACGTACCGGACGACGCCGGCGTCCTTCGCCGCGGTGCGCGACTGCTCGACGATGCGGCCGGCGACGCCGCCGATGTGGAACGTGCGCAGCGTGAGCTGGGTGCCCGGCTCGCCGATCGACTGCGCGGCGATCACGCCCACCGCCTCGCCCAGGTCCACCGGGCGGCCGGTCGCGAGATTGCGGCCGTAGCACTTCGCGCACACGCCGCGCCGGGCGTCGCAGGTCAGCACCGAGCGGATCTTCATCTTGTCCAGGCCCGCGCGGGCGGCCTCCTCGATGCGCTCGGCGATCTCCTCGTCGATGAGCTGGCCGGCCTCGACGATCAGCTCGTTCGAGATCGGGTGGACGACGTCCTCGGCCGCGACGCGGCCCAGCACGCGGTCGGCGAGCGGCTCGATGACATCCTCGCCGTCCTTCAACGCCCCGACCGAGAGCCCGCGGATGGTGCCGCAGTCCATCTCGTTGATGATGACGTCCTGCGCCACGTCCACCAGGCGCCGCGTGAGGTAGCCGGCGTCCGCGGTCTTGAGCGCGGTGTCCGCGAGGCCCTTGCGCGCGCCGTGCGTCGAGATGAAGTACTCGAGCACGGACAGGCCTTCCTTGAAGTTGTGGATGACCGGCGACTCGATGATCTCGCCGAGGCCGCCGGTGATCTTCTTCTGCGGCTTCGCCATGAGGCCGCGCATGCCGGCGAGCTGGCGCACCTGCTCGCGGTTACCGCGCGAGCCCGAGTCCGCCATCATGAAGATCGGGTTGAACCCGTCGCGGTCCGCCGACAGCCCGTCGAACGTCACCTGCTCCACGTCGGTCGTGGCGTGGGTCCAGGTGTCGATCACCTTGTTGTATCGCTCGCCCTCGGTGATCACGCCGCTCCGGTAGTTGGCGTTGATCTGGTCCACGCCCTTGCGGGCCGAGGCGATGATCCCGTCCTTCTCGGGCGGGATGCGCACGTCGTCGACGCCCACGGTGAAGCCCGCCTGGGTCGCGAACTTGAAACCCAGGTCCTTGAGGTCGTCGAGCAGGTCCGACGTGACCTCGGAGCCGAGCCGCGAGTAGCAGTCGCCCACCAGGTTCTCGAGACGCTTCTTGTCCATCGTCTCGTTGATGAACCCGAGCTCGCGCGGCAGCACCTCGTTGAACAGCACGCGCCCGGCGGTCGTCACGACGAATCGGCCGTTCGCCGGCTTCGCGAGCGGGATGTTGTCGGCGCGCAGCGCGATCTGACCGTGCAGCCCGATCTCATCGTTGTCCCACGCCGCGCGGACCTCGCCGGGGCTGTAGAAGGTGCGCAGCCTGCGCGGATCGTCCGCCGCGAGCTTCGCCGCCTGTGCGCGCGGGTTGAGGATCTCGGCGCGAGGCTTCGTGAGGTAGTGGCAGCCGAGCACGATGTCCTGGTTCGGCGTGGCGAGCGGACGCCCGTTGGCCGGCGACAGGATGTTGTTCGTCGACAGCATGAGCAGGCTGGTCTCGATCTGCGCCTCGAACGAGAGCGGGACGTGCACCGCCATCTGGTCGCCGTCGAAGTCGGCGTTGAACGCCTGGCACACCAGCGGGTGGATGCGGATCGCCTTGCCCTCGACGAGCACCGGCTCGAAACCCTGGATGCCGAGGCGGTGGAGCGTCGGCGCGCGGTTCAGCAGCACCGGGTGGTTCTCGATGATCTCGCCGAGGATGTCCCACACCTCGGGCTTCTCGCGCTCGACCAGCCGCTTCGCGCTCTTGACCGTCTGGACGTAACCGCGGTCTTCCAGCTTGCGGATGATGAACGGCTTGAACAGCTCCAGCGCCATGTTCTTGGGCAACCCGCACTGGTTGAGCTTGAGCTCGGGCCCCACGACGATCACCGAGCGGCCCGAGTAGTCCACGCGCTTGCCGAGCAGGTTCTGGCGGAATCGGCCCTGCTTGCCCTTGAGCATGTCCGAGAGCGACTTCAGCGGCCGATTGCCCTGCCCGCGCACGGCCCGGCTGCGCCGACCGTTGTCGAACAGCGCGTCCACGGCCTCCTGGAGCATGCGCTTCTCGTTGCGCAGGATGACCTCGGGCGCCTTGATGTCGATGAGCTTCTTGAGGCGGTTGTTGCGGTTGATGACGCGCCGGTAGAGGTCGTTGAGATCCGAGGTCGCGAACCGCCCGCCCTCGAGCGGCACCAGCGGCCGCAGGTCGGGCGGCAGCACCGGGACGCACTCGAGGATCATCCACTCGGGGCGGTTGCCGCTGTGCCGGAAGGCCTCGACGATGCGCAGCCGCTTCAGCAGCTCCTTCTTGCGCTGCACCGAGGTCTCCATCTTGGCCTGTGCGCGCAGGTCGGTCGAAAGCTCTTCGAGGTCGAGCTCCGCGAGCAGGTCGCGGATCGCCTCGGCGCCCATCTTGGCCTTGAGGCCCGATTCGGGCTGCTCGTCCATGACCTCGTTGTACTGCTCCTCGGTGATGATCTCGCGCTTCTTGAACCCGGTGTTGCCCGGGTCGATCACCACGTAGGACTCGTAGTAGAGGATGCGCTCGAGGTCACGGATGCTCATGTCGAGCAGGTGGCCGATGCGCGACGGCACACCCTTGAAGAACCAGATGTGGGAGACCGGCACCGCCAGCTCGATGTGCCCGAGCCGCTCGCGACGCACCTTGGCCTGGGTCACCTCGACGCCGCAGCGGTCGCAGATCACGCCCCGGTAGCGGATGCGCTTGTACTTGCCGCAGTTGCACTCCCAGTCCTTGACCGGGCCGAAGATCTTCTCGCAGAACAGGCCGTCCTTCTCCGGCTTGAACGAGCGGTAGTTGATGGTCTCGGGCTTCGTCACCTCGCCGTGCGACCAGCTGCGGATGACGTCGGGCGACGCCAGGCGGATCCGGATCGAGTTGAACGCCGCGCGGCGCCGCTGCTCGCGGTCGTCGATGCGGCTGAGGCCCAGGCTCCCTGCGGCCGCGTTCAGCGTCGACTGAAGTTCCGTTTCCAAGCTCATTTATCTCTCCTCGTGGGTGCTGCCGATCGGGCCGATCCGCAGCCCTCGTGGTTCGCCCTGGATCCGGTCACACTTCCTCGAACTGCACTTCGAGGCACAGGCTCTGGAGCTCCTTCACGAGCACGTTGAACGACTCGGGGACTCCGGGCTCGGGCGGATTCTCGCCCTTGACGATCGCTTCGTAGATGCGCGACCGGCCGGCGACGTCGTCGCTCTTGACCGTCAACAGCTCCTGGAGCGTGTAGGCCGCGCCGTAGGCTTCGAGCGCCCACACCTCCATCTCGCCGAAGCGCTGGCCGCCGAACTGCGCCTTGCCGCCCAGCGGCTGCTGGGTGACGAGCGAGTACGGGCCGGTCGAGCGCGCGTGGATCTTGTCATCCACCAGGTGCGAGAGCTTGAGCATGTAGATGTAGCCCACCGTGATGCGCTCGTCGAAGGAGTCGCCGCTGCGGCCGTCGTAGAGGAAGCTCTTGCCGTCCTCCGGCAGCCCCGCGGCGCGCAGCTCGGACTTGATCTCGTCCACCGTGGCGCCGGCGAAGACCGGGGTCGCCGCCGTGTAGCCGAGCGCGTGCGCCGCCCACCCGAGATGGGTCTCCAGGACCTGCCCGATGTTCATGCGCGAGGGCACGCCGAGCGGGTTGAGCGCGATCTCGACCGGAGTGCCATCCGGCAGGTAGGGCAGGTCCTCTTCGGGGAGGATCTTCGCGACCACGCCCTTGTTGCCATGGCGCCCGGCCATCTTGTCGCCGACCGAGAGCTTCCGCTTCTTCGCGATGTAGACCTTGACGAGCTTGACCACGCCGGGCGGCAGCTCGTCGCCGCGCGTGACCTTCTCGATCTCCTTCTCCAGCTCGCGCTCGCAGCGCGTGAAGGCGTTCTGCGCGCCGCCCATCGCGGCCCAGAAGCGCTCGTTGACCTTCTCGTCCTCGGTCACCGGCGTGCCCCAGGCGACGTCGTCCAGGTCGATCTCCTGGAGGAACTCGAGCGTGTACTTGCGGCCCTTGCGCGCCAGGGCCTCGCCGGAGCTCGCGCTGCGGAGCACGTTGACGAGCTGGTCCTGGAGGATCTCGGAGACACTCGCGATCCGCACGTCGGCGATGCGCTCGCGCTCCTTCTTCGACTCGCGCCGCAGCTTCTCGATCTTCTTCTTCTCCTGCAGCTTGGTGCCATCGTCCTTCTCACGGCGCGAGAACACCTTGATGTCGATGACGATGCCGTCCATCCCGGGCGGCGCCTTGAGCGAGGCGTCACGCACGTCGCCAGCCTTGTCGCCGAAGATCGCCTTGAGCAGGCGCTCCTCGGGCGAGAGCTCCTGCTCGCCCTTCGGCGTCACCTTGCCCACCAGGATGTCGCCCTGGCGGACGCGCGCGCCGATGCGGATGACGCCCTCCTCGTCGAGGTTCTTGACCGCCTCCTCGGAGACGTTCGGGATCTCGCGCGTGATCTCCTCGACGCCGCGCTTGGTATCCCGCACCTGGAGCTCGAACTCCTCGATGTGGATCGAGGTGAACACGTCGTCCTTGATGAGCGTACCCGCCCCACGGCATGAAGGCGCACAGCACGTTGCGGCCCAGCGCCAGCTCGCCCTCGCGGGTCGCGGGGCCATCGGCGATGACCTGCCCCTTCTTGACCTTCTGCCCTTCGATCACGGTCGGCCGCTGGTTGAGGCAGGTGTCCTGGTTCGAGCGGCGGAACTTGATCAACCGGTAGATGTCGAGGTTCGGCTGCTCGCTGTAGTCCACGGGCAGCTCGTCGGGATCGCGCTCGTAGCGGACCGCGATCATCTCGCCCGAGACGAACTCGACCACGCCCGAGCGGCGCGCCAGCACGAGCGCGCCGGAGTCCTCGGCGACCTTGTCCTCGAGGCCGGTGCCGACCAGCGGCGCCTCGGTGACCAGCAACGGCACGGCCTGGCGCTGCATGTTCGAGCCCATGAGCGCGCGGTTCGCGTCGTCGTGCTCGAGGAACGGGATGAGGGCCGCCGCCGGCGACACCAGCTGGATCGGCGACACGTCCATGTAGTCCACGCGCGCGTCCTCGATGATCGGGTACTCGCCGCGGAACCGCACCGTGAGCGTGTCCTCGAGCAGCTTGCCGGTCTTCTTGTCGAACGGCGTGTTCGCCGGAGCGATGTGCGAGCGGTCCTCGACGTCGGCGGCGAGGAACTCGGGCTTCTTGCGGTCCACCACGCCGTTCTGCACGCGGAAGTACGGCGTCTCGAGGAAGCCGAACTCGTTCACCTTCGCGTAGGTCGAGAGCGACGAGATGAGGCCGATGTTGGGGCCTTCCGGCGTCTCGATCGGGCACATGCGCCCATAGTGGGTGTAGTGGACGTCGCGCACCTCGAAGCCCGCGCGGTCGCGGGTGAGGCCGCCGGGGCCGAGCGCCGAGAGCCGCCGCTTGTTCGTCAGCTCCGCGAGCGGGTTGGTCTGGTCCATGAACTGCGACAGCTGCGACGAGCCGAAGAAGCTCTGGATCACCGCGGAGATCGTGCGCGAGTTCACCAGGTCCGTCGGCGTGATCTGCTCCTGGTCCTGGAGCGACATGCGCTCGCGGATGATGCGGGCCATGCGAGCCAACCCGATGTTGAACTGGTTCGCGAGCAGCTCGCCCACCGAGCGAACGCGGCGGTTGCCGAGATGGTCGATATCGTCCGTGATGGCCTGCTCGGCGCCGCGGTCGGTGACGAGCTCGCCGTTGGTGCGCAGCAGGAGCAGGTACTTGATGATGACGATGAAGTCCTCACGGCACAGCGTCGCGTGGTTGAGGTCGGGGATGCCGAGCCCGAGCCGGCGGCGCACGTCGCGCGGCGGCAGCAGGAACTCATGCGGGAGCTTCTGGTTGAGCTTGTAGCGCCCCACGCGGGCGAGGTCGTACCGCTTCGGGTTGAAGAACAGCTTGTTGAGGATCTCGCGGGCCGAATCCGCGCGCGGCGGCTCTCCCGGGCGCAGCAGGTTGTAGATGCGGTTGAGCGCGTCCTCCTGCGTGCGGGTGGGATCCTTGCGCAGCGTGTTGCGGACGACGTCCGCCTCGTCCTGCATCGGGATGACGAACACCTCGAGGGTGTCGAGGCCGGCCTTCTTCAGCACCTCGACCTTCTCGGCGGTGATCTCGTCGTTGGCCTCGACCAGGATCTCCCCGGTGGCTTCGTCCACGATGTCCTGGGCGCACACGCGGCCGAGAGCCTGCTCGGCCTTCTTGCCCTTCACCTCGAGGGTCTCGCGCTCGTAGAACAGCTCGAGGATCTCGCGGTCGCCCACGAAGCCGAGCGCACGCAGCAGCACGGTGACCGGCAGCTTGCGCTTGCGGTCGATGTGCACGTGCATGACGTCGTTGACGTCGAGGCTGAACTCCACCCACGAGCCGCGATACGGGATGATGCGCGCGGTGAACAGCAGCTTCCCGTTCGGGTGGGTGAGTTCGTCGAAGAACACGCCGGGCGAGCGGTGGAGCTGCGAGACGATGACGCGCTCCGCACCGTTGATGATGAAGGTGCCGCTGTCGGTGATGAGCGGCAGTTCGCCGAGGTAGACCTCCTGCTCGATCACGTCCTTGTCGCGCTTGACCCCGTCGACTTCCTCGCGCGTGATGAGGCGCAGCCGCGCCTTGAGCGGCGCGGAGAAGGTCAGGTCGCGCTCGACGCACTCGTCCATCGAGTACTTGGGTTCGCCGATGTCGTACGAGACGAACTCCAGCGAGAACAGCTCGCGCGGGTCGCTGATCGGGAACACACCCGTGAACACCTCCTGCAGCCCCTCGTTCCGGCGGCGCAGCGGGTCCACGTCCATCTGGAGGAAATCCCGGAAGCTCTTGAGCTGGACCTCGAGCAGGTTGGGGATCTGCAGGTTCCACTCGCGGTCGATCTTCGAGAAGCTCTTCCGGTCCTTACGGCGTGCAGTCTTCAAGGCCTTCCCACCTTTCTGAATGGGGAAGTGTCGCGCTGCCGGCGACGACAGCCGGGGCGCCCGTCGGGGCACCCGCCGAAGGCAGGTCCGGATCCAGCCACCGGGGACCCCGCAACGCGGTCCTCGGCGCCCGGCCCGGGCCCGGTGTCGGCACTCGACTTCGGAGCCACGCGATCCGCTCTACTTGATCTCGACGGTCGCGCCCTGCTCTTCCAGCTTGGCCTTGACGTCCGCGGCCTCGCCCTTGCTGACCTTCTCCTTGACCGCCTTCGGCGCGCCGTCCACCAGGTCCTTCGCCTCCTTGAGGCCGAGACCGGTGAGCTCGCGCACGACCTTGATGACCTGGATCTTCTTGTCGCCGGCCGCCTGGAGGACGACGTCGAACTCGGTCTGCTCCTCGGCCGCCGCCGCCGCACCACCGCCCGCGCCGGGCATCGCCATCGCCATCATGGGAGCCGCGGCGGTCACGCCGAACTTCTCCTCGTACTTCTTCTTCAGCTCCGACAGCTCCAGCACGGACATGTTGCCGATCAGGTCGAGCACCTGGTCAATCGCGGTGGACATGGTTCGTGTCTCCTTCTTCGGTTGCGAGGGTTGCATTGAAAACTCGTGAGCGGGCACCGGGCCCGCGGGTGACCGTCAGGAAACCTTGCTCTTCTCGCGCTCCAGCACGTCCGCCATCGTGGCGGGCAGGCGCAGCGTCGCGTCGATCGCGGCCAGGAACGTGGTCATGGGCGCGATGATCGTGCCCAGGAGCTGCGACAGCATCACCTCGTAGCTCGGCAGCGTGGCCAGCGTGGCGATCGCCCGATCGTCGTACAGGCGTCCGTCCACGACGGCGGCCTTGATGCGCGGCCGCTCGTGCTCCCTGGCGAAGTCGGTCAGGATCTTCGCCGGCGAGACCTCGCTCACCGGGCTGAACACCAGGCCCGTGGGCCCTTCGAGGAACGCGTCGAGCTCGGTGATCCCGCGCTCGTTGAACGCGCGCTTGAGCAGCGTGTTCTTGATGACGCGGAACTGCACCTTCTGCTCGCGGCACTTCTTGCGCAGGAGCGAGAGTTTCTCGACGCTCATGCCGCTGAAGTCCGCCAGGTAGAAGCCGCGCACGTCGCGAATCCGTTCGCCCGTGTCCTGGAGGATCTGGATCTTCTGGGGAGTCGGCATCGGTCCTCCTAGCGGGCCAGCTCGGCCGTGATCGCCGCGGGGTCGAGCGTGACGCCCGGTCCCATCGTCGCGCTCAGGGTCAGCGTCTTGATGAAGGCGCCCTTGGCGGCCGCCGGCTTCGCGCGCACCAGCTCGCGCAGGAATGCCCTCGCGTTGTCGAGCAGCTTGTCCTCGCTGAACGACGCCTTGCCGACCGGCGCGTGGATGTTCGCGCCCTTGTCGACGCGGAACTCGATCTTGCCGGCCTTGAGCTCCTTGACAGCCTTCGCGACGTCGAAGGTCACCGTGCCGCTCTTGGGGTTCGGCATCAGGCCCCGCGGGCCGAGCACACGGCCCAGCTTGCCGACCTCGCCCATCATGTCAGGCGTGGCGACGATGGCATCCACGTCCAGCCAGCCCTGCTGGATCTTCTGGACGTAGTCCTCCGCGCCACAGTGGTCGGCCCCCGCGGCCTCCGCCTCCCTGGCCTTCTCGCCTCTGGCGAGCACCAGCACCCTGAGGCTCTTGCCGGTGCCGTGCGGCAGGACCACCGTGCCGCGGACCAGCTGGTCCGAGTGGCGCGGGTCCACGCCCAGGTGGGACGAGACGACGATGGTCTCGTCGAACTTCGCGCGCGCGGTCTGCTTCACGAGCTTGACGGCGTTGGCCAGGTCGCCGACCTGCCCCGCCTGCCTCGCGAGCTCCGACGCGACGCGGTAGCGCTTTCCGTGCTTCATGGATCCTCCCGTGGTGCCTGCGTGGCGGGAACGGCCCGCCACTCCCACGCGGTTGGGGTCACCCTGACGCCGCCGTTGCGCGGGCCGCGGCTCGGAGAGCCGACGGGACCGCCGGGCGCGAGGCGTCGGTTCGCGCGCCCTCCTCCGTCACGGGCCGAAGCCCCGTGGCGCTAGTTGTATTCCTCTTCGACCGCGTCGAGCTCGGCCTCGGTGGCGTAGCCCTCCTTCACCACCCAGTCGAGCGTCTCGTTGAGGTCGTTGATGGCATGAGGGCCTTCGGCGACCCGCGCGCGGACGATCTCGTAGATCTCGCGCGGGGTCTTGCCCTTCAGGAGCTGCTCGGCTTCTTCCTTGTCCAGGCGGACCATCCGGTTCCTTCCCTTCTCTAGTCGGCGATCTCGATCCCCATGCTACGGGCGGTGCCCATCACCATCCGCTCGGCCGCTTCGAGCGTCGCGGAGTTCAGATCGGGCGCCTTGAGTTCAGCGATCTCGCGGACCTGAGCGCGAGTCACAGTGCCTACCTTGGTACGGTTCGGGACCCCCGAACCCTTCGCCAGCCCGGCCGCGCGCTTGAGCAGCACGGCCGCCGGCGGCGTCTTCGTGACGAACGTGAACGAGCGATCGGTGTGGATCGTGATGACGACCGGGATGACGAGCCCGGTCTGGTGCTGCGTACGGGCGTTGAACTGCTTGCAGAACTCCATGATGTTGATGCCGTGCTGGCCCAGCGCGGGGCCCACCGGGGGCGCCGGCGTGGCGCTGCCTGCGTTGCACTGCAGCTTCACCATGGCTGCGATTGGCTTGGCCATCGACCCTCTCCTCACAGACGGCTGACCGCCGCCTCTACGACTGCGCGCTCGGCCGCCGCTCCGGGGCCGGGCGACGTCCGAGCGTCCGCTAGACCGGCTGCACCTGCAGGAAGTCGAGCTCGACCGGCGTGGCGCGTCCGAAGATGCTCACCATCACCTTGATCTTGCCGCGCTCGTTGTTCACCTCGTCCACCACGCCCGTGAACGCGCTGAACGGGCCGTCCACCACGCGGACGTGATCCCCGACGCGGAACGTCACGGTCGGCGTCGGCTTCGACTTCGTGGCCTCCATCTGACCGAGGATCCGCCGCACCTCGTTCTCCTTGAGGGCGACCGCACCGGTGCCCGACCCGATGAAGCGGGTCACGCCGGGCACGTTCTGCACGACGTGCCGCGTCTCGTCGTCGAGCTCCATCTCGACCATGACGTAGGAGGGGAAGGTCTTCCGCTTGGAGGTCTTCCGCTTCCCGTCCTTCATCTCGACGAATTCCTCGGTCGCGACGAGGATGCCGCCGAAGCGCTCCCCCAGCCCGGCCGAGTGGATGGCCTTCTCGAGGTTCGTCTTCACCTTGTTCTCGTGGCCCGAATAGGTGTGGATCACATACCACTTCTTGCTCATTGGTCTTCCCGTCCCCTGGACGTCCACGCCGGCCGGCCGATCCGGTGCGCATCCGCCCCTAGCGGAACAGCATCCCCACGCCCAGCGAAAGGATCCGGTCCACGATGCCCACGAAGCCGGAGATGATGAGCACCGTGGCGATCACCACGATCGTCGAATCGCGCAGCTCGTTCCGGGTCGGCCAGCTGACCTTGGTGGACTCCACCTGAACTTCCTTGAAGAACTCGCGGGCCTGGTTGGTCCAGGACATCTTTGCGTGGCCCCTTCCGATGTGTGCGCCGCCGTCGCTCCCGACCGTGCGGCGCTCGTGCCGCCCCCGCCTCCGCGTGGACTGGCAGGCCTGGAGGGATTTGAACACCCGACTCCCGGCTTTGGAGACCCGGTGCTCTAGCCGGACTGAGCTACAGGCCTGCGCTGTCTCATGGCCGCATGCGAGGCCCATCCGTTGCGGCGCGACCGGGTCGCGCCGCGGCGGATGCTCCTAGCGGGTCTCCTTGTGCTCGGTGTGCTTGCGGCACGACGGGCAGAACTTCCTGTACTCGACGCGATCCGGGTGCAGGCGCTTGTTCTTCTTCGTGATGTAGTTGCGCCGCTTGCACTCGTTGCACGCGAGCGTGACCTGGTCCCGCATGTGTTCCTACCTGCCTGGTGAGGCCGCCGGCGCGTCCACCGTCCTGCGGCGGACGCCGCCCCTGCGGCGCGTTGGTCTCCTGGATGCTCAGGCGAGGACTTCGGTGACGACGCCGGCGCCCACCGTGCGGCCGCCCTCGCGGATCGCGAACCGCAGCTCCTTCTCCATCGCGATCGGCGTGATCAGCTCCACCTCGATGTCCACGTTGTCCCCCGGCATCACCATCTCCCGCCCCGCTGGCAGCGTCGCCACCCCCGTCACGTCCGTCGTCCGGAAGTAGAACTGCGGCCGGTACCCGTTGAAGAACGGCGTGTGCCGCCCCCCCTCCTCCTTCGTCAGCACGTACACCGACCCCTTGAACTTCGTGTGCGGCGTGATCGACTTCGGCGCCACCACGCACATCCCCCGCTCCAGATCCTCCTTCTCCACCCCGCGCAGCAGCAGCCCCACGTTGTCCCCGGCGATGCACTCGTCCATCGACTTGCGGAACATCTCCACCCCGGTGATCACCGTCTCCCGCGTCTCGCGCAGCCCCACGATCTCCACCTTGTCCCCCACCTTCCCCTTCCCCCGCTCCACCCGCCCCGTCCCCACCGTCCCACGCCCCGAGATCGAGAACACGTCCTCCACCGGCATCAGGAACGGCTTCTCCACGTCCCGCTGCGGCGTCGGGATGTACGTGTCCACCGCCTCCATCAGCTTCAGGATCGACTCGTTCGCCTTCGCGTCCTTCCCCTGCCCGTCCATCGCCGCCTTCGCCGACCCCCGAATCACCGGAATCTCGTCCCCCGGAAACTCGTACTTCTTCAACAGCTCCCGCACCTCCAGCTCCACCAGGTCCAGCAGCTCCGGATCGTCCACCATGTCGCACTTGTTCATGTACACGATGATGTACGGCACCCCCACCTGCCGCGCCAGCAGCACGTGCTCCCGCGTCTGCGGCATCGGCCCGTCCGCCGCCGACACCACCAGGATCGCCCCGTCCATCTGCGCCGCCCCGGTGATCATGTTCTTGATGTAGTCCGCGTGTCCCGGACAGTCCACGTGCGCGTAGTGCCGCTTCGCCGTCTCGTACTCCACGTGCGCCGTCGCGATCGTGATCCCCCGCGCCTTCTCCTCCGGCGCATTGTCGATCGAATCGAACGTCCGCACCGCGATCTTCGGGTTCTGCGACGCCAACACCATCGTGATCGCCGCCGTCAGCGTCGTCTTCCCATGATCCACGTGCCCGATCGTCCCCACGTTCACGTGAGGCTTCGTGCGCTCGTACTTCTGCTTGGCCATTCCAGGGCTCCTGTTCGCGATGGGAGGTCCGCTGCTCTCCGAGCGCCGCGGTCGGTGTCGCCGGCGGGCCCTGCCGCTGCGACGCTCTCGCGCGACTCGTTACATCACTTCACCGACTGCGACCCCTGCGCGCCCGCAACCGCGGTCCGCGCGATCCTCCGCACACCGGAGGCGCCCGCGGACCAACTCCATCCCCGGCGCGCCCGACAACGTGGAGCCCACGAGCGGAATCGAACCGCTGACCTTTTGCTTACCATGCAAATGCTCTACCGACTGAGCTACGTGGGCTTTGACACCGGGACGTCCAGGTGGGCAGCACCGATCAGGGTGGTCCCGCAGTGTTGGCGTACTGCAACCGGACTTGAAGCGGTGACTCTGCGTCCTGGCGCAAGAAGACGCACTCCCCCGAGCCGACTTTCTTCACGTGAAAGTCGTCGGGGAGGTAGCGAGCAAGGCAATCTAGGCGGAGCGTCGCCGACTGTCAACTTGAAAATCCTGCAGAAGTGGGGTTTACGACGTTTGGACCAATCGGGCGCCCGGGGGATCAGCCTGAGGCCGCCGGGCCCGGGCCACGGCGGTGTCGCTCGAGGCCATGGGCGGCTGCCCCAGTGGGCGGGCCGGCAGGATGGAGCGGGAAACGGGATTCGAACCCGCGACCCTCAGCTTGGAAGGCTGACGCTCTAGCCACTGAGCTATTCCCGCTCAAGTCGCTCAAAGCCCTGAGGATGGTGGAGGGGGGAGGATTCGAACCTCCGAAGGCATCGCCGACAGATTTACAGTCTGTTCCCTTTGACCTCTCGGGTACCCCTCCACGCCTGTGGGCGCGGAACCTGGTCCGGACCCGGACCCGCAAGCACGTTCTTCAGAGCAGCCCGATCGCAACGGACCCGCCTGGGCAGGGACCGTGTCGGTTTCGGGCACTGCTAAGCTGGCGAAGGGACTCGAACCCCTAACCACCTCATTACAAATGAGATGCTCTACCAATTGAGCTACGCCAGCGGACCTGGATGGCTCGCGCGGAAGCGCTCCTGCAAGATAGACAGCGCCTCCGGGGCTGTCAAGAAGCGGTCGCCGGCCGCGGAGAGCCTGGCCGCCTGGCGGGAGGGTAGCGGACAGGCAGCGAAAAGGCAGCCACGGGTTGAGCGGACTCGAAAGTCCACGACTCGGGCTGCCTCTTCCCGAGAGAACAGGGGGTGACCGGGATGAACCCCTCTGCTCTCACGGCTTCGTTGACCGGGCGTATTTGGTTTTTTTGTGGCGAACTGCGAACCACTACTTCATCAACCAGACTACCGACCGACTTAGAGCTGCTCTCACCCCTTTCGTGTGTGTCCTCCAGAAGGAGGACGTCCTGACTTGAAGGGTACGAGCCCCTTGCTCCGGTACGGCGACCACCTTCTCGCTGGTCGAGGATCTCGAGCCTTGCCGGATCGGGTCACCTCGGACGACCGGCCGCGCGATGGAGGTGCGAGACTCGCGAGCCGGCCGCCTGAGGTTCGAGGCCTCCCCCTCCGGGCCGACGACGGCTCGGGCGAGCGGCACTGCCTTCCCCCCGTATCCGCGGGGGGAGAACAGCAGGCAACGTGCCATGCATGGCGAAGCCCGGAGGATCGTCGCGCCGCGGCGCTAACTCGTTGGTAGTGTGTGCTTCGGTCGGAGCGCGTGGCGACTCGCGGCGCGCGGCGGGCGGAGGCGCATCGGGGATGTGTCACCCTTCCGGGTAACACGCGTCGGAGCTCCGATGCCGGCCTAACTCCTTGCGCGGCAGGCGCTCGGCGGGCGTGTTACCCCCCCGGTGACACGGTGACAGCGGACCGACCGGGCGCGGGCGGCCGAGAGAGGCGGGCCGAACCGGCTGCGAGGAACAAGAAAAACGGAGCGGAGGGTGCTCTCCGCTCCTCGCCCGCAGGTCCGCCTTCGACTAGGGCAGCGTCAGCCCCAGGCGCTTGAGCCGGGCGTAGAGGGTCTTGCGGCTCACTCCCAGCAGCTCGGCCACGCGGCTCTTGTTGCCGCCCGCCCGCTCCCAGGCCTCGAGGATCACCGCGCGCTCCTCCTGCTCCTCGCTCCCGCGCGGTGTCGTGCCTCGCGCCATGGGGCCCGGGTGCGCCAGGAAAGGCAGCAACGCGTTCGCGTCCAGCAGCTCTTCGCCCGGGTGGAGCGCGGCCACCCGCTTCATCACGTTCTCGAGCTCGCGCACGTTGCCGGGCCAGGGGTACGAGCGCAGCACCGATTCGGCGTCCGGCGAGATGCGCGGGGCGTTCATGCCGCCGTAGAAGGCCAGGAAGTGCCGCGCCAGCGGCACGATGTCCTCGATCCGCTCGGACAGCGGCGGCACGCGGATCTCGATCTCGTTCAGGCGGAAGAGCAGGTCACGCCGGAACAGCCTCTCCCCTTCCCCGCCGCGCAGTTCGCGGTTGGTGGCCGCGATCACACGCACGTCGGCGCGCCGCACCCGGGTCTCGCCCAGCCGCAGGTACTCGCCGCTCTCGAGGAACCGCAGTAGCGTCACCTGGACGTCGTGCGGCAGCTCCCCGATCTCGTCGAGGAACAGCGTGCCGCCGTGCGCGGCCTCCACCAGGCCGACGCCCTCGGCGTGGGCGCCCGTGAAAGCGCCCTTGCGGTGGCCGAAGAGCTGCGAGAGCGCCAGCTCGGCGCGCAGGGAGCCGCAGTTCACCGCCAGGAACGGGCCGTTCGCGCGCGGAGAGAGCCCGTGGATGGTGCGCGCCACCAGCTCCTTGCCGGTGCCGGTCTCGCCGGTGATGAGCACGGAGAGCTCGGTGCTCGCGGCACGCCGCGCCAGCGTCTCGACCCGGCGCATGGCGTGCGAGCACGCGACCAGCGTCGGCGCCCGGTTGCGGCGGCCGTGGAGCGGCGCGCTCGCCACCGCCGCCTCGGGCGTCTCGGCCGCCGGCAGTCCGACCAGGCGACGCTGGAGCTCCCCGTCGGTCTGCTCCAGCCAGTGGGATGCCGAGACCTCGGCGAACAGCGCGCTGGCGCGGTAGAGGCAGCGCCGCGCCTCGAGCGGGTCCGGCGCGGCGCGCCCGAGCAGCAACAGCGTGCGCCCCAGCTCGTAGCGCTCGCGCGCCTCGCTCAGCAGGGTGACGGCGGTGCGCCAGCCCGCCAGCGCGTCCTCTTGGCGACCGCGGGCCGCGGCGATCCCCGCCGCCGCACGCCGCGCCAGCGCGAACTCCAGGCGGTCGTGCGTGTGCTCCGCCAGGCGCCGGGCGCGTTCGCAGGCGCGCTCCGCCTCGTCCACGCGCCCCACCGCCGTGAGCGCCTCGGCGCGGCGCCGCTCCAGCTCGACCACCAGGTCCCCCTCGGGCGCGCTACGCTCGGCCAGAGCCAGGGCCGCATCATAGCGTTCGAGCGCGAGAGTCGGCGCGTCGCGGTCGGCCTCGAGCTCTCCCAGGAACTCCAGCGCCAGCACCTCCTCGCGCTGCGCCCCGTGCTCGCGGGCCCGCTCGAGCGCCGCGCCCAACTGGCTCTCGGCCTCGGCGAAGCGGCGCTGGAGGCGGGCGACATTGCCCATCGCGATGCCCGCCATGACCAGGTGCAGCGAGTCGGCGAGCTGGCGGTAGATCTGGTCGGCCTGCACGTAGCACTCGAGCGCCCGCTCCCACTCGCCGCTCTTCTGGTGGACGATCCCCAGGTTGAGCAGGGTGTTCGCGATGGCGGGGAGCCGCCCCACGCGCCGGTGCAGGTCGAGCGCCGCGCGGAACGACGCCACCGCGGCGTCCCACTCGCACAGGTTCTTGTGGATGAGGCCCAGGTTGTTGCGGACGTAGGCCGAGCTGGCCTCGTCGCCCAGCCGCCGGTAGAGGGCGAGCGCCTGCTCGTAGAGGTCGCGGGAGCGGAGCAGGTCGCCCTCGCGGTAGGACACGCGGCCGAGCAGGTTAAGGGCCCGGGCCGAGAGCGCCAGGTCGCCGCACGCGTCGGCCATCGTCAGGCCCTGTTCCGCGCCGGCGTGCGCCTCCTCGAGCCGGCCGAGGCGGAACAGCGCCTCGGCGCACTGGAGCCGCAACCGCGAGCGCAGCGCCGGCGGCTCGATGCGCTCGTCTTCGAGCAGGAGCTCGCGGCAATGGGCGAGCGCTCCCTGGCAGTCGCCCTGCGCGAGCCGGCACGAGATCGCCTTGCTCTCGAGCGCGGCTCTTCGCCCGGTCGAGAGCGTCCGCGCGCCCGGCAGCGACAGTAGCCGGGCGATCGTCTCAAGCGCGGGCACGTAGCTGTCGGCCTGCATGTACAGGTCGGCCAGCATCTCCAGGTCGGCCAACGCCGCCCGCGCACCCGTCTCTGCGACTACCGCGAGCCGTTCCTCGAGCTGAGCAATGCGATTCCGATCGTAGCTCGGCACGCCGCAACTCCGGTCACCAGAAGCCAGTCGTGTCCTGCCAGCCCTAGAAGCGGATGTAGAAGCTCCTGAGGCCCTGCAGAACCAATTGGAGACGCCACATCATGACGTTCTGCGAAACGGCCCCGTCACCCACGGGACGCGCTTCTTGAGTCCTGCTCGCAGGCAGAGCACCACCCTGCAGCCCGCCGCGCGAAACCGTGCGGCCACCGTTCTTGCCGGCGCCATCGGGCACATCGGGATCGCCCGATCCATTCGGCATGGTGGGGTCACCCGTTTGCGTCGGGTCCCCGATAGCACCGGCGGAGACCAGCCGCGCGCTCGCGAACGCACAGGCCGAGCAGAGACAAAACGCCAGGATGAGGGTCCACCACCGATTCCTTGAGAATCGAACCATGAGGTCCCTTCCTATCCCAGAAACGATACGGCCAAATCACACCCGGCCATGGCTGCTGCCAACCACCCGCTCAGGGGGGTAGCGGCGCTGCGGGAGCGGAGCTTGGATACGGGGTGATCTCCGACCCCGACGACGCCGATCGCGGGTCGCCCGGTGTTGAGACGATGCTAGGCCCGGAAGTTGGCAGGGGTCAAGAGATTGTTGCACCGACGGACGGCATCGTCACGGGTCGCGGACGGCTCCGCCGTCCTCCCGAGCCGGGGGCGAAGGAATCGCGCTGATGCCGTCCGTGCCTCGGGGGTCGGACCGACCCCTACTGCCGCTTGAGCCGGGGGCGAACGAGTCGCGCTGATGCCGTCCGTGCCGGGGGAGGCGAACCGGCCCCTAACGCCGCTTGAGCCCGGGGTGAACGAGTCGCGCTGATGCCCTCCGTGCCCGGGGGGTCGGACCGCGCCCTACCGCCGCTTGAGCCGGGGGGGCTGGCCCCTGACGTCCTCGATGACCACCCCGTGCTCGTCCAGGAGCTTCCGGCGCAGGGCGTCGGCCCGGTCCCAGGCCTTCTCCGCCCGCGCCCGCTCCCTCAGCTCGACCAGATCGAGCACCTCGGGGGGCCAGGTCTCCCCGACCGGGGCCTTCCAGAACAGGCCGAGGATCCCGCCGAGCCCCAGCAGTTCCCGGGCGGCGGAACGGGCCTCGGCTCCGACCCCCTCGTCCAGCGCCTTGTTGACCTCGCGGGCGAGGTCGAACAGGTGCCCGATCGCACCGGCGGTGTTGAAGTCGTCGCCCATCGCCTGGTGGAACCTCCGCCAGGCCTCCGCCACGGCCTCGCCGAGCGCTCCTCCCGGGGCGGGCCCGGCCGCCAGCCCCCACGCCCCGGCCCGCTCGAGCGGGGTGCGCAGCCGCCGGTAGGCGATGGCGGCTTCCTCCAGGCGCTCGAGCGTGAAGTCGATCGGGCTCCGGTAGTGCGTCGAGAGCAGGTAGAAGCGCACGACTTCCGGCTCCACCTGCGCGGCGATGTCCTCGATGAAGAACAGGTTCCCGGTGCTCTTCGACATCTTCTCGCCGCCCAGGTTGACCATGCCGTTCTCGGTCCAGAAGTTCACGAACGGCCTGCCGGTGGCGGCCTCGGACTGGGCGATCTCGTTCTCGTGGTGCGGGAAGATGAGGTCCTGCCCGCCGCCGTGGATGTCGAGCTGCTCGCCCAGGTACTTGATCGCCATCGCCGAGCACTCGATGTGCCACCCGGGTCGTCCCGGTCCCCACGGGCTCTCCCAGTGCGGCTCCTCGGGCTTGGCGCCCTTCCACAGGGCGAAGTCGGCCGGGTCGTCCTTGGCCTCGCCCACCTCGATGCGGTAGCCCTCGCGCAGCTCCTCGACCCTGCGCCCCGAGAGCTTGCCGTAGTCCGGCTTCCGGCTGACGTCGTAGTAGACGTCGCCGCCCGCGGCGTAGGCGAAGCCCTTCTCCACCAGCCGGGCGATCAGCGCGAGGATCTCCGCGATGTGCGCGGTGGCGCGCGGGTAGACGGTCGCGCGCTTGATGTTGTGGAGGTCGGCATAGCTCAGGTACGCGTCGATGTTGCGCTCGGCGACCTCGTGCCAGTCCACGCCCTCGGCGTTCGCGCGCTCGATGATCTTGTCGTCCACGTCGGTGAAGTTGTAGACGTACGTCACCTCGTAGCCCAGGTGCTCGAGGTAGCGGCGCATCACCTCGCCCGAGATCGAGGCGCGCATGTGGCCGACGTGCGGCTTGGCCTGCACCGTCATCCCGCACACGTACATCCCCACCTTGCCCGGCCTCACCGGGACGAACTCGCGCTTCTCGCGCGTCAGCGTGTCGTAGATGCGCAGGGCCACTCAGCTCTCCGGTCGGGCGCCGGCCGTCGGGGCCGGTATGTCCCGGGGCGCGATCGGCGTGATCGCGATCTCGCGGCTGGTGCGGGTGCGCACCTCGGCTGCCGCGAGCGCGCGGTGGCAGCGGCGGCGCAGCTCGCGCGCCGTCTCCGGCGCCGCGGCCCCGGGGCGCGCGCGCAGCACCATGCGCAGGTGCACCTCGTCGCCCACCAGCGACTCGACGCCGCACATCTCGACCGGGTCGAGCAGGCGCTGGCGCCACGCCGGGTCGGCGTTCATCTCGTCCACCACGGTGCGGCACACGCCGATCGCGCGCTCCAGGTCCTCGTCGGCGCCGACGGGCACGTCCACCGCGAGCCGGTTCCAGCCGCGGCTGCGGTTCGAGACGATCCGCATCTCGCCGTTCGGCACGTAGTGGACGTAGCCGTTGAAGTCGCGCAGCCGCGTGAAGCGCAGCGTCACCTCCTCGACCGTGGCCGCGGTGCCGCCCACCTCGATGAGGTCGCCGACCGCGAACTGGTTCTCCGCCAGGATGAAGAAGCCGGCGATCACGTCGCGCACCAGCGTCTGCGCGCCGAAGCCCAGCGCGACGCCCAGGATCCCGGCGCCCGCGAGCAGCGGCCTGACGTCCCAGCCGAACACGTCGAGGGCGTGGACGGCGGCCCCGGCCCACACCACCACCGACGCGAGGCTGCGCGCGATCTGCCCGAGCGTCCGGGCGCGCTGCACCGCGTGCGGCGTCCCGCTCCCGGCGCGCTCGACCCAGCGCTCCAGCCGGCCGACCAGCAGGAACGCGAGCTGCTGGAGCAGGAACGCGGCCACCAGCGTGAGCGCCAGGCGCACGCCCATGTCCACGAGCTTCTCGGTCTCGGGGATATAGCGGCGGGCCATCGTCACGGCGGGCAGGCTCATGGGATCGCGGAGGCTCCGGCGCCGTCCGGACGCCGCGGTGCGGCGGCGGCCCCCGGCACGGCGAAGGTGGTCAGACCAGCCGCTCGACGGTGCGCCGGTCGAGCCGCTTCACCAGCGCGACCAGCAGCTTCACGGTCGCGTCGAAGTCGCGCCGGTGGATGATGCTGACGTGGCTGTGGATGTAGCGCGACGGCACGCCCAGCGAGATGCTCGGCACGCCCTCGCCGGTCATGTGGATCTTGCCCGCGTCGGTGCCGCCGCGCTCGACCGCCTCGAACTGGAGGCCGATCCTGAGCGTCTTCGCCGTGTCCATCACCAGGTCGAGCAGGCCGCGGTTGGGGATGACGGTCGCGTCGTAGACCACGATGAGCGGGCCCCCGCCCAGCTTCTCCTCGCCCTCGGTGCCGGGCGTATCGTGGGCGATGCCCACGTCGAGCGCGATGCCCACGTCGGGCTGCACCTTGAACGCCGAGGTCTGCGCGCCGCGCAGGCCCACCTCCTCCTGCACCGTCGCCACGCAGTACAGCGTGTTCGGGTGGGAGGCAGCCTTGAGCTGCTTCGCGGTCTCGGCCGCCAGGGCGCAGCCGATGCGGTTGTCCCACGCCTTCGCCAGCAGCAGGTTCGGGTTCGCCATCACCGCGAACGCCGAATCGGGCACGATGTGGTCGCCGGGCCGGATGTCGAGGTGCTTCTTCACGTCCCAGTCCGAGGTCGCACCGACGTCGATGAACATGTCCTTGATCTCGATCACCTTCTTGCGGTCCTCGTCGCGCAGCTCGTGCGGCGGCTTCGAGCCCACCACGCCCAGCACGTCCCCCTTGCGGGTCTTGATGATCAGGCGCTGCCCCAGCACCACGTGGCCCCACCAGCCGCCCAGCGGCAGGAACCTGACGAAGCCCTCCTTGTTCACGGACTTCACCATGAAGCCGACCTCGTCGAGGTGCCCGGCCAGCATGATGCGCGGAGCCGCGCTCGTGCCTTTCTTCTCGCAGATGAAGCTGCCCAGCCGGTCGCGGCTCATCTTCCCGACGCCCTTGAGGTAGCCCGCCAGCACGTCCGCGACCTCGCTCTCGCTCCCGGGAGTGCCGTGCGCCTCGACGAGGTCCTTCAGGAACTTCAGCTTCTGGTCCATGGGGTCTCCAGGGGGATGGGTTCAGGTCCGGGCGCCGGCGGCCGAGCCGGCTCCGGTCATGGCGAGTTGGAGCGCGCGGGCGACGACGTCCTCGTAGGTCATCCCCACGGCCCTGGCCGCCATCGGCACCAGGCTGGTCGGCGTCATGCCCGGGATCGTGTTCACCTCGAGGCAGTACGGTTCCTGCTGCGGGCTCAGGCGGAAGTCCACGCGGCTCACGCCGGCGCAGCCCAGCGCGCGGGCGGCGTGACCGCCGAGCTCCACCACGCGGCGCGCCAGGGGCCCGGGCAGGTCGGCCGGGCAGAAGTAGTCCGTCCGTCCCGGCGTGTACTTGTTCTCGTAGTCGTAGAAGCCGCTCTTCGGGCGGATCTCGACGACGGGCAGGGCCTCCTCGCCCAGCACCGCCACCGTCAGCTCGCGCCCCGGGATGTACTCCTCGGCGAGCACCTCGGGCCAATGACGCGCCGCCAGCGCGACGGCGTCGGCGAGGCCGCCCGGTCCGTCCACGATGGTCAGCCCGACGGTCGAGCCCTCCTGGTTCGGCTTCACCACCAGCGGGTAGCCGCCGAGGGCGGCGACCTCCGCGTCCCCGAGGCTCTCGCCGCGCGCCGGAGCGAACAGGCGCCACTTCGGGGTCGGGATGCCCTCATGCATGAACACGCGCTTCGACATGGCCTTGTGCATGGCCAGCGCGCTCGCCAGCACGCCGGAGCCGGTGTAGCGCTTGCCCGCCAGCTCGAGCAGGGCCTGGATGCGGCCATCCTCGCCGAAGGTGCCGTGCAGGGCGTTGTAGACGAGGTCGGCCTCGCGCACCGCGGGCGCGTCCACCACGCCGACCTGCGCGCGCAGCGGCAGGCGCTGGACCTGCGCGAGCGGCCGTGCGCCCGCTTCCTCGTCGCCCGCAGGGAGCACCAGCCCGTCGGCGGCGTCCACCGCCGTCACGTCGTGCCCGAGGTCGCGCAGCGCCCGGGCGATGCCGCGCCCGGTCATGAGCGAGATCTCGCGCTCGGACGACCTGCCTCCCATCAGGAGCGCCACCTTCAACCCGCACCTCCCTGGTTCCGAGGATCGGACGCCGCGCGCCGCAGGCGCGCCACGCAACGCTCGCGGCCGAGCAGGTCCGCGACCAGCGGGAGCTCCGGGCCGTGGGTCCGGCCGGTGAGGGCCGCGCGCACCGGCTGGTAGAGCTCCCGGCCGCCGCGCCCGGACCGCTGGCCCAGCGAGCGAAGCGCGGATATAAACCCCTCCCGGCTCCATTCTGCAAGCGACTCCAGCTCGGAGGCGAGCGCACCGCACAGCTCGCCCGCCCCGGCGCTCTCGAGCGCCCGCGCCGCCTCGGGCTCCACCGCCGGGGCTTCCGCGAGCAGCGGGGCCAGCTCGCCCGGCAGGTCCGCGAGCGTCGCCAGGTTGCCGCGCACGCCTTCGAGCCAGCGCTCGAGCTCCGCGCGCGGCAGCCCTCCCGCCGCCCGCGGCAGCAGGTCCGCGCCCCACCGGGCCAGCTCGCGGCCGCTGGCGTGGTGGAGGAGGTGCGCGTTCACCCAGCGCAGCCTGTCCGGATCGAACACCGAGCCGCTCCGGCCCACCCGCTCGAGCGTGAAGCACTCGAGCAGCTCGGCGCGCGTGAGGATCTCGCGCTCGTCGCCGGGGTGGAAGCCGAGCAGCGCGAGCGTGCTCAGGAGCGCCTCGGCCACGTAGCCGGCGCGGCGGTACTCGCCCACCGCGACCGCCGGAGCGTCCGGGTCGGCGGGTCCTCCCTCGCGCTTGCTCATCTTGGTGCGGTCGCGGTTGAGGATCAGCGGCACGTGCGCGTAGCGCGGCGCCCGCTCCCCCAGCGCGTCGAGCACCATGAGCTGGCGCGGCGTGTTCGCGAGGTGTTCCTCGGCGCGGATGACGTGCGTGATCTCCATCGCCGCGTCGTCCACCGCGGCGGCGAAGTTGTAGGTCGGGAGGCCGTTCGAGCGCAGCACCACGAAGTCGCCCACCACGCCCGCCGGGAAGCGCACGGCGCCGCGCACCAGGTCCTCCAGCACCCAGTCGCGCGGGTCCACGGCGAAGCGCAGGCTGTGCGGCTCGCCGGCCGCCAGCCGCGCCGCGCGCTCGGCCGGCGCCATCAGACGGCAGCGGCCGTCGTAGTGCGGCGGGCGCCCCGCGGCGAGCGCAAGCCGGCGGCGCTCCTCGAGCGCGGAGTCGCCGCAGAAGCAGGGATACGCGGCTCCCTGCGCGCGCAGCGACTCGGCCTTGCCGCGGTAGAGGGCCAGCCGCTCGCTCTGCCGGTAGGGCCCGTGCGGGCCGCCCTGCGCGGGACCCTCGTCCGCTTCGAGCCCGAGCCACGCCAGGTCGTCGAGCACCCCCTGCTCGCTCGCGTCGCTCGAGCGCTCGACGTCGGTGTCCTCGATGCGCAGCACGAACGCGCCGCCGTGCTGGCGCGCGAACAGCCAGTTGAAGTACGCGGTGCGCGCCCCGCCCAGGTGGAGCCAGCCGGTCGGACTGGGCGCGAACCGCACGCGCACGCTCACGGGCGCTCCCTCCCGTTCATGGCCGGCGCCGGAGCGCGGGGCGGCCGGAGTGGGACGGAACGCCGGAACCTCACGGCAGCTCCACCGCCGCGATCGCCAGCGCCGCGATCCCCTCGCCGCGGCCGAGCGCGCCCAGGGTCTCGTTGGTGGTGGCCTTGACCGACACCTGCCGGGCGCCGACGTGGAGCGCCTGCGCGATGTTGAGACGCATCTGGTCCCGCATGGGACCCAGCCGGGGCGCCTCGGCGATCAGCGTGGCATCCACGTTCACGATCTTCGCGGTGCGCCCGTCGAGCAGCGCCCGCACCATCCGCAGCAGCTCGAGGCTCGAGGCGTTCTCCCACTTCGGGTCGTCGGGCGGGAAGTGCTTGCCGATGTCGCCGAGCGCGACCGCGCCGAGCAGGGCGTCGGCCACCGCGTGCAGCAGCACGTCGGCGTCGCTGTGGCCTTCCAGCCCCCACGGGCTCTCGAAGAGCACGCCACCCAGCCACAGCGGGCGGCCCTCCACCCTGCGGTGGATGTCGTAGCCGATGCCGATCCGCTGCGCCATCTCAGCCTCCCGCTCGCGACAGCCACGCCTGGGCCAGCGCCAGATCCTGGGACGTCGTGATCTTGAAGTCGAGCGCGTCGCCCGCGGTGATGCGCACCGGGTGCCCGAGCGCCTCCACCAGCGCCGCGTCGTCGGTCGCCTTCGCGCGCGCTCCGGCGTGCGCGGCCTCGAGCCAGTCGCGGCGGAACGCCTGCGGCGTCTGCGCGCGCCACAGCCCCGCGCGCGGCACGGTGGCCTCCACGCGATCGAGGGTCGCGCGCTTGAGCGTGTCCTCGAGCGGCACCGCGGCGATCGCCGCGCCGTGCGCCAGCGCGTCCGCCACCACGCGGCCCACCAGCTCCGGCGTCACCAGCGCGCGCGCGCAGTCGTGCACCACGACGGTGGCGAACTCGGGCGGCGTGGCGCGGAGCCCGCGCGCCACGGAGTCCTGGCGCTCGCGCCCGCCCTCCGACCAGGCGACGATCTTCTCCGGAACGAGCCCGCAGGCCCCGAGCATCTCGCGCAGCTTCTTCACCGGACCGACCACCACGATGCCGTCCACCGCCGCGCAGCGCTCGAGCGCGAGCAGGCTCCAGGTGAAGAGCGGGCGCCCGGCGAGCGGCGCCAGCGCCTTCTCGACGCCGGCGCCCAGGCGCTCGCCCTTCCCGGCGCACAGCAGGATCGCGGCGGTGCTTGTATGATGTCCACTCATGCAAGCCTCCCGGTCGGAGGCTGAGCAGACGGATCTCGGGAGAGGGTCGCCGTGGCGTGCTTGAGGCTTCGTCCTCGTCTGTGAGAGTGGCGCCCTCGCCCGATGCTCAGGGCGCGAACGGGATCTCGAGGCGCGGACTCCGTCCTCGTCCTCGCATGGACAAGCGTGAGCAGGGGCATCGGCTCCGAGGCTCCCGAGGGATCGCGTCGGGAAGGAGCACTATGCGCTTCACAGGCATCGACATCGCCTCCGAGATGCACGT
>JACRPT010000070.1 GCA_016223045.1 Candidatus Eiseniibacteriota bacterium
CACCGTCTGTGTGAGGAAGATCGTCGACTCATACCCGAGGGGGTCGTAGTTGCCATTCCCCACGAACATTCTCCACGCACCCGTGAGCGAATCCCGCACGACCAGCGGCGATTCGAGACGGTCCGGCACGGCAAGATGATCGTGGTCCGTGGCTTCGTAATTCCTCAGGTCATCCCACAGGTTCAGCGTGCCGGCCCTATTCCGGGCCACGCCGATGGTGTAGTAGTTGTTCCCGGGGAAGTTCTTATCCCTCCCGGCGTTGAACAGGAGGTAGCGTCCCGGGTAGTTCGCGACGTCAGGATCCAGCATGACGAAGGGATCCCGGAACTGCAGGACACCGCCGGTGTGTGCCCAGCCCGTATTGCTCGCCTTGTACACCGCCGTGTCGGAACGCGCCCACGAGATGTTCGTGGTCCCGAGCATGGGCGTCGTGGCGTAGCCGATGCTCTGGTTACCCAGGGAGTCCACGCCCGTGTAGAACATGTAGGTCAGATTCCCGACCTGCTGGATCGACGGCGCCCAGCACTTCATCTTGTCCCAGCCGTGGCCGCTGGGTCGAAACGCCATCGAGTCCACCGACCACGGCTTCCCGAGCGAGTCGGTCCACGCGTGCGCGATGATGCTGTCGAGCCCGGCTTTGTTGCGGATGTAAAGCAGGTGGAAGAAGCCCTTCCACGGGTGAGCGGGGTCGGTGGGGTCGTAGACGGAGTTGTAGTGGAAGGCGAAGTCCTTGGGGTAGATCGAGGGGTTCGGATCCCAGTACATGATCGTGTCGGTACCGGCGGAAGTCGCCTCCGCGACGGTGATCTGGTCGGCGGGGAGTGGCGCCGGATCGGAGCTTCCCGTGGAGGATCCGGCCCGGACGATGGCCTGCGGCAGCGGCACGTACACGTCGGCGGTTGCAGTGATGCGCGTGTTGCTCTTCTCGACCACGCTCAGGGGAACACTCCAGACGTTGTCCGCTGCTCCCACCTCGATGGACTGCACCGACGCGAGTTCCGCCCCCACGGCAGTGACCTGCAGCAGAGCGGTCTCGTGAACGCTGGAGGCGCGCAGGAGCACAGGTGCGTAAGTCCCATCCACGCCTCCATTGTACGTGACTTGGTTGGACTCGATCACCCGGTTTGAGTCGGGGTCCGTGGGGTCGAGGGCGACGACCTTGAACCGGCCACTGCTGCCGCCGGGCTGGTCGAGGATGCAATAGGCCGTGGTCGCCGCCGGTTCGCCCGCGGAGCAGAAGTGAGCCGTAACCTGGTTGGCGGCGCTATCGGCAGGGGTGGACGGCGGGTCAATCGCGGACACCTTGGCGGTGTCGGCCTGGCAGGCGGCCAGCGAATCGACCGCGACGACGTTGACGCCTGATGAATCCGCGAGCCACAACAGTCGCCATTGACCGGGCAACGTCACCTCGGCCGAGTCCGCTTGCACGACGAGGGTGCACCGGGTCGCCGAAGTAAAGCTCAAATCGTTGCCGCCCGAGATCCAGCGTAGCTGGAGGGCGGACGAGATCTCGGGAACGCAGAGCATGAGGACCAGAAGCCAACGAATGCGACACACCATGATCGCGGCCTCCTCTTGAGGGTGTTCGAGACGAGCAGGTAGACGGTGGGACCGTGGCGCGCACAGCCGCGTGGGGAATGCGGCGAAGCCGGTACGAAGCGAAGACTCCGGCGGATAACCCGGCCCGGGTGCGCGAGCCCCCTGGGGGTGGTTCTGGGCGGGCGATTGGGCGCAACGTGGGCGGCGACATGATGGCCTTTGCTTCTCTCATGGCCGCGCGATCAAGGGGCACGAGTCGTGCAGCTTGATCGTCGCGGGTGCACGCGCTGCAGGGAGTCAACGCCTGCCGCCACCCGGTGTCAAGCTGTGCTCGGGTAGCCTCGGAGGCCCCGACTATGTGAAGGAAGGCCGGGGAGGATTCAGGCATTTCCCGAGAATCACCGGCCTTCTGCGCATAACGTGCTGGTGCCCATGAACCGAGCGCCCGTGCCTGTGACAACCCGTCGTCTTGCAGACCAAACGTGAGCGTTCCCCGCCTGGGAGTTGCCGCTGCTCCCGATGAGGCGGCCGCTCGTGGTCGAGTAGCCCCTACTCCCAGCGGAACAGCTTCAGCGCCGCGAAGAAGCTCGCCGCGGCCCATGCCGCGAGCAGCAGCAGAGGCCAGCCGGTCGCGGCCAGCCCGGCGCCCTCGTTCATGATGGCGCGCAGCGCGTTGTTCGCGGCGGTCAGGGGCAGCGCCTGCACCAGCGGCTGCACCGCGCCCGGGAAGCGGTCGGCCGGAAAGAAGGTGCCCGAGAGCAGCCACATCGGCAGCATCGCCGCGTTCATCCACCCCGAGACCGCCTCGATGGTCTGCGCGCGGCTCGCCACCAGCAGCCCGAGCGCGGAGAACGCCAGCGCGCCCACCAGCACGACCAGGGTGAAGGCGAGCCACGAGCCGCGCACCACCACGTGGAAGGCGAGCCAGCCGAACAGCAGCAGCGCCCCGACCTCGAGCAAGAGCCAGAAGATCCGCGCGAACAGGAAGGCGAGCAGGTAGTCGGTCTTCCGCATGGGCGTGGCGATCATGCGCTTCAGCAGCTTCTGCTGGCGCGCGGTGGCGATGGGGAAGCCGATGCCCCACATCCCGGTGCCGAGCAGGTTCAAGCCGATCAGGCCGGGGAGCAGGAAGTCGATGTAGCGCCCGCCCGGCCGGACGCGGGTGTCGTCGCGCACCGCGAGCGGGTCGGTGCGGCCGGCGGCGCGTTCGAGCGCATCCACCGTGGCGAGGTGGGCGAGGCGGGTCTCGGGCCGCGTGGGATCGTAGATGAGCACCGGCGGCCCCGCGGGCGCGGGGCGCACCAGCACGGCGATGGCCCCGCGCCGCAGCGCCACGCGCGCGGCGTCGGGCGCGAGCACGCGCACGGCGAGGTCGGGCGAGGCCGCGAGCGCGCGCTCGACCGCCGCGGCGCCCGGGCCCTGCTCGACGCCTACGGCCGACCGCTGCGGTCCCTGGTTGCGGAACGCGATGCCGAGCGCGAGCGCCAGCAGGATGGGGAACACGAACACCCAGAACACCGCCTCGGGCTCGCGCAGGAACATCACCATGCGCGCGCGGGAGAGCTGCCACAGCGCCGAGCGGCGGAGCGCGTTCATGCGCCGTCCCTGAGCGTGCGGCCGGTGAGGCTCATGAACACGTCCTCCAGCGTCGCGTGGTGGGTGGTGAGCGAGAGCAGCGGCAGTCGCTGCCGCTCCAGCTCCGCGAGCAGCGCCGGGATGGTGACGTGCGGCGTGCGCAGGCTCAGGAGCCAGCCCGCGGCCTCGCGCCGCACCTGGCCCGCGCCCGGGAGCGCCGCCAGCCGCGCCGTGTCCGGCTCGCCCTCGACCGCGAACTCCACGACGTGGTCGGCTCCCAGCAGCGCGATCAGCTCCGCCGGCGTGCCGAGCGCGATGACCTTGCCGTGGTCCACGATCGCCACGCGGTCGCACAGCTTCTCGGCCTCGTCCATGTAGTGAGTGGTGAGGAGCACGGTGCCGCCGCCGCGGCGGAAGCCGGCGATCAGCTCCCAGAGCTGGCGCCGCGACTGCGGATCGAGCCCGGTGGTGGGCTCGTCCAGGAACAGCACCTCGGGCTGGTTCACCAGCGCGCACGCCACCGAGAGCCGCTGGCGCTGCCCGCCCGAGAGCTTCACCACCCAGGCGCCGCGCTTCTCCTCGAGCGACACCTGGCGGATGACCTCGAGCGGCGCGGGCCCGCGGGCGTAGAAGCTGCGGAACAGCGTCACCGTCTCCTCGACCGAGAGCTTGTCGTTGAGCTTCGTCTCCTGGAGCTGGATGCCGAGGCGCTGGCGCAGCGCGCGGTCGCGCCCGCGTCCCCACGCCTCGCCCAACACGCTCACCTCGCCGGCGTCCGGGCGGTTCAGCCCCTCGAGGATCTCGATGGTGGTGGTCTTGCCCGCGCCGTTGGGGCCCAGCAGGCCGAAGCACTCGCCCGGACGCACCTCGAGGTCGAGGCCGTCCACGGCGACCACGTCACCGTAGCGCTTGACGAGCCCGCGGCAGGAGAGCGCGGCGGGGAAGGCGGTGGAAGGTTCAAGCATGGAAGCGCCGAAGGTAAGAGGGACGGGCCTGGCGTGCAACCGCCCACCGCGCGACTCCCATCGCGCTCCGCCACCGGCACTCGCGGCCGGCGGCGCGAGGCAAGGCTTTTCGCCGCGAAGCGGCGAAAAGAGCTTGCCGACCAAAGCAGCCGCCGCGGGGGAAGGAGCGCGACATGGCACCCCTTCGCGGGCCGCCCCTCCGCGTGCCCGGGACTCCGCGTTCGTGATAGTCTGCGCGCGACTGACATCCAGTGCACGGAGTCCCCCGCCCGGCCGCGCGGCGGGGCGGAGCGGCGAGGATCCCATGTCGGACCGGCTGGACTTCATCCAACGCGCGAACGCGGCCTACATCGAGGAGCTCTACGCGCGCTACCGGCGCGACCCCGCCTCGGTGGGCGAGGACTGGGCCCTGTTCTTCGCCGGCTTCGACCTGGCCGGGAGCCGCCCCGGCGGCGGCGTGCCGGGCCAGCCCTCGGGCGAGCTGTTCGGGCTGGTCCAGCACCACCGCGTGTTCGGGCACCTGGCCGCGCGGCTCGATCCGCTGGGGGGCGTCCCGCCGCTCCCGCCGCTCCTCGACCTGGCGAACTTCGGCTTCGCGGCGGCGGACCTCGACCGCGCGGTGGCGGCCGCGCCCTTCAAGGGCGAGTTCCACGGCACGCTGGGCGAGCTGGTCGCGGCGCTGCGGCTCACCTACTGCGACACCATCGGCGTCGAGTACATGGGCATTACCGACCCGGAGCGCCGCGAGTGGCTGCAGGAGCGCATGGAGCCGGTGCGCAACCATCCTCCGCTCGCGCCGGAGGACCGGCTGCGCGTCCTCAGGCAGCTCCTGACCGCCGACGGCTTCGAGGAGTTCCTGAACACGCGCTACCCCGGCCAGAAGCGCTTCTCGCTCGAGGGCGCGGGCGCGCTCGTCCCGATGCTCGACACGCTGCTCGAGACCGCGGCCGCCGGCGGCGCCGGCCAGGTCGTCATCGGCATGCCGCACCGCGGGCGCCTCAACGTGCTCGCGAACATCATGCAGAAGCCCTGCGAGGCGATCTTCAACGAGTTCGAGACCAGCTTCCTGCCCGAGGACGTGCAGGGCCACGGCGACGTGAAGTACCACCTCGGCTATTCGCGCACCATGACCACACGCGCCGGGCGCCCGCTCCACGTGGACCTGAACTTCAACCCCAGCCACCTCGAATTCGTGAACCCGGTGGTGCTGGGCAACGTGCGCGCGCGCCAGGACCACATGAAGGACGCCGGGCGCGACGGCTGCATCCCGGTGCTGCTCCACGGCGACGCCGCGTTCGCGGGCGAGGGCATCGTGCCCGAGACGCTCGCGCTCGCGCAGTTGCCGGCCTACCAGACCGGCGGCACCATCCACGTCGTGGTGAACAACCAGGTGGGCTTCACCACCTCGCCCAAGGACGCGCGCGTGTCGCGCTACGTCACCGACGTGGCGCGCGTCGAGGACGCGCCGATGCTTCACGTCAACGCCGACGACCCCGAGGCCTGCGTCCACGTCATGGCGCTCGCCGTGCAGTACCGCGCGCGCTTCAAGCGCGACGTGTTCGTGGACCTGGTCTGCTACCGCCGGCACGGGCACAACGAGCTCGACGACCCCACGTTCACCCAGCCGCTCATGTACAAGAAGGTCGCGGGCCACCAGCCGGTCTCGCGGCGGTACGCGGAGCGGCTGGTGCGCGAGGGCGTGCTCGGCGAGGCCGCGCTGCAGAGCCTGGAGGACGAGATCACGGCGGCGTTCCGGGCCGCGCACCAGCGCGCGCGCCTCGCCCAGACCGCGAACGGCCCGGTGCCGCTGGGCGGTGCGTGGGTGGGGTTCTCGTGGGCGGGCACGGACTGGAGCGCCGGGACCGCGGCCCCGCGCGAGCGGCTGGAGCAGGTGACGCGCGCGCTGGCCGCGTTTCCCCCCGGGTTCCACCCGCACCGCAAGATCGCGCAGCTCGCGGCCGAGCGCGCGAGGATGCTGGCGGAGGACCGCGTGGACTGGGGGCTCGGCGAAGCGCTCGCCATCGGCACGCTGCTGCTCGACGGCGACAACGTGCGACTGAGCGGGCAGGACACCGAGCGCGGCACCTTCAGCCACCGGCACGCCGTGCTGCACGACATGGAGACCGGCGAGCGCTTCGTCCCGCTCCGCCACCTCGCTCCCGACCAGGGGCGCTTCGAGGTGTTCGACACCCCGCTCTCCGAGGCCGCGGTGCTGGGCTTCGAGCACGGCTACAGCACCGCCGACCCGCGCACGCTGGTGATCTGGGAGGCGCAGTTCGGCGACTTCGCCAACGTGGCGCAGGTCTACATCGACCAGTTCATCGCCAGCGCCGAGTCGAAGTGGCGGCGCATGTCGGGGATCGTGCTGCTGCTCCCGCATG
The DNA here is from genome assembly GCA_016223045.1 of Candidatus Eiseniibacteriota bacterium. Classification (GTDB taxonomy): domain Bacteria; phylum Eisenbacteria; class RBG-16-71-46; order RBG-16-71-46; family RBG-16-71-46; genus JACRPT01. The sequence continues at coordinate 6,461 of JACRPT010000070.1, forward strand.
GCTACGAGGGCCAGGGCCCCGAGCACTCGAGCGCGCGGCTCGAGCGCTTCCTCGAGCTGTGCGCGAATGGGAACATGCAGGTCTGCAACCCGACGACCCCCGCGCAGCTCTTCCACGCGCTGCGCCGCCAGCAGCGCCGGCAGTTCCGCAAGCCGCTCGTCCTGATGAGCCCGAAGAGCCTGCTGCGGCACCGGCTGGCGATCTCGGCCGCGCGCGACTTCACCGGGGGCGCGTTCCAGACGGTGCTCGACGACGCGACGGTGGCGGACCCGGCCGCGGTGAAGACCGTGCTGCTCACCTCGGGCAAGTCCTACTACGCGCTCCACGAGGCGCGCGCCGCCGAGGGGGCATCGCACGTGGCGCTGGTGCGGATCGAGCAGCTCTACCCGTTCCCGCGCGAGGAGCTCTCGGCGCTGCTCGGCCGCTATCGGGGCGCGAAGGACATCCGCTGGGTGCAGGAGGAGCCCGCGAACATGGGGGCGTGGCGCAGCACGCGCCACCGCATCGAGGCCTCGCTGCCCGAGGGCGCGCGGCTCAGGCTGGTGGCGCGCAAGGCCTCGCCTTCGCCGGCCACCGGTTACTACCACATGCACGTCGAGCAGGAGCGCCGGCTGCTGGAGCGCGCGCTGGCCGAGGGCGTGGTGCGCGCGGCGCCGCCGGCGGCCCCGGCGGCCGCCGGCACCGGGGAAGGAGGAAGAAGTTGAGCATCGAGATCCGGGTGCCGAACCTCGCGGAATCCATCACCGACGCGACGCTGGTGGAGTGGCTCAAGCCGGACGGCGGCTACGTGAGGCTCGACGAGCCCGTGGCCACGCTCGAGACCGACAAGGCCGCGGTGGAGATCGCGGCCACCGAGTCGGGCGTGCTGCGCCACGCGCGCGCGGCCGGAGACCTCGTGGTGGTGGGCGACGTGCTCGCGCGCATCGAGTCCGGCGAGGCGCCCGCTGCCGGTGACGGCGAGCCCGCACCCGCCAGCGGCGGGCATCCCGCGGCATCCGCCGCGCCCGCGGTGGTCGCGCCACCCGCGCCACCCGCGACACGCACGGCATCCCTGGCTCCCGCGGCGGCTCCGGCGCGGGCGGCGGATGCCGCGCCCGGGCCGGCCGCGCCGTTGAGCCCGGCGGTGCGGCGCCTGGTGGAGGAGCACGCGCTTGATCCCGCCGCCATCACCCCGACGGGCACCGGCGGGCGGCTCCTCAAGGAGGATGTGCTGCGGCACCTGAAGGCCATGGCTGCCGCTGTGCCGGCGGCCGAGGAGCCGGTGGAAGAGCTGGAGGACACGCCGGAGACCGAGGTCGTGCTCGCCGAGCTGCGTGCGGCGCGCGAGGAGATTCGCGGCATCGTGGAGAAGCAGCAGGCCGCGCCGGCACCCGCGCCGGTCTCGACTCCGGCCGCCGCGGCACCCGCTCCGGCTCCGCGTCCCGTGCTCCCCCCGCCCGCGCCCCCGCGCTTCGCGGGCGGCGAGCGCGTGGTGCCGATGAACCGCATCCGCCAGCGCATCGCCGAGCGGCTGGTGCAGGCCCAGCACACCGCCGCGATCCTCACCACGTTCAACGAGGTGGACATGAGCGCTGTGATCGCGCTGCGCGCGCGCTGGCGCGAGGACTTTGAGCAGCGGCACGGCGTGCGGCTCGGCTTCATGAGCTTCTTCGCGCGCGCCTGCGCGCTGGCGCTCGAGGAGATCCCCGAGCTGAACGCCGAGATCCGCGGCAGCGACATCGTCTACCACGAGTATCTGCACCTGGGCGTGGCGGTGCAGACCGACCGCGGGCTGGTCGTTCCGGTGGTGCGCGACGCGCACCGGCTGGGCTTCGCCGAGCTCGAGCGCGAGATCGCGCGGCTGGCGGCGAAGGCGCGCGAGCACCGGCTCTCGCTCGACGAGCTGGCCGGCGGCACCTTCACGCTCTCGAACGGCGGCGTCTACGGCTCGCTGCTCTCCACGCCCATCCTCAACCCGCCGCAGAGCGGCATCCTCGGCATGCACAAGATCGAGAAGCGGCCGGTCGCGGTGGACGACCAGGTGGTGGTCCGCCCCATGATGTACCTGGCGCTTTCCTACGACCACCGCATCGTGGACGGCGAGCAGTCGGTGACGTTCCTGGTACGGGTCAAGGAGCGGCTCGAGGATCCCGAGCGCATGCTGCTGGACGTGTAGGTCCGCGGGGCCGCCGCGCCGCATCGGAGGAGACCATGGCCGACACCACGTACGACCTCGTCGTCATCGGCTCGGGGCCGGGCGGATACGTCGCCGCGATCCGCGCCGCGCAGCTCGGCATGAACACGGCCTGCGTCGAGAAGTACCCGGCGCTGGGCGGCACCTGCCTGAACGTGGGCTGCATCCCGAGCAAGGCGCTGCTCGACTCGAGCGAGCACTACGCGTTCCTCAAGAGCGACGCGGCTGCGCACGGCATCCGGGCCACGGTCGAGCTCGACCTCGCCGCGATGATGCGGCGCAAGGACGCGGTGGTGCGCGAGCTGACGCGCGGGATCGAGGGGCTGTTCCGCAAGAACAAGGTGGCGCGCATCGTCGGCACCGGCCGCATCGCCGGGCCCGGCGTGGTCGAAGTGACGGGCGAGGCGGGGAAGCAGACGCTGGCGACGGAGCGCATCCTGATCGCCACCGGCAGCAAGCCCGTGGCGCTCCCCGGTGTCGCCTTCGACGGGCGCCGCATCGTCCATTCGACCGGCGCCCTGTCGCTGCCCGAGGTGCCGCAGCGGCTGGTGGTGGTCGGGGCGGGCGCCATCGGGCTCGAGCTGGGCTCGGTGTGGCTGCGGCTCGGCAGCGAGGTCCGGGTGCTGGAGCTGCTGGAGCGCGCGCTGCCCGGGATGGATGCGAAGAGCGCCGCGACGCTCCAGCGCGCGCTCGAGAAGCAGGGCATGAGCTTCACCTTCGGCGCCGCGGTGCGTGGCGCGCGCGTCGAGGGCGACCGCGTGCGGGTCGAGCTGAGCGCCGGCGGTGCCACGCAGGAGGAAGCCTGCGACGTGCTGCTGGTCGCCGTGGGCCGGCGGCCCTTCACCGAGGGGCTGGGCGCGCGCGAGGCCGGCGTGCGCATGGACGAGCGCGGGCATGTCCTGGTGGACGACACCTACCGCACCAGCGTGCCCGGGATCTGGGCGATCGGCGACGTCATCCCGGGGCCGATGCTGGCGCACCGGGCGGAGGAGGAAGGCGTGGCCGCGGTGGAGCGCATGGCCGGGCTGGCGGGCCACGTCCGCTACGACTGCATCCCCGGCGTGGTCTACACCTGGCCCGAGCTGGCGGGCGTGGGGCTTTCCGAGGAGCAGGCGAAGGAGCGGGGCCTCGCGGTCGCGGTCGGCACCTTCCCCTTCCTGGCGAACGGCCGCGCCCGGGCCATGGGCGAGCGCGAAGGCCAGGTCAAGATCCTCGCCGACGCCGCGACCGACCGCATCGTCGGCGCCCACATCGTGGGCCCGCGGGCGAGCGACCTGATCGCCGAGCTGGCTGTGGCCATGGAGCTGGGTGCCAGCGCCGAGGACGTCGCCCGCTCGGTCCATGCCCATCCGACGCTGCCCGAGGCGGTCAAGGAAGCGGCGCTGGCGGTGGGGAAGCGGGCCATCCACATCTGATTGACCGCGCCTGGGCGCTGGAGCAGGTCGTGAGGTATGACTGTCGCCGGCAGCTCTCCGGAGCGGTTCCGGCAGGGCGCGTAGCGCCGCGTCTCCCCGTTTCGCAAGATGCACGGGGTTTCCAGAGCTTCCGCTTGTATGGAGAAGCGGACCCGTGCTAGGATTTCTCCGTCAAGCGGACTACGCCTCCCCTTAGCAGCCCCCCCCTTCAGGCGTAGGAAGGCGCCGGACGATCGGACACCCGGCTGCCAGTCCCTTCCAGACAGACATCATTTGCCCCCGCACCACGGGAGAGGACTTCATGAGGCGTCATTGTGCGTGGCTGCTCACCGGGCTCGTCCTGGCCGTACTCGCTGTCGCGGGCCCGGCGCGGGCGGTCGTCGTGGTCGAGTTCGGTCAGTCCTGGGACGGTCCCAGCCACACGCTCCAGCAGATCGTGGACGCGCGCTACGGCCCGGGCGCGATCAACGTCACCACCGACTACATCGGCGCGCACCCCGGCGATCTCGACCCGTGGTTCTGGGTGGACAACCAGTTCTCGGCCCTGCTGGTGCAGGAGGTCGCAGGGAACGCGACCCGCAACGTCATCGGCTGGTACAAGGAGAGCGGCACGAAGCCGGTGATCGACGGCGTGGATGACGGCGTGGTGTTCGACGGTCCCGCGGGCGCCGGCACTACGGCGCTCGTCGTGTTCGACACGCCGATGACCAAGTTCGGCTTCTACATGAACCCGAACGGCCCGCTCGACGCGACGAATGCGCCCGAGCCCGAGCTGTTCTTCACCAACCGTTTCTACGACGACATCGGCCCGAACGGCACCGCGCTGCACGCGCCCACCAACGGCGACGTGGAGGCGCTGGTGTTCGACGTGTCGCAGTGGCGGCAGCCCAACACCTGGCTGGTGTGCTTCGAGGACCTCGATTCGGGCGCCGTGCCGGGGCAGCAGGGCAGCGCGCAGACCGACAACGATTTCAACGACTTCGTCTTCGAGGTGACGGCCCTGGGCGCCACGCCGGTGCAGCCGCTCACCTTCGGTGCGCTCAAGGCCAAGTACAGCCACTGATCCGATCGTTCCCCCCCCGCAGGCGCGCTCCAGGATGGAGCGCGCCTGTGACCTTAGGATGGGCCGCATGCCGTTTGACGCGCGCCCGACGCCTGCTCCATCCTGCCGCCATGCCCCGACTGCGCATCGGTGAGTGGACCGTCCACACGGTCGAGACCGGCCACCTCTGGCTCGACGGCGGCGCGATGTTCGGCTCCGTGCCGAAGCCGTTGTGGAGCCGCACGAATCCGCCCGACGAGCGCAACCGCATCCGGCTGGCGATGCGCTGCCTGCTGCTGGAGGGCCACGGGCGGCGTGTGCTGGTGGACGTGGGGCTCGGCGACAAGTTCGACGCCAGGCTCACCGACATCTACCGCGTCGAGCAGAGCGAGCAACGGCTCGAGCGCTCGCTCGCGGCCCTCGGCCTCGCGGTCGAGGACGTGACCGACGTGCTGCTCACCCACCTGCACTTCGATCACGCCGGCGGCTCGACGCGCCTCGAGGGCGACCGCCTGGTGCCGCGGCTCCCGCGCGCCCGCTACCACGTGCAGCGCCGCAACTGGGAGAACGCGCACTCGCCCAATCCGCGCGAGCGCGCGTCGTACCTGGGCGAGAACTTCGATCCGCTCGCGGAGGCCGGTGTGCTCGAGTTCTGGGACGGGGCCTCGAAGCCCTGGCCCGGCGTCGAGATCTTCACCGCCGAGGTGTGCGATTGCGAAACGCCGCTCGTGTTCGGCGAGGTCGTGTCGCTCTCGGCTCTCGATACGCTGCTCAAGACCGGCGACGTCAACCTCGACGAGGGCCGGGCCGTGCTCAAGTCGCTGCAGGAGAACTGCCGAGGGCGCGTGGATCTGCCTGGAGCACGATCCCGAGGTGGCGCTGGCGCGGCCGGCCGCGGAGCGTGGCGACTTCGGCTGGGCCGAGAAGGTGCCGGCCGGCGCCGCAGCGCTTCCCGCCGGGCGCTCCTGACCCGTGTTCCATTCCCTGATCGCGACCTGGTTCCACCTCACGCTGCAGTGGGGCTACGCCGGGGTCTTCGTGATGATGGCGATCGAATCCACGGTGTTCCCGCTGCCGAGCGAGGTGGTGGTGCCGCCGGCGGCCTACTGGGCCGCGCAGGGGCGTTTTCACTTCTGGGGCGTGGTGGCGGCGGCCACGCTGGGTTCCTGGGCGGGCGCGGCGCTCTCGTACCTGGTGGCGCGCGCGGTGGGCCGGCCGCTCGTCCTGCGCTACGGGAAGTACGTGTTCGTGCCCGAGCGGAAGTGGCTGATGGCCGAGCGCTGGATCCAGCGCTACTCGGCCGCTGGGATCTTCTTCGCGCGGCTGCTGCCGGTGGTGCGCCACCTGGTCTCGCTCCCGGCGGGCGCGGCGCGCATGTCCTTCCCGCTGTTCACCACGATGACGCTCGCCGGCTCGTTCCTGTGGTGCACGGTGCTGGCCTGGTTCGGCTCGCGCGTGCTCGCGGATGAGCCCCGCCTGCTGCAGGACCCCGACGCGATGCTGCGCGTGCTCAAGCACAAGCTGGTGTGGTTCGTGGTCGCCGCGATCGTGCTGCTCGCGCTCTACGTCGCGGTGGATCTCGTCGGCCGCCGGCTCAGGCGCGAGGCCGCGGGCGAGGCGGAGCGGCCCTGAGATGCGCGCGGCCGCGCTGGCGCTGCTGGCCTGCCTGCTCCCGGCCGTGCCGCGGGCGGCGCCGGTGAGGGTGACGTTCGTGGTGGAGGTCCCCGCCGCGACCCCCGCCGACGCCAGGCTCTGGATCTCGGGCGACCTGCCCGCGCTCGGCAGCTGGAGCGGCGCCGGCGTCGCGCTCGAGCCGCTCGACGGGCGGCGCTGGGGCGGCGGCCTCGCGCTCGAGTCCGGCACGCCCTTCGAGTTCAAGGTGACGCGCGGAAGCTGGGAGACGGTCGAGAAGGACGCGCGCGGCGGCGAGATCGCCAACCGCCGCGCGGTGGCCGGCGCGCGCGACACCCTGGTGCTGCGCGTCGAGACCTGGCGCGACCAGACCGAGCCGAAGGTGGCGCGCGCTTCGACCCTCACCGGCGACGTCCGCCGTCACCCGCAGTTCCCCTCGCACTTCGTGCGTCCGCGCGACGTGCTGGTCTGGCTCCCGCCCGGCTACGGCGCCGACTCGACGCGGCGCTACCCGGTGGTGTACTTCCACGACGGCAACAACGTCCTGGACGCGGCCACCAGCTTCAAGGGCGTCGAGTGGGGCGTGGACGAGGCCGCGGCGCGGCTGATCGGCGAGGGGAAGGTGCGGCCCTTCATTGCCGTGGCGGTCTACAACACGTCCGACCGCATCTACGAGTACACGACCGCCGCCGATGCGCGGCACGGCGGCGGGAAGGGCGCGGACTACCAGCGCTTCCTGGTCGAGGAGCTCAAGCCCTTCGTGGACGCCTCGTACCGCACGCTGGTGGGGCCCGGAGACGCCGGCGTGGTGGGCTCCTCGCTCGGCGCGCTCAGCTCGCTCGACCTCGGCCTCGCGCGGCCGGACGTGTTCGGCCTGGTGGGCTGCGTCTCGCCCGCGGCCTGGTGGGCGGGGCGCGATCTGGTGCGGCGCGCGGCCCGCGCCCGGCCGGCGAAGCTGCGGGTCTGGGTGGACATCGGCACCGCCGAGGGCACCGAGCACGCCGGGCGCAAGGAGTGGCTCGACGACGCGCGCGCGCTGCGCGACGCGCTGGTCGCCGCGGGCTGCCGCGAAGGACCGCACTTCCACTACGAGGAGGTCGAGGGCGCGGTGCACGACGAGGGCGCCTGGGCGGCGCGCGTGGACCGCATCCTGGTCTTCCTGCTCGGCCCGCCCGGGGTGCGCTGACCCGGGCGCCCATAACTCCGCTCTAGGCCCAAAACAAGCGCGGTTTCACACAGGCAATTGTCATCATCGCCTCTGTTTTCGGAGACATGGATCCCCGCTTCGACCGAGCTCTCGGTCGTTGAGCGATTCTCCGGTTGTCGTGGCGGTTTATGCTTTCGCTTGCCCTTCGTCGTCAGTCGGGTAGTTGCCGTCGGTTTCCGCCCCACACCTCCCAGGTCCGTCCGGATCAGCAGCGTAGCGGTAGACGCAGCGCCTCAACCCCCCGGAGGAACACCCGCTGCCACGGGTTC
>JACRPT010000071.1 GCA_016223045.1 Candidatus Eiseniibacteriota bacterium
TGGGCGGCAGGATCCGGCTCCACTTCCTGCCGCCCTACTGCCCGAACGACAACCGCATCGAGCGCCTGTGGCAGGACCTGCACGCGAATGTCACCCGCAACCACCGCTGCCGCACGATCGACGAGCTGCTGGCCGCCGCGTTGCGCTGGCTGGAGGCCCGCTTCACGCAGTCCCAGGAGTATGCTCATGCAGCTTGATATCGACTTCTCCGAATCACGCGAAATGATTTAGCCCGCGGCCGCCGCTGTCTCCCCGCGCTTCAGGTCCTGCACGCGACGCATCACCGAGAGGAACGCGCTCCCCAGCATGATGATGGCGCCGATCCACACCAGGTTGATGAGCGGCTTGGTGCTCACCTCGACCGCCAGCACCCTGCCGGCGCCGCGCCGCGCCATGCCGGGCACCTCGAGCGACACGCGGCCGCCGGTGGGATCCACGTTCGTGATCTGGACCGACCCGCCGCCCGGCAGGTAGTCGGGGATGCTGTTGCGCGTGCCGGTCTTCATGTTCATCTCGAGCACCGGGCGCACCGGAACGGTGCGGCCGTTGAGCTCGGCCCGGAGCCGCGCGGCGATGCGGATGACGTCGCCCATCTGCGGATCGAAGTCCACGAACGTGTACTTCACCTGCCCGATCTGGCGGGTCTCGCCCTTGGCGAGCCACAGCTGCCCGTCGTCGGCCTCCTGCCCCACCATCTCGAGCGGCGAGATGTAGACGTCGTGGGTGAGGTAGCGCTGGATGTGCGGCTTCTTCATGTAGCCCTGGTTGAACTCGCTCCAGTAGAGCGCGGGTGTCGCCTCGAACCTGCCCTCCGGCGCGGCCACCGCGATCACGACGCGGTCCTTGCCTCCGGGCTCCTGCTTCACGCCCTGGTAGCGCATCCGGTAACCCATCGCCGTGCGCTCCTCGCCCTGCGGGAGCTGGACCTGCGCGGCCACGCCGTACCTGCTGGACGCCACGATGCCGACCAGGAGCACCGCCACGCCGGTGTGGCCGAGGTACGCGACGCCGTGCTGCCAGCCGGCGCGGAAGCCGCGCACCGTGACCATCACGTTGGCGGCCAGCGCGAAGGTCGCGGCGAAGACCACGCCCGCGGGGATGGCCTGGCGCACGCCCAGGGCCACCGCGCCGAGCGTCGCCGCCACCGCGGCCACCGCCGCCGGCAGCGCGGCGCGCAGCAGCGCGCGCGGCTCGTGGCGCCGCCAGCGCATGAGCGGCGCGACGCCGAGCAGCAGCGACATCGCGATGGCGAGCGGCGCGTTCACCAGGTTGTAGTACGAGGTCTGCACGTTCGAGGCCGGGCCGAACAGCTTCGTGATGAGCGGCGCGCTCATCCCGACCGCGGTGAGCGCGCACATCAGCATGAACACCAGCTGCCCGAGCCACATCATGGACTCGCGCGAGAAGCTCCCGAGCGGCTGCGCGGGGGTCGGGATCTCGCGCAGGCGGAAGAGCAGCAGGCCGTAGCCCGAGAGCGCCACCAGGAGCAGGAACGAGAGCAGGAAACCGGTCAGCCCGAGGTTCGCGAACGAATGCACCGAGAAGTCGGCGAGCACGCCGCTGCGCGTGAGGAACGAGGCGTAGAGCACCAGCACGTAGCCCGTCACCGCCAGAAAGAAGTTCGTGCGCCTCAGGCTCCCGGTGACGCGCTGGACCAGCAGCCCGTGGAGCAGCGCCGCGTTCGACAGCCAGGGGATGAGCGAGCCGTTCTCGACCGGGTCCCAGCCCCAGTAACCGCCCCAGCCGAGCACCTTGTAGGCCCACACCCCGCCCATGATGAAGCCGGTGGCGAGCACGGCGGTCGAGAAGATCACCCACGGCAGCGCCGGCTTCACCCAGCCGTCATAGTCGCGCTTCACCAGCGCCGCCATCCCAATCGCGAACGGCACCGCGAGCGACGAGAAGCCGGTGAACAGCACCGGCGGGTGGATGGTCATCCAGTAGTCCTGCAGCAGCGGGTTCAGCCCCTGCCCGTCGGGCGGGGCCATGCCGTTCGGGAACATCAGGAACGGCCCGCGCATCACGCTCACCAGCCCGAGCATCACCAGCGGCAGGTTGAGGAAGAACATCGCCGTCCCGGTGAGCGGGTGCTTCAGGCGCATGAGCGCCAGGCCGAGCGTGGCCGTGACCAGCGCCCACAGCAGGAACGTGCCCTCCTGGCCGCCCCAGAACGCCGCGAAGATGAAGTGCGGCGGCATCGAGCGCGAGGAGTAGGAGGCCACGTACTGGTAGCGGAAGTCGTGGCCGAACATGACGACCCACAGGAACGCGGCGGCCGCGACCAGTACCGCCCACTGCACGCCGAAGGCGATGCGCGCGGGGCGCACCGCGTCCCGCCGTCCGCCCGCCACCGCCAGGTACGCGAGGCCCGCGACCAGGGAGGCGAGGAACGCGACCCAGGTGAAGATCTGTCCGAGGTTCACGAGGCGGGGGATTTCCTTTCCGCTTCGGCCTGGTACTTGGACGGGCACTTCACCAGCAGCTGCTCGGCCTCAAAATGGTCGGTCTCGTAGCGGCCGATGGCCACCACCATGCTCGCCTGGTCGAAGTTGCCGGGGATCACGCCGTGGTAGGTCACCGGGAGCACCTCGCCGTGCTGGTCACGCAGCTTGAACTGCAGGAACTGCTCCGCCGGCTTGATGACGTAGTTCTTGTCGGCGATCTGCCCGTTCACCTGCACCAGCCCGGTGGAGCGCTTCGCCTCGCGAAACGAGATGTAGGGCGTGACGGACTTCCTGAAGCTCGAGACGCCGACCGCCCCGGCCACCGCGAGCAGCACCAGCGCCACCACGACTTTCAGGTTCATTTCCTCTCCAGGTCCCTGATGCGGCGCTCCAGGCGCAGCAGGTAGAAGAAAAGCAGGCCCCACACCAGGAGCGCCACGCCGAGCACTACGTAGTCGCCTTTCAGATGTCCCTCCCCCGGGTCACGCCCCGGCCTCTCGGGTCTCGAGCCGGCGCCGCTCGGCGCGGGTGACGCGCACGCGCAGCGACATCATCCAGAAGAACAGTCCGGTGAAGCCCACCAGCATCGCCAGGAACGACCAGCGGATGCGCGGGTCCATCCCGGTCTTCTCGCCCGCCTGCGGCAGGATGGGTGACGGATGAAGGGTCGCGTAGATCCGCGGCACGACGAACATAAGGAACGGGACGGCCACAAATGCAATGGCCGAGTAAATCGCTGCCAGCCGGGCCCGCCGCTCGTCCCCCTCGACCGCGCTGCGTAACGCAAGGTAGGCCCCGTAAATCAGCAGGACGAAGAAGATCGAGGTCTCCCGGGGGTCCCAGTTCCAGTAGGAGCCCCACTGGGCCCTGGCCCACAGCGACCCGCTCACCGTGGCCCCGACGCAGAACAGGATACCGAGCTCGGCCGCCGCGGCCGCCTGGTCGTCGTGCTCGAGCCTGCGCGTCCTCAGGTAGAGCAGGCTGTGGAGCATGGACCAGGCCAGCGCCAGCACCGCGATCCAGGCGGAGGGGATGTGGAAGTAGAGCACGCGGGTGGTCTCCCCCAGGTCCTCCACGGTCGGCGCCCACAGGAACCCCGCCACCAGCGCGGCGGCGATCCACACGAAGAGCAGCACCCTCAGGATCACGCTAGTCCTCCCACAGATGGTCGTAGAGCAGCACGCTGGCGCCCAGCACCGCCGCGGCGTAGGCGGCGAGCAGGCGCACGTCGGCGCCGATCGGATTGCCGTCCCACTGCGCCCTGAGCCCGCTCACCCCGGCCGCCAGCACCACCATGAGCAGCGGCAGCGACACCGCCGCGAACAGGGCGCCGCGCCCGCGGGTCTGCGACACCACCGCCCCCACCAGCGTGGTGGTCGCGGCGAGCGCCAGGCTGCCGAGCCCCAGCACCAGCAGGAACGCCCCCCAGCGCGGCGGCGGCCCGCCCATCAGGATCAGGAACAGGGGGACCGTGACCAGCTCGAGCACGCCGAGGAAGATCAGGTTGAACAGGAGCTTGCCCAGGGCGATCGCGGTGGGCGAGGCCACCAGGCGGAGCAGCGTCATGGTGTGGCCCTCGACCTCCTTCACGAAGGCGTGGGCCAGCGACGCGAGCGATGCGAACAGCAGCACCACCCACAGCAGCGCCGACAGCAGGTCGGTGCGGTCGGGCAGCCGCCCCACCGCGAAGCTCACGCCGGTCAGCGTGGCGACGGCGAACAGCAGGGCCGCGTTGAGGCCGTAGCGGGTGCGCCACTCGCTGCGGCACTCCTTACGCAGGATGGCCCAGACCGCTGCCGCGGAGCTCGATCCGTTCGGTGGCAAGCCTCCACTCCCTTTCTTCGTTGGTGGCGATGACGACGAGCCCGCACCTCCGCTGCTGGTCCACGACGCGGTCCACCAGCGCGCGCCCCTCGTCGTCCAGGTGGCTGCCCGGCTCGTCCAGCAGCAGCACGGGCGGGCGGTGGAGCAGCGCGAACGCCAGGCGCAGGCGCTGCTTCATCCCCGAGGAGAGCGCGGTGGCACGGTCGCCGGCGCGGCTCTCCAGCCCGACGCGCTCGAGCGCCGCGCGCGCCCGGCCATGCGGGTCGGCGAGACCGCGCGCCTCGGCCGCGAAGGCCAGGTTCTCGAGCGCGCTGAACTCGTCGTAGAACTGGAGCTCGGGCGAGGCGAAGCCCACCACCTCGCGGCGCGCCGCCGGCGCCACCGCCACACCGCCCAGCGTGAGCACCGACGCCCCCGCGGTGGGGCGCAGCAGCCCGGCCACCAGCCGCAGCAGCGTGCTCTTGCCCGAGCCGTTCGCGCCGGTGACCGCGACCGCGCCGGGCGAGGCGACCGTGAAGCTCACCGGCTGGAGCCCGCGCCGGCCGGTGTAGAGGTGGGCGAGGCCGCGGGCCTCGAGCGACAGGGCCACGTCCGCAACCGGCGCGGCGGCGGCGTTCAATGGCCGCCCTCCGGCCGCTTCTCGTCGAGCGCCGCGATCAGGCGGTGCAGCTCGGGCAGGATGCGCGAGCGCGCGTCGGCGCGGGTGCCGCGCAGCATCACGCCGGCGGCGTGCGGGTGGCCGCCGCCGCCCAGCCGCGAGGCCACCTGGTCCACCACGATGCGGCCGGTCGAGCGCAGGCTCACCTTGACCTTGCCCGGCTCGGCCTCCGAGAACAGCGCCACCGCCTCGACGCCGGCCACCACGCGCGGCATGTCCACCAGGTTCTCGGTGTCGGCGCCTGCCAGCCCGTGCTTCTGGAACTGCTCGGCCGAGGCCTCGAGCACGACGACCCGCCCGCCCTCGTACAGCTCGAGCGCCGAGAGCACCTCGCCGAAGAAGCGCAGCCGCGCGGCCGAGGCGTGTGAGTGGACCTGGGCGTGGATCTTCTGGGGATCGAGCCCGTAGCCGAGCAGGTCGGCCGCCATGCGGTGCGCGTGGCTGTCGGTGTTCGAATAGCGGAACGACCCGGTGTCGGTCATCAGCGCCACGTAGAGCGATTCCGCGGCTTCGGTGGTCAGGACGCAGCCGCTCTCGCGGATCAGGCCGTAGACGATCTCGCCGGTGGCCGAGGCCTCGGGCTCGATGACGTTGACCTGCCCGAAGCCGTTCGCGTGCGTGACGTGGTGGTCCACCACCGCGATGGGCATGGCGTGGCGGTCCAACACCGGCGCGAGCTTGCCGATCCTCTGGCGGTTGCTGGTGTCGAGCACCACCAGCGCCTCGGCGCCGTCGAACAGCTGCTCGGCCAGCTCGGGCTCGAACACCTCGATCGGATGGTGCCGGGTCAGGAACGTGAACGCCGCCGGCACCGGCGAGTCGTTGAGCACGCGCACGCTCTTGCCGAGCGCGCGCAGCCACAACGCCATCGCCACCTCGCTCCCCAGCCCGTCGCCGTCGGGATTGACGTGCGTGGTCAGCAGGAAGCGCCGGTAGCGCGCGACGAAGCCGTGGAACGCCCCGCGCTCGGCGGAGGCCGGCGGCGCCTGCGGCCCGCCGGCGGTCACCGCGCGCCCCGGCTGCCGGCGGCCGCCGGCTCGCCATCCAGGCCCGCGCGCGCGTCGCCCGGCCACATCCCGGCCGCCGCGCGCGGCGGCGCGCCCGGCAGCGCCAGCCCCGCGACCTCGGCGAGGAACCAGCGATGGAAGCCCAGATCGGGTGTGAGCTCCGGGTGGAAGCACAGGCCCACCGCGCGGCCCGCGCGCACCCCCACCGGCTCGCCGTCGGCGGCGCGCCGCGCCACCACCTCGACGCCCGGGCCGACGCGGCGGATGCGCGGGGCGCGGATGAACACGCCGTGGAAGCCGGGGGCGACCGCGGTCTCGACCGGCGTGCTGAAGGAATCCACCTGGCGGCCGTAGGCGTTGCGCTCGACCGCGATGTCGAGCACGCCGAGCGGCGGCGCCGGCAGCTCGCCGGAATCGCGCCCGAGCAGGATGACGCCCGCGCAGGTGCCCAGCACCGGGCGGCACCTCGCGAACGTCTCGAGCGGCGCGCGCAGCCCGGTCAGCTCGAGCAGGCGCAGCATGGTGGTGGACTCGCCGCCCGGCAGCACCAGCGCGTCGAGCCCCTCGAGGTGCCCGGGCAGCGACACGCGCACCACCCGCGCACCCAGCGCCTCGAGCGAGGCGCGGTGGCGCGCGAAGTCGCCCTGCAGGCTCAGCACGCCGACGCTCGGGACGCGCACCGCCTCACCACCCCCGCTTCGCCAGCAGCTCTTCGGCCGGGATGCTCTCCATCGAGAGCCCGCGCATCGCATCGGGCAGCCCCTCGCTCAACTGCGCGAGCACCTCCGGACGGTCGTAGTTCGCCACCGCCTGGACGATGGCCTTCGCCATGCGAAGTTGCGCGGCACGGGTGGCGTCTGCCAGGACCTTGCCGCGCTCGTCCTTCACCGTGATCTCGAAGATGCCCGAGCCCACGAACACCGACTCGGCGCCGAGCTGCATCATGAGCGAGGCGTCCGCCGGGGTGGCCACGCCGCCGGCGGCGAAGTTGGGGACCGGGAGCCTGCCGCTGCGCGCCACCGTCTTCACCAGCTCGTAGGGCGCGCCGAGCTGCTTGGCGGCCGCCATCAGCTCGTCGTCGCGCAGCGTGGCGAGCCGGTGGAGCGCGCCGCTCACCGCGCGCATGTGGCGCACCGCCTCGACCACGTTGCCGGTGCCGGCCTCCCCCTTGGTGCGGATCATCGCCGCGCCCTCGCCGATCCTGCGCAGGGCCTCGCCCAGGTCGCGGCAGCCGCACACGAACGGCACCTTGAAGGGGTGCTTGTCGATGTGGTGCTCCTCGTCGGCCGGGGTCAGCACCTCGCTCTCGTCGATGAAGTCCACGCCCAGCGCCTCGAGGATCTGCGCCTCGGCGAAGTGCCCGATGCGCACCTTGGCCATCACCGGGATCGAGACCGCGCTCTCGATCTCCTTGATGAGCTTCGGATCGGACATGCGCGCCACCCCGCCCTCGCGCCGGATGCGCGCCGGGATGCGCTCGAGCGCCATCACCGCGCAGGCGCCGGACTCCTCGGCGATGCGCGCATGGTCGGCGGTCATCACGTCCATGATGACGCCGCCCTTGAGCATCTCCGCCAGCCCCACCTTGAGCCGGAACTGTTCGTTCGCGTCCACCGGAGTTCTCCTCTCCCCGCCTAGCTTCGGGTCTCGACCGCCGGGCGGTGCAGCGCGCGCAGGCGCTCCACCACGGCCGGGGTCGTGTCGAATACGTGGTCCATGTCCGCCTCGTCGTTGCCGTCCCCGAACGAGAAGCGCACGCTGGCGTGCGCGTCCTCGGGACGCAGTCCCATGGCGGTGAGGACGTGCGATGGGCCGGGCGAAGCCGCGCTGCACGCCGAGCCGGTCAGGTTGAAGATCGCGGGCACCCGCCGCGCCGGGTCGCCGTTGAGGCGCGTGTCACGGCAGGCCGCGAGTAGCCGCTCGCGCAGCCCTTCGGCCAGCGCCCCCAGGCGCCGCGGCTCGCCCGCGGCGAGCCGCGCGCCGGCGCGCGCCGCGGCGGCGCCGAAGCCCGCCAGCGCGGGCAGGTTCTCGGTGCCGGCGCGGCGCGAGCGCTCCTGGTGGCCGCCGTGCACCAGCGGCGTGAGCCGCAGGCGGCGCCGCACCGCCAGCGCCGCCGCCCCGGGCGGGCCGCCCAGCTTGTGCGCGGCCAGGCTCAAGAGGTCCGCGCCCGCCGCTTCGACGTCCACCGCGAGCCGCCCGGCCGCCTGCACCGCGTCGCAGTGGAAGCGCGCGCCCGCCGCGTGCGCGGCGTCTGCGATCGCGCGCACCGGCTGGATGGTGCCGACCTCGTTGTTGACCCACATCACCGAGACCAGCGCCACGTCGGGACCGAGAGCGGCGGCCAGCCGCTGCGGGTCCACGATGCCGTCTGGCTCGACCGGCACCACGGTCAGCGCGCAGCCGTGCGACTCGAGGTGGCGCGCGGTCTCGAGCACCGAGGGATGTTCGATGGCCGAGACCACGAGCCGCCGCCGCCCGGCCGGCGCGCCCGCCAGCACGCCCTTCAGGGCCAGGTTGTTGGCCTCGGAGCCCGAGGAAGTGAACACGATCTCTTCGGGCGCGGCGCCGATCAGCTGCGCGACCTGGACGCGGGCCGCGTCCACCGCCGCGCGCGCCGCCTCGCCCCTCCGGTGCACCGACGAGGGATTGCCGAAGCGGTCCTCGAGGAACGGCCGCATCGCCTCGAGCGCCTCGGGCGCGATCCGCGTGGTCGCGGCGTGGTCAGCGTAGACGTCGCGCATCAGCCCTGCTCCGTTCCGACGGTCTGGATGGAGACGCGCTGCGCCAGATGCCCGGCGATGGCCTTGAGCGCGCGGGCGTAGTCGCTGTCGGCGTGGGTGGCCACCACCGGCCGGCCGTGGTCGCCGCCCTCGCGCACGTCCGGATGCAGCGGGATCGCGCCGAGGAAGGGCAGCCCCATCGCCAGCGCGCGCTCGTCGGGCGCGCCGGAGTTGAAGATCCCGTGCCGCGAGGCGCAGTTCGGGCAGGTGAAGTAGCTCATGTTCTCGATCACGCCCAGCACCGGCACCTGGAGCTTGGCGAACATGTTCACCGCCTTGACCGCATCCTCCATCGCCACCGTGGATGGCGTGGTCACCACCACCGCGCCGGCCACGAACGTCTGCTGGATCAGCGAGAGCTGGACGTCGCCGGTCCCCGGCGGCAGGTCCACCAGCAGGTAGTCGAGCTCGCCCCAGTCCACGTCGTGCAGGAAGCTCTTGACGGCGCCGTGGAGCATCGGCCCGCGCCACACCACGGCCTCGCCCTCCTCGACCAGCAGGCCCATGGACATGAACTGCACGCCCCAGGCCTCGAGCGGGAGGATCTTGCCGTCGCGCTGCGCGGGCTGGCGGCGCGTGCCGAGCATGCGCGGCAGGTTGGGGCCGTAGATGTCGCCGTCGAGCAGCCCCACCTTCGCCCCGGCCTGTGCCAGCGCCACCGCCAGGTTCGCCGCGACCGTGGACTTGCCCACCCCGCCCTTGCCGCTGCCGATGGCGATGACGTGCGCGACGCCGGGAAGCGCCTTGCGGTCCGCGGTCGGATCCTTGGGCTTGCGCATGCGCGAGGTGGTGCGCAGGGTGAGGTCCCGCACCCCGGGCACGGTGCGCACCGCGGCGCGCACCTCGTCCTCGATCTGCTCCTTGAGCGGGCAGGCGGCGGTGGTGAGCACCAGCGTGAACGAGACGGCGCCGTCGGCGACCGCCAGATCCTCGATCATCCCGAGCGTGACGAGGTCGCGGTGCAGGTCCGGATCCTGCACGGTGCGCAGCGCGTTCAGGATGTCGTCCGGGCTCACGGTCGCCATGGGTGACTGGTCTCTCCCGCCGCGTCGTGGAAGCCGGCAGCTTCGTCGGCGCCGGTGCGGTGTGCCGGCCGCCGGGCTCGTGGACTGGTTCCCGCGCGGCTCCGGGGCGGCAGCCGGATGGTAACCCCCCCGCGCTCGGGGACCACTGCCTGCTGCCTGCGTTCCGTTCTCGGGGCCCGTCGCACGAGCCGCCCGCGCGGACCCTAGAAGGCTGACCGAGAACGGGTTACATTAGGGGCCGGCGCCCGAGCGAGTCAAGCGTCCGGGGCCGCCCCGACGCTGGCCCGATGTCCTTCTCGATGCACTTCCCCGCGAGGCGAACCATGGCGGTCCCGACGCCGCCCCCCACCGCCACGTCCTGCCCGGCTCCCGCCGCACCCGCCCGCTTCCCGGTCCAGCCGCTGCTCCATCTGGACGCGCTGTGGATCCAGGTGGCGGGGACGCTCTGCAACCTGGCGTGCACGCACTGCTTCATCTCGTGCGGTCCGGGCGATGAGCGTCACGCCTTGATGGGCCGCGCGGAGGTGCGCGCGCGCGTCGCCGAGGCGCTGGCGCTCGGGGTGAAGGAGTTCTACTTCACCGGCGGCGAGCCGTTCCTGCATCCCGAGATGGAGGAGATCCTCGAGGACACGCTCGCCCACGGGCCGTGCACCGTGCTCACGAACGGCACGCTCTTCACCCGGCACCGGATCGCGGAGCTCCGCTGCGTGGGCGACGGCGCCCGCTACAGCCTCGAGCTCCGCGTGAGCCTGGATGGCCTGGGCGCGGCGGAGCACGACCGCTTCCGTGGCGCCGGCAGCTTCGCGCGCACGATCGAGGGGCTGCGCGCCCTCGAGGAGGGCGGCCTGCTCCCGATCGTGACGCTCACGCGGACCACGGACGAGGACCCGCTGGCCTCCACGAAGCGCGCGCTCGAGGCGCTGCGCGCGCTCGGGCTCACCCGCCCGCGCGTGAAGACGCTCCCGCTGTTCCAGCTCGGGCGCGAGAGCCGGCGCACCCGCGGCTACGCCGCGACCGAGACGCTGGCCGGGCTCTCGTGCGGCTGCTTCGACCCCACGCGCCTCCAGTGCGGCTCCTGCCGCGCCGTGACGGCGCGCGGGGTCTACGTGTGCCCGCTGCTGGTGGAGGAGCCGGGCGGGCGCATGGGTGACAGGCTTGCCGAGGCGCTCGGGCCGTTCGAGCTCGAGCACGGCGCCTGCTACACCTGCTGGGTCACCGGGATGACCTGCGCGAACGGCTGATGCGTCTCGCGCTCCTGGGCGGCGTCTACAGCAACCATCACGCGCTCGCCGCGACCCTCGCGGACCTGGCGCGGCGCGGCGCCGACGCCGCGTTATGCCTGGGCGACCTGGGAGGCTTCGGCCCGCATCCGGACCGCAGCGTCGAGCTGCTGCGCGACGCCGGCATCCCGATGCTGCGCGGCAACTATGACGACTCGGTGGGCCACGACCGCGGCGACTGCGCGTGCGGCTACACCGATCCCCGCGACCAGCACTTCGCTCAGGTCTCCTACGACTACACCGCCGCGCGCACCTCGCCGGACCACAAGGCGTGGATGCGCGCGCTCCCGGAGCAGCAGCGCTTCGAGGTGGCGGGGCGGCGCGTGCTGCTCTGCCACGGCTCGCCGCGGCGCGTGAACGAGTTCCTGTGGGACTCCGCCTGCTCGGACGCCTTCCTGGAATGGCTGTGCGACGCGCACGCGGCGGACCTGATCGCCTGCGCGCACACCGGCATCCACTGGCACCGGGCGCTGCCTTCGGGGCGGCACGTGGTGAACGCGGGCGCGATCGGCCGCCCCGCCAACGACGGTCGCACCGACGTGTGGTACGCGCTGCTCGAGCTGGACGGCGCGGTGCGCGTGGGCTTCGTGCCGGTGGCCTACGACCACGAGGCGCTGGCGAGAGAGATGGAAGCCGAGCAACTCCCGCCCGAGTTCGTGGAGACCATCCGCACCGGCTGGTGGACCACCTGCCTGGAGAACCTGCCGGCGAGGGAGCGGTCACGCGGGCGGTACTAGCGGCCGCTACCGCCCGCGCTGGTACGTCCCCGCCAGCTCCGCGCGCGCCAGGACGTGCCCTGCCATCGCCTTCTCGAGCGTGGCCTTCGCCGGCCGGCGCAGGTCGCCCAGCACCGTGTCGAGGGCGTAGAGCTTGTGGAAGTAGCGATGGCGCCCGACCGGGGGGCAGGGACCGCCGTAGCCCGTCTTCTTCCAGTCGTTGATCCCCTCGCGTGTGCCCTGCGGCAGCTCCTTCACCTTCACGCCCTGCGGCAGCGCATGGGCCTCCGCGGGGATGTCGTAGAGCACCCAGTGCACCCAGGTCAGCTTCGGCGCGGCCGGATCGGGCGCGTCGGGGTCGTCCACGATGAGCGCGAAGCTCTTCGTGCCAGCCGGGGCCTCGGACCAGGCCAGCGGCGGCGAGACGTCGCCGCCGTCGCAGGTGTGGAGCTTCGGGATCGAGCCGTGGTGCTCGAACGCGGTCGAGGTGAGCCGCATGGCCTTCCCCTCCTTCCGCGGCGCGCCCGCGGGCGCGCCGGACGAGACGGCGACGATCGCGGCCAGCGCGACCGTGCTCCAGGCGAGACTCCTCATCATCCTCCTCCCGTCATCCGGCGGCGCCGCTGCGCCGCGCGCCCCGGTCAGCCGGCCTTCCCGGAGCCGCGCTTCCCCTCCAGCAGCTTCTCCCACGCTTTCATCCGCCGCGCGATCTCGGCCTCGAAGCCCTCCCCCCCCCCCCCCCCCCCCCCCCCCCCCCGAAGCCCTCGCCCGCCGGCTCGTAGAAGCGCCGGCCTGCTAGTTCGTCGGGCAGGTGCTGCTGGTCGGCGATGCGGCCTGTCTCGGCGTGCGCGTACTTGTAGCCCGCGCCGTAGCCCAGCTCCTTCATGAGCCCGGTGGGCGCGTTGCGGATGACCAGCGGCGGCGGCAGGCTGCCGCTCTTCTCGACCTCCTCCTGCGCGCGCGAGAGCCCCTCGTACACGGCGTTGCTCTTGGGCGCGGTGGCCAGGTACACGGCGCACTGCGCGATCGCCAGCTCGCCTTCGGGAGTCCCGAGCTGGTGGTAGGCCTGGAACGCGGCCACCGCGATCACCAGCGCCTGCGGGTCGGCATTGCCCACGTCCTCGCTGGCGAAGCGCACCAGGCGTCGCGCCACGTAGAGCGGGTCCTCGCCGGCCGCCAGCATGCGCGCCAGCCAGTAGAGCCCGGCGTGCGGGTCGGAGTCGCGCAGCGACTTGTGGAGCGCGGAGATCAGGTTGTAGTGCTCCTCGCCCGCGCGGTCGTAGCGCAGGTGGCGCCGCGCCAGCGCGCGGCGCACCGCCTCTTCCGTGATCTCGGCCGCGCCCCCGCCCGCGGTCTCCGCCGAAGCGGCCGCCAGCTCCAGCGTGTTGAGCGCGCGGCGCGCGTCGCCGTCCGCGCTCTCGGCGATCAACCGCAGCACCTCGGGCCCTGCTGTGTATTCGCCGCGCAGCCCGCGCTCGCGGTCGGCGAGCGCGCGCTCGACCAGGGTGACCAGGTCGGCGACCGCCAGCTCCTTCAGCACAACGACCCGCATCCGCGACAGCAGCGCGGCGTTCACCTCGAACGAGGGGTTCTCCGTCGTGGCGCCGATCAGGACGATGTCGCCCTTCTCGACGTGTGAGAGGAAGGCGTCCTGCTGGGCGCGGTTGAAGCGGTGGATCTCGTCCACGAACAGCAGCGTGGGCCGGCCGGTGCGGCGCCGCTCGCGCGCCGCCAGCGCCATGGTCTCCTTGACCTCCTTCACGCCCGAGAGCACCGCGCTGAAGGCGACGAACGGCACGCCCGCGGTGTGCGCCAGCAGGCGCGCGATGGTGGTCTTGCCGGTCCCGGGCGGGCCCCACAGCACGACCGAGGAGAGATGCCGGCCGTCGCGCATCGCCGCGAGCGGCGCGCCCGGCGCCAGCAGCTGGTCCTGGCCCAGCAGCTCCGCGAAGGACTGCGGGCGCATGCGGTCGGCGAGCGGGCCCGTGCCTTCGGGGACCTCGGGCGGCCGCACCGGCGCTCCGCCGCCGAACAGGTCGCCGCTCACGGCTCGCCCTCCGCAGCGGGCGCGTCCGCCTTGAACAGCGGACCCAGTTCCGCGCCGCGCGGCGCCGGGTGCTTGGCGGTCCACGCGGCGATGGCGCGCGCCGCCTCCTCCACCGTGACCGGGCGGCCCAGCCCGATGCCCCGGTCTTCGAGCCGCTGGAACAGCTCGGCCAGCACCGGCGGCTCCACGTTGCTGCGCCGGAGCAGCCCGGGGTCGCGGAAGATCTCGCGCGGCGGGCCCTGCGCCACGATCTCGCCGCCGCCCACCAGCACGTAGACCATGTCCGCCATCTCGGGCACCACGTTCACGTCGTGCGTGGCCATCACCAGCGACACGCCCTGCTCCGCGTGGAGCCGGTTCAGCAGGTCCACCAGGTCGCTGCGCGACGAGGGGTCGAGGCCCTCGAACGGCTCGTCCAGCACCAGCAGCTCGGGCTCGAGCACCAGCGCGCCGGCCAGCGCCACCTTGCGCTTCTCGCCGCCCGAGAGGTGGTGGCAGACCTTGTGGCGCAGGTGGGCGATCCCCACGCGCGCCAGCGCCTGTCCCACCATGCGCTCGACCTCCGCCTCGGCGTAGCCGTAGCTGCGCGGCGAGAACGAGACGTCGTCCCACACCGTGGGCGCGATGATCTGCTCGTCCACGTCCTGGAGCAGCACGCCCAGGCGCTCGCGGATGTGATTGAAGTGGCGCGCCGGGTTCACCCCGAACACCGTCACCTCGCCCTCCTGCGGCTCGAGCAGGCCCAGGATGTGGTAGAGCAGCGTGGTCTTGCCGGAACCGTTCGGTCCCACCACGACCACGCGCTCGCCCGGGCGCACCACGAAGTCGAGCCCGCACAGGTGGACCTGGGTGCGGTCCGGGTAGACGTGGCGCACGCACGAGACGCGGACGATGGGGTCGCTCACGGCGCCCTCCACAGGAAGGCGGCTGCGGCCACGGCGGCCAGCCCGGCCAGGATCACCAGCAGGTCGGCGCGCGACCACTCGGCGTAGTGGCGGCAGCCGCAGATGCGGCCGCTGTGTCCGCGCAGCAGCATGGTGGCGTAGAGCCGCTGGCTGCGCTCGAAGCCGTAGAGCACCAGCGTGGCGAAGCCCTCGCCCGCGACCATGAGCCGCCGGCGCGGCGGGCCGCTGGCCCCGCCGCGCAGACGTAGCGCGCGCCACAGCCGCTCGGCGCGGCCGATCAGCGCGAACAGCGCGCGGTAGGTGAGGAACAGCCCGTCGCCGACGCTGCGCGGCAGCACGCGGGAGAGCGGCGCGAACAGGTCGGGATAGGGCGTGGTGCCCACCAGCCACACCGCGGCGAGGCTCGCGGTGAGCGGGCGCAGCAGCAGCCGCAGCGGGGTCCCGGCGCTGCCGTCCCAGCGCCCGACGATGAAGAGCAGCGTGAACGCCACCGGGTAGCCCGCCGCCGCGAGCGTCAGCCGCCACGGCAGCCGGCTGCTCAGGACGAGCAGCCAGGCCAGGGCGTAGAGCGCCGCCAGCAGGCTGAGCGAGGGGGCGAACACCGCGAGCAGCACCAGCAAGGCGGCCAGCGCCAGCTTCGACAGCGCGCTCGCCGCGTGCCACGGCGTGCGCCCCGCGCTCGCCGCGTAGTCGATCCGGGCCAGCGTGTTGATCATGCCGCGCTCTCCTCGGCGTCCGCGCCGGCCGGCTCGCGCGGCAGCAGGTCGGGGCGCACGCGCAGGATGAAGCGCGCCGTGCCCCACGCCACCGCGGACTCGGCCGCGATGCCCACGAACCACAGCGGGAACGCCACGGCCGCGAACAGCCCGAGCCGCCCCGCGCCGGGCGCAGCGGCGCCGCCACCCAGCCCCAGCAACACGGTCGCCAGCCACAGCGCGCCCGAGACCGCCTGCGCCACCGCGGTCGCGCCCGCCATCGCCGCCGGCGGCCGCGCCCGCCGCGCCAGCGCCAGGTACACCGGGCGCGCCAGCGCCCCGCCCGCTCCCAGCGCCAGCGCGTTCAGGCCCACCACCGTGAGACCGCCGTGGCCCACGAACGCGAGGATGGCGCTGGCGACGAACGCGACCTGGAAGGTGGCCGCGGGCCCCAGCAGCACGCCCACCGGGCCCACCAGCGTGAGGTGGTACTCGAGCGGCCCGAGCGGGACCTCGACCGCCATCGCGGCCAGCACCAGCGCGCCGAGCGCGCCCTGGTAGGCCACCTGCTGGCGGCTGGCGTCCCGCGCGAGCCGCGCCGACCACACGAGCAGCAGCAGGGCCGCGGCCAGGCCGGGCAGCCACACCGCGAGCGGCAGCACGCCGTCGGGGATGTGCAGGTGCGACATGCTACTGGGCCCAGGCCAGCGCCGCGCCCGCCGGGTGCGCCCCGGCTGCGCGGGATCGAGCCGGGCCTGCGGACGCGTGGGACGCGTGCGCGCCAGCGCCCCGGGCAGAAACGGCGCGCCGCGCGCCGCGGCCAGCGCCGCCGCCAGCAGGGCGGCCTGATTGTAACCCCGCTCGCGCCGCCGCGCCGGGTGAAGCGGAACGGCGGTCACCAGGTCGGGAGCGAGCCCCGCGGGCAGCGACTCCGCCATCGCGGCGCCGAGGGCCGCGGCCAGCCCGGGGCGCTCGCGGTACTTGAGCGCGTGCACCAGCGCGGCGGCACGCTCGTCGTAGAGCCAGGCCGGCCACACCTGGCGCGCCGCGTGCCGCAGGCACCCGACCGGCTCCCGCCCGCGCGCCAGGCAGGCCGCGCACACCGCGAACGCGACCCGCGGGATGCGCTCGAAGCAGCGCGCGCACAGCAGCCGGTCGGGTGAGGCGAGCGCTCCACAGCCGGGGCAGCGCTGCGGGAAGGCGAACGCCTCGAGGTCGCGCGCCAAGGCGGCCAGCAGCCGCGCCGGGGCCATCACCGCGGCCAGCCCACGGCGCGCGCCAGCGGCGCCAGCGGCACCTCGCGCCCGGTCCACAGCGCGAGCGAGCGGCGCGCCTGGTGCACCAGCAGTCCGAGCCCGTCGTGGGCCTCCAGCCCGGCGGCGCGCGCGCGCCTCACCCACGGGGTCGGCTCCGGTCCATAGACCAGGTCCACCACCAGCGCCGCGCGCGGCAGAGATTCCACCGGCGCGGGGCCCTCGGCGTCCACCAGCGGCGTGCAGTGGACCACCAGCGTCGCCTGCGCCAGCGCCGCGCGCTCCCCGGGCGATCGCCACGCCACGAAAGCCGCCGCCAGTCCCTCCCAGACGGCGGCCGCGCGCGCCGGGTCGCGCGCGCTCACCGTCAGCGACGCGCCGCCGCCGGCCAGCGCCAGCGCCAGGCTGCGCGCCGCGCCGCCCGCACCCAGCAGCACGGTGCGGGTGAGCGCCGCGTCGCGGCCCAGAGCGGCGAGCAGGTCGACGAGCCCCGGGCCGTCGGTGGTGTCGCCCCAGCGGCGGCCGGGCTCGAAGCCCACGGTGTTCACCGAGCGCGCGCGCTGCGCCGCGTCGCTGGCCGCGTCGAGGTGCCCGAGCGCCGCCTCCTTCAGCGGGTAGGTCAGGTTCACGCCGCGGTAGCCGGCAGCCGCCAGCTCGTCGAGCACCGCGGCCAGCCGCTCCCGCGGCGTGCGGATGGCGCGCGAATCGCCGGCGAGCCCGAGCGCGGCCAGCCCGGCGCGGTGCAGCTCCGGGGAGCGCGTGAAGGCCAGCGGGTCGCCCAGCACCGCCAGCCGGACCGGGTGGCTCACGCGTGCGGCGCGCTCCCCCGCGCCTTCGCCTCGCGCCGCAGGCGCAGGATCATGAGCAGCGCGAACAGCAGCAGCGCGGCGCTCGTGAGCTGGCTCTCGGTGAGACGGATGGCGCCGGCGTCCGCGAGGGTGGCGTCCGCCTCGTAGGCGCGGGTGAAATCGAGCGGGATGCGCAGCCCGGCGAGCCCCGCCACCAACGCCCAGAACAGCAGCCCGGGCGTTCGCAGGCGCAGCCGCAGCGGCCACAGGATCGCGAACAGCACGAGGCCGGCGAGCGCGAAGTAGAGCTGCGAAGGGTGCACGGGCACCGGGCCGAACTCGAGGCTCGCGAACGAATCGGGCGGGAACACCACGCCCCAGGCCAGTCGCGTGGGACGGCCGTAGCAGCAGCCGTTCAGGAAGCAGCCGACGCGCCCGATCATCGTGCCGAGCGCGAGCGAGGGGGTGAGCGCGTCGGCCACCACCCAGATCGGCAGCCCGACCTGGCGCGCCGTCAGCAGCCCGCCCATGGTGCCGGCCGCCAGGCCGCCGTAGAGCGTGAGTCCGCCCTGCCAGATCCGGAGCACGCTCATCCACTGGCCGCGGTAGTCGGCGATGTGCTCGAGCACGAACAGCGCGCGCGCGCCCAGCACGGCGGCCACCAGCGTCACCAGGATCACGGTGATCAGGCGGTCCTCGTCGAGCTGGACCCGCCGCGCCTCGCGCAGCGCCAGCCAGGTCCCGACCAGGAACGCCACGGCGAGCAACAGGCCGTACGAGCGCAGGTGGATCAGGCCCAGCCGGAGGATCTCGGGATGCACGGGTCAGGACTCCTGTCGGCGCAGGGCGACGTTCTGGAGGAGCCCGATCTGGATGCCGTTCACGATCAGGGCGGTGCCTCCGTACGAGATGAGCGGGAGCGGCAGGCCGGTCACCGGCGCCCACCCGATGGTCATCAGCATGTTGACCAGGACCTGGTAGAAGAGCGCGGTGACCAGCCCCGCCGCCAGCAGGCTGGCGAACCCGCTGCGTGCCACCAGCGCCAGCCGCCAGCCGCGCAGGACGAGCAGCGCGTAGAGTAGCACCACGGTCAGCGCCCCGCCCAATCCCAGCTCCTCGCCCACCACCGAGAAGATGAAGTCGGTGTGTCTCATCGGCAGGAACGCGAGCGCCTTCTGCGTGCCCTTGAGGTAGCCCTTGCCGAACACGCCGCCGGAGCCGATCGCGATCTGCGACTGGATGACCTGGTAGCCGGCGCCGTAGCGGTCGCCCTGGGGGTCGAGGAAGGTCTCGATGCGGCGCAGCTGGTAGACGGACAGGTGATCCACCACGCGCGGGAGCACGGTGCAGACCGCCACGTTCAGCAGCACCACCACCAGCACCGCGTGCAGCCGCGGCCGCGCCACCGCCCACAGCGTGATGATCGCGGCCACCACGGGGAGGACGAACCACTGGCCACCCGGCTGCGAGCGCATCAGCAGGTAGGCCCCCGCGGCGAAGACCGGGGTGAGCCCGAGCAGCAGCTGGCCCGCCGGCATCCCCGCCCAGAAGTACATGGCGACCAGGATCGCCGGGAACGACAGCGAGGTGCCGAGGTCCGGCTCCTTCGCGACCAGCGCGAATGGCGCCAGCGTGAACAGCAGCGGCGGGAGCCAGTGCAGGAAGCGCCTGAGGTCGCGCCGGGGGTTGTCGAACCACCGCGCCAGCGCCAGCACGGTGGCGATCTTCGCGATCTCGGAGGGCTGGAAGCGGAGCGGCCCGAGGTCGAGCCAGCGCCGGGCGCCCATCGCGCTCGAGCCCATCACCAGCACCAGCACCAGCAGCAGCAGCGAGACGCCGTAGAGCGGCCAGGCCAGCGCGTCGTAGACGCGGTAGTGGATGCCGGCCACGATCCACGCCGCCGCGAGCGCGCATGCCGCCCACACCAGCTGGCGCGTCCACAGGCCGTGGTGCGCGCCCGGGACCGAGGTGGCGCTGAACACCACGAGCAGGCCGATGGCCGTCAGCCCCAGCGCCGCCACGGCGAGCGGCAGGTCGAGCGGCGGGAGCCGCAGCCGCCACCTAGTCGCCACGCGGCGCCTCCGCGGAGTCGCGCGCCGCGCGGCGCGCCGAGTCGGCGGCCGCCGCGCGCGGCCAGGGGCGTTGCAGCGAGTCGGGCAGGAAGAGCCGGCGCAGCACCTGGCCCGCCATGGGCGCGGCGACGCTGCCACCGTGGCCGCTGTTCTCGACCACGAACGCCAGCGCGATGACCGGGTCCTCGGCGGGCGCGTAGCACACGAACAGCGCGTGGTCCTGCCCGTGCGGGTTCTGCGCCGTGCCGGTCTTGCCGGCCACGCGCAGGCCGGGCACGCGCGCCGCGCCGGCGGTGCCCGCGGTCACCACCAGCTCCATCGCCTGGTGGACCGCGTCCCACGACGCGGCGGGAAGCTGCACGCCCGGCTGGGCCGGACGTGGCGGGCGGAACTCCGGCCGCCCCACCACGCGCTGGACCAGGTGCGGGCGCAGCGGACGGCCGTCGTGCGCCACCTCGGCGGTCAGCAGCGCGAGCTGCAGCGGCGTGAGCAGCAGCTCACCCTGCCCGATCGCCAGGTTCAGGAGCAGCCCCGAGCGCCAGCGCCCGGCCCCCCAGCGCCGGTCGTAGTAGGCCGCGCCCGGCACCAGCCCGCCGCGCTCCTGCGGCAGGTCCACCCCGGTCGGCGCGCCCAGCCCGTAGTCGCGCGCGGCCTGCTCGAGCCGCGGCAGCCCGAGCCTGAGGCCCAGCTGATAGAAGAAGACGTCGCACGAATGCTGGAGCGCGCCGACCAGGTCGAGCGAGCCGTGGCCGCGCTTCTCCCAGCAGGCGAACCAGCGCCCGCCGTAGTTCATCCCGCCCGGGCATGGAGCGAGCCGGGTCTGCGGCACCGCCACCCCGCCACGCAGCGCCGCTGTCATGCTCACGAGCTTGAAGGTCGAGCCCGGCGGGTAGAGGCCCTGGATGGCGCGGTCGAGCAGCGGGTTGGCGCCTCCCTCCGACAGCACGCGCCAGCGCGCCCGGCTCAGGCCGTGCGAGAACTCGTTGGGGTCGAAGGCGGGGCGGCTCACCAGGCCCAGGATGCCGCCGTCGCGCGGATCGAGCGCCACCGCCGCGCCGCGCGCCACGCCCGCCAGGACCTCTTCGAGCGCGCGCTGCACCCTGAGGTCGAGCGTGAGCACCAGGTCGTGCCCGGCTTCCGGGTCCACCCGGGACGGCACCTCGCGGGGCTGCGCCACCCGCCGTCCCATGGCGTTCACCACCACGTACTCCGCGCCGTCGCTGCCGCGCAGGAGGTCCTCGTAGGTGCGCTCCACGCCGGTGCGGCCGATGAGGTCGCCCGGCCGGTAGCCCCGGTCGGCGCGCTTCTCCAGCTCCTCGGCGCCGATCTCGCCGGCGTAGCCCAGCAGGTGCGCGGCCAGCGTCCCGTTCGGGTAGTGGCGCAGCGGCTCCACCTGCACCTCGATGCCCGCCAGCTCGCCGCGCGATTCCTCGATCGCGGCGAGCACCGCGAAAGGCGCGTCACGGCGCAGCACCGCGCTCTGTCCGCTGCGGTTCGCGAAGCGCACGCGGCTCCGCACCTCGGCACTGTCGAGCTGAACCAGCGTGGAAACGCGCGCGAGCCAGTCGGTGGAGCGCACTTCGCGCGCGCGCTGCGCGCTCTCGGCCGGGAACGGGCGGAACACGATGCTGAAGCTCGGCGCGCTGTCGGCCAGCAGCTCGCCGTGGCGGTCGAAGATGGCGCCCCGCGGCGCCCGCAGCACCTCGAGGCGGACCCAGTTCTCCTTCGAAAGCGCGGCGTAGTGCTCCTGCCGCACGACCTGGAGCACGAGCAGCCCGACGACCACGACGCCGAAGCCCGCCAGCGCCAGGGCCACCAGCAGCGTGTGGCGCCGCTGCCTAAGGTCTCGGACCTGATTCGTCGGCTGCAAGGCAGAAGAGCGGCTGCCCGCTGCCGTGGCGCATGAGCGCGAGCAGCAGGACGCCGAACGGCGCGGTCACGAGGGCCGAGACCGCCACGCGCTGGAGGAGGAGCGGCCAGCCGTGGAGCACGCCGAACTCGAAGCCGAGCGTCCAGAGCTGGTGGATGACCGTGGCGGCGAACAGCAGCACGAGCTGGGTGACCGGGTTGTCGCGCACCACCGCGCGGCTGAGGCGTCCCACCGCGTAGCCGATGAGCGCCAGCGCCAGCGCGTGGCGCCCGAGCCAGTGCGCGGCGTCGAGGTCGGCGCCGAGGCCAAGGACGAAGCCGAAGGTGGAGCCCCAGGTCTCGCCGTAGCGCAGCGACCACAGCACCACCACGAACCCGAGCACGTCCAGGATGACGCCGCGGGCCGCCAGTACCGAAAGCGCGGTCGAACGGATGAGCAGCGCCACGCCGGCCATGAGCAGCAGCCCCAGGACGATCCTCATCGCCCGCCGCCCCCGCCCGCCGGCAGCGGCAGCTCCGGCCCCGGCACCACGAACGCGTGGCGCAGGCGCGGGAGCCGCGCCGCCGGCTCGACCTCGATCTCCTGGGTGAGCCCGCCGGGGTCGCGGCCGGCGCGCGTCACGCGGCCCACCGGGATACCGCGCGGGTAGCGCATCGAGAGCCCCGAAGTGAACAGCCGCTGCCCGGCCCGCACGGTGTCCGAGAGCGGCACGCTGGTCAGGAGCAGGCGCGGGAGCGGCGACGTCACGTAGCGCAGCACGCCCTGCACGCCGGTGCTCTCCACCTCGCACGTCACCGCGGCGTCGGGGTCGGTGAGGAGCGTCACCCGCGAGAGCCCGGCGTAGACCTCGCCGATGCGACCCACCAGCCCGTCACTCGTCACCACCGCGTCCCCGGACCTCACGCCCTGCCGTGCTCCCGCGCTCAGCGTGGCCGAGGAGGGCATCGGCTCGCCGGAGAGCGCCAGCACCTCGACCGGGCGCAGCGACATCCCGCGGTAGGCCGGCAGGCCGAGGCTGTCGCGCAGGCGCTGGTTCTCGACCCCGGCCTCGCGCAGCCGCGCGTTCTCGAGCTCGAGCCGGGTGATGCGCTCGTGCAGCTCCTGGTTCTCGCGCCACGCGGCGCTCATCCGGTCCGCCACCAGCACCACGCGGTCGAACGGGGCGAACACCCACGCCCCGGCGGCGCGCAGCGCCCCGAGCGGGATGCGGTCGCCGGTCAGGAGCAGAAGCAGCGAGAGCGCCGCCAGCAGGCCCAGCAGGGCCGCGCTGCGGCGCTCGGCGGGCGGGAGGAACCCCCCCATGCGCTCAGTCCATGTGGCCGCTGAGGATCACCTTCTCGTAGGTCTCGGGGTCCTCGAGGATCTTGCCGGCCCCCCGCACCACCGAGGAGAGCGGATCCTGGGCCACGCGGATGTTGAGATTCGTGACCTCGCGCATCAGCAGGTCGAGGCCGCGCAGGAGGGCTCCGCCCCCGGTCATGAAGATGCCGCGGTCCACGATGTCGGCGGCCAGCTCCGGCGGCGTGCGCTCGAGGCACTCGCGCAGGGCGTTGACGATCGCCCCCACCGGCTCCTGCAGCGCCTCGCGGATCTCCACGCTCGAGACCCGCAGGGTGCGCGGGATGCCGCGCACCAGGTCGCGCCCCTTGATCTCCATGTCCGTTTCCTCGGTCAGCGGGAAGGCCGAGCCGATCTCGATCTTGATGCGCTCCGCGGTCTGCTCGCCGATGAGCATGTTGTACGCCTTCTTCGCGTAGTTGACGATCGCCTCGTCCATCTCGTCGCCGCCGACCCGGATCGAGGTCTTGGTGACGATGCCGTTCAGGGCGATGACCGCGATCTCGGTGGTGCCGCCCCCGATGTCCACGACCATGTTGCCGGTCGGCGCGTCCACCGGCAGGTCCACGCCGATGGCCGCCGCGATGGGCTCGGGGACCAGCAGCACCTGACGGGCGCCCGCGCGCTCGGCCGAGTCGATGACCGCGCGCTTCTCCACCTCGGTGATGCCCGAGGGCACGCAGATGATGATGCGCGGGCGATAGAGGAACCGGTGCCTCTGGACCCGCTGGATGAACTCGCGCAGCAGGTGTTCGGTGACCTCGAAATCGGCGATGACGCCGTCCTTGAGGGGCCGCACCGCGTTGATCTCGTCCGGGGTGCGGCCGAGCATCAGCTTGGCCGCGCTTCCCACCGCCTTGACCTTGCCGGTGGCCTTCTCGATGGCGACCACCGAGGGCTCGTTGAGCACGATGCCGCGACCCTTGACGAACACCAGGGTGTTGGCCGTGCCCAGGTCCATGGCGACATCCGTCGAGAAGAAGCCCATCAGGTTGTTGAGGAACATCCGTGCCTCTCCGAATGGGTTCATTGAGCCGGGGAGCCTGAAACGAGTTGCCGGGGCGGGAGGCCGGGTAGGGTGGGTTGCGCTCGCGCGTCCATGCCGACTCGCGCGGGCACGCTAGCACCTCGAACTCGAAGGCCGCAAGGAGTTTGTCCTCCGGCGCATCCGGCCCGCCGGCGGCGCGGCTCGCAGCGCGCCGGCTGCCACCGCGGACGCGGCCCGCCGGAACGCAGCACCGCGACCCGGCTGGCGGTGTAGGAAGGGTGGCGGTCCAGCGTTGACCCTGTTTCGACCCGGATGCTACCCTTGCCCCATCGTGACCCGGCCTTCCGGCGTGCCCGCATGAACCGGTCCCGGCGACTGGCTTTACTCATTGTCCCGCTTGTCCTTGAGATGGCGGCCCTGGCCCTCCCGGGGAGCGCGCAGCAGTCCTCGTCGTCGCGCTTCGCCTTCGCCGACACCACGCTGCTCCGGGACACGCTCGGCCTCCGCTTCGACCGGCTGTTCCCGCTGGCCGACAGCCTGGGGCTGGTGCCGGACACGCTGCGCGCCATCGCGATCCGCTACCGGCTCCCGCTCGCGCGCATCGTCTACCTCGCCGACAGCCTGCAGATGCCGGTGGACAGCGTCGGACCCGTGACGATGCGCTTCAACCCGCTGACGACCACGGTGCGGCGCCTGACCACCTTCCGCTACAACAGCACCTACAACATCGCGCAGACCTCGAGCACGTGGATCAACGGCTCGGACTACAACTTCGTGCTCGGAGCGCTGTTCGTGAGGAACACCACGAACATCACGACGGACCGCTTCCGGGCGGGCGGACGCACCAGCCTGCGCGAGACCCGCTCCTCGGTGACCGAGGGCGGCTGGAAGTTCTCCCCCGGGCTCTCGCTGGGCGGGCGCGCGAACCTGGAACGCTTCAACAGCTTCGATCCCGGCTCGGTCAACAACCAGGGCGAGACCAAGAACGAGTTCCAGCTCTCGCTGCGCTCGCGGCAGCAGCCCTCGAGAACGCTGACCTCGGAGCTCAACTTCTTCAGCGGCCTGCTGGACCTCGCCAACCTGCAGCAGATCAAGCGCGGCGCCTCGGGCGATCTGAACGGCCGCCTGCGCTGGCAGGGCGGCTGGCTCACCCACGAGCTCACCGGCCAGGTGAGCGGCAACCTGGCGCTCACCCGGCTGCCCAGCTCGACCGAGAACCTCAACACCCGCGATCTCTCGAACAACCTGCGGGGCACGCTGGGCCTGTTCCCCGGGATGCCGGTGGGATTCAACCTGAACTACCAGGTCCGGCGCAGCCGGGTCGAGAGCCCGGGGGACAGCGGGCGCATCGCCAGGAACCGCTCCGACAACAATGGCGCCGACGCGGCGCTGCGGCTCCGGCGCGACAACGAGCGTTACCTGAACCTGACCGGGCGCCTCGCGAACAGCGACCGGGCCACCGGCTCGGGGCTCAACTCGCGGAGCAACACGCACGATCTCGGTTTCGGCACGGACGGACGCTGGACCCTGATGGGCTGGAGCGTGGACGGGCGCTTCTCGAACGGCTGGACTCGCTCCGAGTACCCGAACCGCGCCTCGACGGGCGGCTACGGCGAGTCGCTGCACGCGGTCTCGGTCGAGGGGACGGTGACGCGCAACCTCACCCGGAGGATGGTCGTCAAGGCGAACGGGACGGTGAGCCTCAGCACTTACCGATACTTCCTGATCGGGAACTACCCGAACCCGCCGGTCAAACGCGACCAGTACCGGCAGAGCTACCGCGTGGACCTGCTCTACAACCCATCCGAGCGCTTCAACAGCGGGCTCGCGCTCGACGTCTCGCGCAACATGCTGGTCAACATCCCGGCGGCCAGCACCGCGGGCAACAACGAGTCGCATACCTACCGGGCGGAGTGGCGCTGGAGCTACCGCATGCTGGGCGGACTCACGGCGAGCCAGTTCAACACGCTCACCGCGGACTACCTCTTCTACCACTTCCTGCACCAGAACGACCGGCTGTCGCTCGAATACAACATCAACACCACGCTGAACGCGGTGATGTCGCCGCGCTTCTCGCTCGACATCATGCACCTCACGCGCTTCCAGCCCGCGGGCAACTACACGCTGCAGCCCGACGGCCTGGTCTACCTGAGCCGCACCGACCAGAGCCAGAACTACACGCTGCGCTCCCGCATCGCCTATACGCCCACGCCGGCCCTGTCGCTGGTGCTCCAGCCCGACTACCTGGCCGCCGACCGGAGGGCCTCGCAGGGCGGCGGGCTCGCCCCGCAGCGGCAGAGCCGCCAGCTCAACTTCTCGGGCGGTGCCAGCCTCAACCTGCCGTTCGCCGGCAGGGGCCGGCTCACCGGGGACATCCTTCGGAGCTACCGCGCGGACCGCACGGTGAACTACTCTTCCAGCGGGGTCCCCACCCCCACGCCGCGCTCGCAGACCGACTACTGGAACGGGAGCCTGCAGCTGTCATGGGAACTCTGAGAATCCCCGCCGCCCGTCGCGCCGCCCGCCTGCGCCTGGCTGCCGCCGCCCTGGTGGCCGGGGCCATCGCCGCCGGGCTCGCGGGCGGCTGCAAGCTGTGCCCGAGCTTCCCAGCACGGGCGTCTACGTGCCGAGCTACAACGATCCGGACACGGTGCTCGCCTCGATGGCGGCCGGGATCGCGCTCAAGGCCCTGGGTTTCGCGGCCTACAACGGGGCGCTCGCCGACACCCAGGATACCGAGGGCGAGCGCCGGGGCTTCCGCGCCTTCTTCGATCCCGCCGTGCTCGCGGTCATGCCGACCACGCCACCGCCGACCGGCGGCTGGCAGCTGGCCCACGAGCAGCAGTTCTACTCGTACTTCGTCCGCGTGTTCAACGATGCGTACGTCATGCACTGGACACCGGACGTTCAGCACCCCGATGTGACCGTGGACGACTCGCACAAGATCCTCTACCGCCACTACGAAGTGCAGGTCCAGGCGGCTTCCGACACGTTCACCATCGTGATCGGCTACGCCGACCTCTACTTCGTCAAGAAGTCCCCGAACAAGTGGGCCATCACGCGCTGGGACGACCGCGTGGACCCGGCCGTCGGCGCGCAGCCGACCGATCCCAACCAGCAGACGTTCGGCGCACGGCGCCTGAACTCGCAGGGAGGATGACCATGATCACGCTGCGGCGCTGCGGCCTGGCGGCCGCCCTCGGAACGCTGCCGCTCGCGCTCGCCGGCTGCTTCAACCCGTTCGCCCCGCTCGTGGCCCCGGCAGCGGGGATCTACGTCCCGCCCCCGGCCCCGAGCACGCCGCAGGGGGTGGTCCGCCTGTTCGCCTGGTGCTGGAACAACCGCGCGGCGTCCGAGTACCGCGAGATCTTCACCGACGACTTCAGGTTCCAGTTCGCGCTCGGCGACTCCGCCGGCAACCAGTTCCGCGACCGCCCGCTCGACCGGGCGGCGGAGCTGGAGATCGCCCAGCACCTGTTCGTGGGCGGCGGCTCCGAGCCGCCGGCGACCAGCATCCGGCTCACCATAGACCCCACGCTGAACCCGACTCCTGACACGCGCAGCGGCAAGGACCCGGGGTGGCACAAGGAGATCCTCACCAACGTGGACCTGTCCATCAAGACCGAGGACAACGAGTACCGCATCACCGGGCGCGCCCGCTTCTTCGTGACGCGCGGTGACTCGGCACTCATCCCGCAGGAGCTGAAGGACCGCGGGTTCGGCCCCGACCCCAACCGCTGGTACATCGACGCCTGGTGGGACGAGACCGAGACCGGGCCGGGCGGCGCCGCCGCGCGGCGGGCGGGGATGGCGGCGGGGCCGCGGCCGGCCGGCGCCTTCGTCGTGACGGCGCTCGAGCGGCGTCCGAGGGACGGCGCGGCGCGGGCAGAGCGTGCGGCGCGCGCCCTGCTGCCCGAGCAGATCAGCTGGGGACAGCTCAACGCGTTCTACGCGGCCGCGGCGCGCTGACCGCGCGCCGCCGGCGTCGCATCCATCACCCCGACCCGGTGGAGGAGCCGTCATGCCAGATGAAGGCGCGAACATCCAGAAGGAGCTCAACCCGCTGGCGAACGCCGAGCGCCAGTTCGACGAGGCCGCGGCCCGGCTCAACCTGCCGGAGGGACTCAAGGAGGTCATCAAGCGGCCGCGGCGCGCGACCATCGTGTCGCTCCCGGTCCACATGGACGACGGCTCGATCCGCGTGTTCACCGGCTACCGGGTGCAGCACTCCATCGTGCGCGGGCCCGCCAAGGGCGGCATCCGCTACCACCCGCAGGTGACACTCGCGGAGGTCAGCGCGCTGGCGGCGTGGATGACGTGGAAGTGCGCGGTGGTGAACATCCCGTTCGGCGGCGGCAAGGGCGGGATCGCCTGCGACCCCGACCGGCTCTCGCGGGGCGAGCTCGAGCGGCTCACCCGGCGCTACGCCGCCGACCTCTCGGATCTGTTCGGCCCCGAGAGCGACGTGCCCGCCCCCGACGTGAACACCAACGACCAGGTCATGGCGTGGATCGTGGACACCTACTCGATGCACGAGCGCCGCACCGAGTACGCGGTCGTGACCGGCAAGCCGCTCGAGGTCGGCGGCTCGGCGGGCCGCCGCGAGGCCACCGGGCGCGGCGTGCTGCTCTGCGTGCGCGAGGCCTGCGCGCACCTGAAGTTGCCGCTGCGCGATGCCCGCGTCGCCGTGCAGGGCTTCGGCAACGTGGGCTCGGTGGCGGCCGACCTGATGGCCAGAGACGGGGCGAAGATCGTCGCGGTCTCGGACGTCACCGGCGCCATCCACGATCCCGCCGGACTGGACGTGCCGGCGCTGCTCGCGCACGTCGCGAAGCAGCGCGGGGTGGCGGGCTTCCCCGGCGCCAGGCCGCTCACCGGATCGATCATCGAGCACGACTGCGACATCCTGGTGCCGGCGGCGCTCGAGAACCAGATCACGCCGGAGAACGCGCCGCGCGTGAAGGCCCGGATCGTCGCCGAGGGCGCCAACGGACCCACCACGCCGGACGCCGACAAGCTGCTGGAGCGGAAGGGCATCATGGTGATCCCCGACATCCTGTGCAACTCGGGCGGCGTCACCGTCTCCTACTTCGAGTGGGTGCAGAACCGCATGGGCCTCTACTGGCCCGAGCACGAGGTCAACCAGCGCCTCGAGGAGATCATGGTGCCGGCGTTCCGGGACGTGCTCGCGAAGTCCGTCGAGCACGGCGTGAGCCTGCGCGTGGCCGCCTTCATGGTGGCGATCGAACGGGTGGTCAAGGTAATCATGCTGCGCGGGCTCTACGCCTAGCGGCGGCGCCCTCCGGAAGGGGCCCGCGGAGCGCGCTCCGCGGACCCCTTCGCACGCCCCCGCGCGGCCTGGACGCCGATGACGGAGCGGCCCGCGGGGTCGCCCCCGCGGGCCGCTCGCCACATCCCCGCTGCCCTAAATCATTTCGCATGAATCGGAGAAGTCCGACCAGGCTGACTTGAAAGTCGTGAGACCTGCCCTGTATCTCTTGGTTTGGGTCGCATCAACAACGCCAGGAGACAGGGAGGTCTCACGATGGTTCCACGGCTGCATCT
>JACRPT010000065.1:0-15919 GCA_016223045.1 Candidatus Eiseniibacteriota bacterium
CTGTGGCAGGACCTGCACGCGAATGTCACCCGCAACCACCGCTGCCGCACGCTCGATGAGCTGCTGGCCGCCGCGCTGCGCTGTCTGGAGGCCCGCTTCACGCAGTCCCAGGAGTATGCTCATGCAGCTTGATATCGACTTCTCCGAATCACGCGAAATGATTTAGCAGCTCCAGCTATCGAAGAGGGGGGAGTACCCGTTGAACAGCTCGCGCCGCTCCTCGATCTCCTCGACCGAGTACGCCTTGAACAACTCCACCTGCTCCTGGCTCCGATCCATGAATGCTCTTCCTCCTGCAAGGGGTCCAGGTCATCCCGCCCGCTCTCGGGCGCGGGCGGCATCCACAGGAAGGCTTCTCCCGGGCCGTCTAAGGAGCCTCGACGGGCGCGCCGAAACGCCGCTCAGGGACTGAATCCCGGCGGGAGGCGGACGGCTCTCGCTCCCGCCGGGGGCGGCTCGGGGATCGCGGTCCCTTCAGTCCACCTCGGGACGTCCGGATCTGCATCGAGGACGTCCATGGGCCAGTCTGGTCGCCAGAGACCAGGTACAGCGCCCGGCTCTAGTCGCCCGAGCTGCTCCAGCTCTGGCTGAGGTCCCAGTAGCCATAGAGCGAGGAGAACATCTCGCGCCGCTCCTCGATCTCCTCGACCGAGTACGCCTTGAACAGCTCGACCTGCCGCTGGTTTCGATCCATGAACGTTCACCCTCCTTTGTGGGTCCAGACCATCCGGCCCGCTTCCGGGCGCGAACGGCATGCGCGGGACTCCATGTCCCGGGCGGCACGCAAACTACCAGAACCCCCCGGGCTGTCCAGTCCCTTTCTCGGCAGCCGGACCGCCCGTGCCGAGGCCCCGGGCTGCGGAACCCCGCACCCGGCCGGGTGTTCCGCGTGTATGCTGCGGCCGTGCTCACTCCCCTCGATCACACGCTCGCCGTGGTGCTCGCGGTGCTGTTCCCGATCCGGGCCGCCACGCTCGGCTTCCGCCGCCTGCGCCGCGCCGCGCCCGCGGACCTGCCGCAGGTGCGGCTCTCGGTCTACCGCCAGGCCATGCTGGTCCAGTGGCTGCTGGCCGCCTCGACCGCGGGGCTGTGGCTGGTGCTCGGGCGGCCGTGGACGGCGCTCGGGGTGGTGCCGCGGCTGACCGGCGGCCTCGCCGGCGTGGGGGTCGGGCTCGGCATCGTGGCGGTCCTCATGGTGCGGCAGCAGACCGCCGCGAACGTCAACGACGAATCCCTCGAGCGACTGCGCGAGCGCATGGGCGCGCTGGAGCGCATGCTGCCCGCGACCCGGCGCGAGCTGTCCTGGTTCTACGCGCTCGCCGCCACCGCAGGAGTGTGCGAGGAGCTGCTCTACCGCGGCTACCTGATCTGGTACTTCGGCCACTTCACCGGGTTCTTCGGCTTCACGCGCGTCTCCGACCTCGCCGGGCTCGCGGCGTTCGGGGGCGCCGCGCTCGCCTCGTCGGTGCTGTTCGGGTTCGGCCACGCCTACCAGGGCTGGCGCGGCATGGCGCTCACGACGGCCGTGGGGCTGTTCCTCGCCGCGGTCTACTGGGTGACGCGCTCGCTCGCGGCGCCCGCGCTCATCCACGCCCTGATGGATGCGCACGCCGGGCACGTCATGCGCCGCGCGTACGCCCGCGCGCGCGAGCGCGGGCAGGAGGGCATGCCATGGACTACCGCTACGTGATCGTCGGCGGCGGCCTCACCGCCGCCTCGGCCATCGAGGGCATCCGCGCGCACGATCGCGAGGGCAGCATCCTGATGATCTCGCGCGAGAACTTCCCGCCCTACCAGCGCCCGCCGCTGTCCAAGGAGGTGTGGTTCGGCCGGACCACGAAGGAGGAGCTCCCGGTCCACGACGACGCGTTCTACCGCGAGCAGCGCGTGGAGCTGGCGCTGCGGCGCGAGGCGGTTGAGCTGGACGTCGCGAAGCGCCGTGTGTGGGACGACCGGGGCATCGAGCACGGCTACCAGAAGCTGCTGCTGGCCACCGGCGGCAGCCCGCGCCGCCTCAACGCCGAGGGCGCCGAGATCGAGGGCGTGCACTACTTCCGCGAGCTCGAGGATTACCTGTTCCTCGAGCGGCACCTCGACCACTTCGAGCACGCGCTGGTCATCGGCGGCGGCTTCATCGGCCTGGAGCTGACCGCTGCGCTGACGCACGCCGGCAAGCACGTGACGCTGATCTACCAGAAGGAGTACCCGCTCGCGAACATCCTGCCGCGCGACCTTGGGCTGTTCGTCGCCGATGCCTACCG
Organism: Candidatus Eiseniibacteriota bacterium; assembly: GCA_016223045.1. Lineage (GTDB taxonomy): Bacteria > Eisenbacteria > RBG-16-71-46 > RBG-16-71-46 > RBG-16-71-46 > JACRPT01. The sequence continues at coordinate 2,262 of JACRPT010000065.1, forward strand.
GCAGCGGGGCGTCGAGATGGTCTCCGAGGACGCGGTCGTGGGCTTCGACGAGGCCCAGGGGTTGATCCACGCGCGCACGGCCAGCGGCGGCGTCGTGACCACGCAGCTCGTGCTCGCCGGCGTTGGCATCGTGCCCGAGACCGACCTCGCGGAGGCCGCGGGGCTCGACGTGGATCACGGCATCGTGGTGGACGACTTCTGCCGCACCTCGGACCCGCACGTCTTCGCGGCCGGCGACGTGGCGGAGTACCCGGACCTCGTGCTGGGGAGGAGTCGCCGCGTCGAGCACCGGGACCAGGCGGTCCAGCACGGCCGCTGCGCGGGCGCGAACATGGCGGGCGCCGGCCAGCGCTACGAGCACACGCCGTTCTTCTACTCGGACCTGTTCGACCTCGGCTTCGAGGCGGTGGGCGACCTGGACTCCAGCTTCACCACCGAGGCGGTGTGGCGCGAGCCGCTCCGCAAGGGCGTGGTGTTCTACCTGAACGGGGACGTGGTGCGGGGCGTGCTGCTGTGGAATGCATGGGGTGGGGTGGAATGGGCGCGCGGGCTGATCCGCGAGGGCCGCGCCATGACCGGCGCCGAGCGCGCCGCCGCGATCCCCGCCCTGCACTGACGCCGCCGCGCCCCGTGGCGCCCTCGCGCGATCCCCGCCCAAAGCAAAGCCCGACTCCCGGGAGCGGAGCTCGCGGGAGTCGGGCACCAGCGGACGCGAGAAGCGCGGCGGCCCGCGCGCTCCCTCAGGAGCGGGGCGTCCGCAGGAGAAGTAAGCAAGCCGGCAGCGGCAGCAGGGTTACCCGCATCTCTAACCTCCCCCACGGAGGACGCGACGGGTGGACCCGTGCATACCGGCTTGCTCCCCAACACCATGAGCCCGGAAGGGGCGGTGGGGCTACGGGCCTATGGGATCTCCGGGCATGGTTCTCAGGTAGCATCCCGGGTCCCGAGCCCCCGCGGCACGGACAGTGTCCCGGGCCGCGGGTCGTCGGACACGAAGCCCCCGCGCGGAACCGTCCCGCGCGGGGGCTGGTGCCTTCAGGCCGCGGTCAGAGCGTCGCGGCGTGGCCGCGCCCGAGCAGCAGCGGATGCCGCGCCACGAAGAGGCCCGCCTGCAGGCGGTCCTGCACGCCCAGCTTTCTCAGGATCTGCCCGATGTGCTTCTTGACCGTGGGCTCGCTGATCTCGAGCCCCGCGGAGATCTCCTTGTTCGAGGCTCCCTCGGCGAGCAGTGCGGCGACGTCGAGCTCGCGCGCGGAGAGCATCGCGCGCCCATTGCCGCTCTGGTGCATCGCGCCGTTGGTCAGCGCGGCCGCGGTGAGCGGCTCGTAGGACGCGTGCCCGGCCGCCACCGCGCGCACCGCCTGGAACAGCGCGTTCGGATCGGCGCTGCGCCGCAGGGTGCCGAGAGCGCCCTGGGCCACGGCGAGCTGGAGGCAGTCGGTGCCGGCCTCGCAGATGCTGCCGTGGGCGAACGCGGGCAGGCGCGAGCGGCCGGGCGGGTTCAGCACCAGGCAGCTTGCGGCGCCGCGCTCGGACAATGCCAGCACCTTGAGGGTGGGAATGGACGCGCGAATCGCGGGCAGCGCGGAGTCGCCCGCATCGCATGGCAGGTTGAGGGTGAGGACGAGGACGTTGGGCCTGAGGCTCCCGGCCCGCTCGATGGCCTCTTCGGTATTCGACGCTTCTCCCACGACCTCGAAGTCGGGCTGGTCGGAGAGCAGGCTGACGATGCCTCTGCGGTCGATAGCGTGGCCGTCGGCGACCACGATGCGGATGCGGGAGCTCTGGGCCGGCGCGGCGTGGTGTCCGCCGCGGCGCTTCTGGATCCTGCGGGTAGCCGGCTTCATTGGTGATTCCCTTCGCTCGGTGGGGACAACGGAAGGAACCATGCTGCCGGCGTCTTGGTCATGTGGCCACAGCGTCCACCGGGCCGCGGGGATCCTTCACGAGGAACCGCACGAAAAGTCTAGCACTTTGCAGGCCAACGGACATGTCAGGGGGACACTTCAATGGGCCGTTCGGCCCATGCGCGCATGAGCCCAAGAGTCCAGCGGGTCTCGCGCCTCCGGGTCAGGCGACGCGGCCCTCCCGGCGACCACGGGCGGCCGCCTTCCTGTCCGGGATGACCTGTCAGACTCGGCGGCGGCTGACATTCCGGCACGCCAGAGATGGGGTTGGAGGCCGGTCTGGCCGGGATGCCTGGCGGCGTCCGGAGGGTGGCCGGATCCAGGGCGGCGCGGCCCTGCCGGGCCGGGACCTACGCCGATTCCCGGCGGTCCTGGGGGTCGAGGGCGTCGCGCAGGCCGTCGCCCAGGAAGTTGAACGCCAGCAGGGTGAGCGAGAGCGCCAGCCCGGGGAAGAGAACCAGCCAGGGGAAGAGGGCGAGCACCCGGGCGCCGTCCGATACGAGCGTGCCCCACGAGGCCGCCGGCGGCTGGACCCCGAGGCCCAGGAACGAGAGGAAGGCCTCCTGCAGGATCACCGCCGGCACGGTGAGCGTGGTGTAGACGATCACCGGCCCCAGGGTGTTCGGCACGATGTGGCGGAACACGATGCTGGGGTCGGTCGCGCCCAGCGCGCGCGCCGCCTCGACGAAGGTCTGCTGCTTGAGCGAGAGCACCTGCCCGCGCACGATCCTCGCCATGGTGAGCCACTGCACCAGCCCCAGCGCCACGAACAGCATGAGCAGGCTGCGGCTGAAGAACACCAGCAGCAGGATGACCAGGAAGATGTTGGGGAGCGCGTAGAGCACGTCCACCACGCGCATCATCAGCTCGTCGAGCTTGCCGCCCGCGTAGCCCGCCACGGCGCCCCAGCTCACACCGATCACCAGGCTCACCAGCGTGCCGACCAGCCCCACCAGCAGCGAGATCCTCCCGCCGTAGACCACGCGCGCGAACGCGTCGCGCCCCAGCTCGTCCGTGCCGAACCAGTGCGCGACCGAGGGCCAGGTGGCGCCGAGCCGCAGGTCCTGCGCGGCCGGGTCGGCGAGCCCGGAGAGCCACGGCGCGAAAAGGGCGAGCATGCTCACGAAGGCGAGGAAGAACGCAGCCGGCACGGCCACGCGGTTGCGCCGGAGCCGCCGCCACGCGTCCGACCACAGGCTGGCGGGTGGGCCGGGCGCGGTGTCCGGCTCGACCGCGGGGCGCGCGAGGGGCAGTGCGCTCATCTCAGCTCCACCCGCGGGTCGAGCCACGCGTAGGCGACGTCCACCAGCAGGTTCAGCGCCATCAGGAACCCGGCGTAGAACAACACCACGCCCATCACCAGCGTGTAGTCGCGGTTGAACGCGCCATTCACCAGGTAGCGGCCGAGCCCGGGCACCGCGAAGATCTGCTCGACCACCAGCGATCCCATGATGAGCCCCGCGGCGGCGGGCCCGAGGTACGACACCACCGGCAGCACGCCGAGCTTGAGCGCGTGCTGGAACACGACGCGGCGCTCGGGCAGGCCCTTGGCGCGCGCGGTGCGGATGAAGTCCTGGCGCAGCACCTCGAGCATCCCGGCGCGGGTGAGCCGCGCCACGTACGCGACGTACGCGGTCGCCAGCGTGAGCACCGGCAGCACGCGGCTCTCGGGCCCCTGCCACAGCGCGGGCGGCAGCCAGTAAAGCGTGAGCGAGAACACCAGCACCAGCAGCGGCCCCAGCACGAAGTTCGGCACCGACACTCCGGCCAGCGCCGCCGCCATCGCCGCCGCGTCGAGCGCCGAGTTCTGCCTGAGCGCGGCGATCACGCCGATCGGCACGCCGAGGAGGACCGCGACCAGCAGCGCCCAGCCGCCCAGCTCGGCCGAGACCCTGAAGCCCTCGGCGATGATCTCGCGCACCTGGCGGGTCGGGAACTTGTACGAGGGCCCGAAGTCGAGCCGCACCGCGTTTGCCAGGAAGGTGACGTACTGCTCGCCCAGCGGGCGGTCGAGCCCGTACTGGCGCATGAGCTGCTCGCGCGCCGCCTGCGGGATGTCGCGCTCGGCGTTGAACGGCCCGCCGGGCGCGAGCCGCACCATGAAGAACGTGAGCGTCGCGATCACCCACAGCGTGGGGACGAACAGCAGCAGCCGGCGCAGGACGAAGGCGGTCATCGTGAGGCCGTCCCGGGCGGACCGTCCGCCGCCCGCCGCGGGCGCGGTCCGCCCGCCGGCGGAGGTCCGGCGAAGCCGGGCTGCGTCCCCGCGACCCGGACGATGGATGACCTGCGATCCTCCGGTGTGGCACGTCCCGCCAGCGGCGGCGCGCCGCGGCGCCAGCCGCGGTCGATCCAGATGTCCTTGAGCGGATGAGTGTCGAGCGCGTTCTGGTGCACGCCGCGCACGTAGGGCTTCACCAGCTCGGCGGTCGCGTAGTGGTAGATCGGGATGACGGGTCCGTCCGCGAGCAGCAGCGACTCGGCCGCGGCGAGCTGTTCCATCCGCCGCGCCGCGTCCAGCTCGACCGCGGCATCGCGCAGCAGGCGGTCGTAGCGCGGATCCCGCCAGCCGGTGCGGTTGTTGCCGTCGCCGGTGCGCATGATCTCGAGGAAGGTGCCGGGGTCGAGGTAGTCGCCGATCCACGAGCGGCGCGCCACGTCGTACTGGAGGGCGGTCGAGGCCTGCATGTAGGAGCCCCATTCCATGTTCTGCAGCTCGACCGGGATGCCGAGCACCCGGGTCCACATCGCCTGGATGGCCTCGGCGATGCGCTTGTGGTCCTCGCTGGTGTTGAACAGGATCGCGATCCTGCGGAAGCCCTTGCCGCCGGGATAGCCGGCGCGTGCCAGGCACGCCCGCGCCTTCTCCGGGTCGTAGCTGAGCCCGGGCGGGCGCCGGTAGTCCGGGTAGCCGCGCGGCGTCAGGTTGCCCCACGGCTCGCGCGTGCCCTTCAAGAGGTCGCGCGCGATGGCATTACGGTCCACCGCGTAGTTGAGGGCGCGGCGCACCCACACGTCGTCGAACGGCGCGCGCGTGACGCTGATCGAGTAGAAGTAGACCGCCTGGTAGGGGCCGGAGCGGAAGTCCGAGTACGCGCGCAGGTAGGGGATGAAGGGCGAGGGCACGTAGCCGCTGGTGTTCCAGTCGAGCGCCCCCGCCTTGTACAGGTTCGTCGCAGTGTTCAGGTCCTCGATGCTGTAGGCCGTGACGCGGTCGAGCCGCACGTGCCCGGCGTCCCAGTAGCGCGGGTTCCGCGCCAGCTCGAAGCGGTCGTTCTGACGCCACGTCGCGAGCACGAACGCGCCGTTCGAGACGATGTGCCCGGGCAGCGTCCAGCGCTCCTGCCAGCGCTCGACCACGTGCCGCGGCGCCGGCAGGCAGGGGGGAAGCGAGGTCAGGTGGAGGAAGTAGGGGGTCGGCTGCGCGAGCCGCACCACCAGCGTGCTCTCGTCGGGCGCGGCGAGGCCGACCTTCGCTTCGTCCTTCAGCTCGCCCCGGTTGAACGCCTCGGCGCCCGCGACGGGGTGGAGCAGGCCCCCGTACTTGGCTCCCGTCTCCGGGCGCAGTACGCGCAGCCACGACCACACGAAGTCGCGCGCGGTGAGCGGCGTGCCGTCGCTCCATCGAAGCCCGGGGCGCAGGTGGAAGGTGCAGGTGAGACCGTCGGCGCTGCGCTCCCAGCGGTACGCCTGACCGGGCAGCGGCTCCAGCGTCCTCGGGTCGGACACCGTGAGCCCTTCGAACAGCGTGCGCACCAGCCGGCCGTCGGGCTGCCCGGTGGCCAGGCCCGGGTCTATGGTCTCGGGCTCGGCGCCGTTGTTGTAGCGCAGCACGTTCGCGCGCGGCGGCGTGACGTCGCCGAAGTAGAGCGGCCCGTGCGCGGCGGCGCGCACCGCATCGCCGCGCGGGGCGCAGCCCGTGGCGAGGAGCGCGGCGGCGACGAGCAGGACACGGCGTAGGCGGAGCATGCCCGGGCGGTGTGCCGTGCGGCCCGGCGTGGCGCGGCGCGGCGGGACGGGACGAGACCGGAGCATGCCGCAGTATAGCGGCGCGCGCGCGGCGGAATCGAGGGCGCGGGGCACCAGGGGCGCGGGACCCGACAGGACGCGCGGCGCGACAGGGCGCGGGTCTCGACGGGGCGGGGGCCTCAACGGGGCTCGCGGCTCGGCTCGCCAGGCCCGGCTCACCCGGCTCGTCCCCCGCGGTGGACCGCCTGGGGCGGATGGGCTAGCGTGCCCGGCCCATGAGCCCGCAAGACGACCCCACGGCCGTGCTGCACGAGCTGCTGGAGGGCCTCGCGCGCTTCGGCCGCGAGGGCACGGGCGTGACGCGCCTTGCCTACTCCGACGCCTGGTGCGAGGCGCAGCGCTGGCTCGCGGAGCGCGCGCGGGGCCTCGGCCTCGCCGCGACCACCGATGCCGCGGGCAACCTGTTCTTCCATGATCCGGCCGTCGTTCCCGGCGCCGGCGCGCCGCCCGTGCTCCTCGTCGGCTCGCATCTCGACACGGTGGTGAGCGGCGGGCGCTACGACGGCGCCTGCGGCGTGGTCGCGGGGTTGCTCGCCGCCGCCGCGCTGCGTGGCCACGGCGCGCTCTCCGCGGCCGGCTTCGTCACCTGCGAGGAGGAGGGGAGCCGCTTCCCCTCGCCGTTCATGGGCGCGCGCAGCCTGCTCGGCCAGGTCGAGGCGGGCGAGCTGGACGCCGTGCGCGACGGGAACGGCGTCTCGTGGCGCGCCGCGCTCGATGCGGTGCGCACGCGCGGCTGTGCCGCTCTGCTCGCGCCGGGCCCGCGGCCGTTCCCGCCGCTCTTCCGCCCCGCGCGCATGCTCGAGCTGCACATCGAGCAGGGGCCGGTGCTCGAAGCCGAAGGGCTCGCGCTGGGCATCGTCACGCACATCGCCGGCTTCCGCCGCCTGCGCGTGCGCCTGACCGGCGAGGCGCGTCACGCGGGCGCGACGCCGATGCGGCTCAGGCGCGACGCACTCGCCGCTGCCGCCGAGATCGCGCTCGCGGTCGAGGCGCACGCTCGCGCGCTGGGCGAGCCCGCGGTCGCCACCGCCGGCTTCGCGCGCGCCGAGCCCGGGCTCTACAACGTGATCGCGGGCGCCTGCGAGCTGGGCCTCGAGGTGCGCCACGTCGAGCCCGGCCGCCCCGCCGCGATGGCGGCGGAAGTGGAGCAGCTCGCGCGCGGCGTCGCGGAGCGCCGCGGCGTGGCGCTCGAGATCGTCGAGGTCTCCGGGCAGGATCCGACCACCTTCGCCGCGCCGCTGGTCGCTGCGGCGGAATCGTTGGCGAAGGAGCGCGGCCTGCGCTTCCGCACCATGGCCAGCGGGGCGGGGCACGACGCCATGGTGTTCGCGCACGCCGGCGTGCCCGCACTCGTCGTGTTCGTCCCCAGCCGCGGCGGCATCAGCCACGCGCCCGGGGAGTACACGCTGCCGGAGCAGCTCGCGCCCGGGCTCGCCTTCGCGATCGAGCTGGCGCGGCGGGTGAGCGAGGAACCGGCCTGACCCGCGAGTCGCCAAGCCTCGTCCCCATGACCCTCGACCAGCTCAATCACCTGCCGCGCGCCGCGGCCTTCGCCGCCTTCGAGCGCTGCTGCGGCGCGCGCGCGTGGGTCGAGCGCATGTGCGAGGCGCGGCCGTTCGCCGACCGTGCCGCGCTGCTCGCCGCCGCCGAGCGCTGCGCCGCGGCGCTGGCGCGCGCCGACTGGTTGGAAGCGTTCGCCCACCATCCGCGCATCGGCGACCGCGCGGCCCTGCGCGAGCGTTTCGCTTCGACCGCGGCGTGGGCCGGCGACGAGCAGCGCGGGGCTGCCGCGGCCTCCGGCGAGGTGCTCGCCGCGCTCGCCGCGGCGAACCGGGCGTACGAGGGGAAGTTCGGCTATATTTTCGTCGTGTGCGCGACCGGGAAGAGCGCGGACGAGATGCTGGCGCTCCTCGAGGCGCGGCTCGGGAACGAACCCGGCGAGGAGCTGCTCGTGGCGGCGGGGGAGCAGTTGAAGATCGCGCGGCTCAGGCTCGAGAAGCTGCTGGAGGACTCGTGAGCGGCATCACCACGCACGTGCTGGACCAGACCCTGGGGCGCCCGGCGCGCGGCGTGCGTGTCACGCTCGAGATCCACGCCGGCGCGCGCGGCTGGGTCGCGCTCGCCGAACGTACCACCGGCGACGACGGTCGCGTGCGCGACTTCATCGCCGCCGGCAGCCCGCTCGACGCCGGGCGCTACCGGATCACCTTCGACACCGGCGCGTACTTCCGCGCGCGTGGCGTGCCCGCCTTCTACCCCGAGGTCGCGATCACCTTCGAGGTCGCCGAGCCCGCCGAGCACCACCACGTCCCGCTGCTGCTGAGCCCCTTCGGCTACTCCACCTACCGCGGCAGCTGACTCCCGGAGGCTTGATGAGGATCGAGCACCATCGCTACGGGAAGGCGCGCGTGCGCCTGGTCAAGGTCCGGCGCCGCGGCGACGTCCACGACCTGCGAGACCTCACTGTGCGGCTGCTGTGCGAGGGCGACTTCGACGCCAGTTACGTGAGCGGCGACAACCGCGACGTGCTGCCCACCGAGACCATGAAGAACATGATCTACGCACTCGCGAAGACCGACCCGGTGGACCGGATCGAGAGCTTCGCCCTGGCGCTCGCGCGCCTGGTGCTCGCCGAGCACGCTCCGGTGCGGCGCGCGATCGTCCGGATCGAGGAGACGCCGTGGACGCGCATCGCGGTGAGCGGGCCTGCGGGACCGCAGCCCCACCCGCACGCGTTCATGCGGCCGGGCGGCGAGCGTGGGGTGGCCGAGGTGGTGGCCGAGCGCGGCGGCGCGGAGCGGGTGGCCTCCGGGCTGCGCGGCCTGCGGGTCGCGAAGACCACGGCCTCCGGCTTCGAGGGCTTCCCGCAGGGCCGCTTCACCACGCTCGAGGGGACGCGCGACCGCATGTTCTCGACCGAGGTGGGCGCCACCTGGTGGTGGAGCGAGGAGCCCGGGGACTGGGCCGCGGGGAACTCGCGCATCCGCGACGCGATGCTGCAGGCGTTCGCGTCCGAGTACAGCCCCTCGGTGCAGTACACCATCCACCGCATGGGCCAGGCCGCGTTCGCCGCCTGCGCGCAGATCGCGAAGATCCACGTCGCGCTCCCCAACCTGCACTGCATCCCGGTGGACCTCGCGCCCTTCGGGCTCGAGAACCCCAACGAGGTGCTGGTGCCCACTGAGGAGCCGCACGGCCTCATCGAGGCCACGCTGGCGCGGGAGTAGCAGCGCGCTACTCCAGCCGCACGATCCGCCGCACTCGGGCTTCCGAGCCCGCGCGCACGCGGAGGAAGTACACGCCGGCCGCGGCAGGCGCCCCGGACGCGGCGCGCCCGTCCCACGCCAGCGTGTGCGTTCCCGCGGGCAGGGGGCTCGCGGGGAACAGCGCGCGCACTTCGCGCCCGGAAAGGTCGAAGACCGTCGCCTCCGCCTCGCGTGGCTCCGGCAGCGTGAACCAGACGTGCGTCACGCCCGCCGAGGGATTCGGCGTGGGCTCGGACACGCGGAAGGTGACCGCTGATCCGCGCGGCACGTCCACCGTGGGCGCGACGGTGCCGTTCGCGCTCACGCGCTGTGCGTAGACATCGTAGTTCGCGCCGCTCCGCCGGTCGCTCCACGCGGCAATCGCGCCACCCCCGCCGTCCGTGACCACCGCCGGGCGCTGCTGGTAGCCGCCCGCGGTGCACAGCGCGGTGCCGTTCGGGATCCAGCCCGGTGCGACGCCACCGTCCGAAGTGAGGCGCTGCGCGTAGATGTCGGTGTCGCTGCCGGTGCGGTAGTCGTACCAGCCGACCACCGCGCCGCCCGCCCCGTCCGAGACCAGCTGCGGCGCACGCTGGTCGCTCGTGGCGGTGCACACCGGCATCCCGGTCGCGAGCCAGCCCGAAGCGAGCGCGCCTGCGGCGGTCACGCGCTGCGCGTAGAGGTCGAGCGCGCCGCCCCGGTCGTCCTCCCACGCCACGATGGCCCCGCCGGCTCCATCGGCGATCGCGACCGGCGAAACCTGGTTGCCGGCGGCGATGCACAGAGGATCCCCCGCGGCAGGCCAGCCGGGGGCGACGGCGCCGCCGGCCGTCAGGCGCTGCGCGTAGATGTCGGCGTCGGCCTGGCGGTAGTCCTCCCACACCACGATGGTCCCGCTGGCGCCGTCGGTCGCCACGGCGGGCACGTACTGCGACCCGGTCGCGGTGGCCGCGGCGACGCCGTTCACGGTCCAGCCACCCGCCGGGACCCCGGCGGACGTGAGTCGCATCACGTAGACCAGGGTGGGCTGCGCGACGCCGGCCCGCCCGTCCTCCCATGCGACGTGCACGCCACCCGCGCCGTCCGCGACCGCGGCGGGTCGGGTCTGGCCGTACGGGAGCGCGCACAGGGCCACGCCGTTCGCGGCCCAGGCCACGGTGCCGCCGGCGGTCACGTGCTGCGCGAAGACGTCGGCGTCGAGGCCGCGGTAGTCCTCCCACGCGGCGATCGCGCCGGATCCTCCGTCGGAGACCAGCACCGGGCTGTTCTGCGAGCCGGCCGCCGCGCACAGCGCGACGCCGTTCGCGGCCCACGCCACTGCCCCGGACGCGGTCACGCGCTGCGCGTAGATGTCGGAGTCGCCCGCGCCGTTCCGCCGGTCATCCCACACCACGATGGCGCCGGACCCGCCTTCGCCGGGCGTCCCTCCGTCGGACACGAGCCGCGGTGTGATCTGGTCGCCGGACGCCGTGCACAGCGCCACGCCGTTCGCGGGCCAGCCAGGCTGCACCTCGCCGGCGCGCGTGATGCGCTGCGCGTAGATGTCGGCCTGGCCGCCGTTGCGGTAGTCCACCCACACGACGATGGCCCCGCCCGTCCCGTCGGGGATGGCCTGGACGCCGGACTGATCGCCGGACGCCGCGCAGGCGGGGACGCCGTTGGCGGTCCACGCCGCGAGCGCGGGCCGGGGAAGCGCGGCGAGGCCGGCGAGGATGAGGAGCAGGAAGCGCAGGCGATGGCCAGACGGCATCGAGGTCCCCCGCGAAGCTGCGAGCCAGGGATGTGGCAGGGGACTTCAATTGTACGGAGCGGCCCGCGGGCCCGGCAACGAGCGGTTTCGCGCACCGCTGGGCGAACTCGCCCGGCCGCCGCCGGCCACGGCGGAGGGGAGGCCGACGCCGCCCCTGGCTGCCCCCGCCGCCGGCGGCCCCGGCCGGCGGGGCGTGAGAAGGGGCTTTCAGCGCTTCCCGCCTCGCCGCGCATCGAGGATCTTCGCGAACGAGCGCCCGCGCAGCTCCTCGAGGGTGAGGCCGGTGGCGAGCGCCTCCTCCTCGGTGAGCGCGCCGCAGTTGATCCCGCGCAGGAAGAAGTTGAGCAGGCCCTGACCGGTCGCGGCGTCGTCGAACACGCTGCCGAGCAGGGTGGCCTGCGCCGCGCGCTCGACGAAGAGCCTGAGCCGCCCGGCGGCCTCGCTGCGGCTCTCGAGGAAGAACGCGTAGACCGCGGCGTAGCGCGTGACGAGCTGCCCGGGGTGCAGGTCCCAGCCCTGGTAGAAGCCGTGGCGCAGCGAGCTGCGCACGTCGTCGTAGTGCGCCTTCCACGCGCCGTGGACGGCGCGGCGATTCTCCTCGCGCTGCGCGCCGGTGATGCTGCGGCCCCCCTCCGCGTGGTGCGGCGGCACGGGCATCAGCATGGTGCTGCTGTCCGACAGCGTGATGCCCGTGCCGGCGAGCGAGACCTGCATCACGCTGCGCGCGAAGTCGCAGGCCGGATGGCGCAGGCCCTGGTGCGCGGCGGTGATGTTCAGGCCCGCGGAGTAGTCGTAGGCGCCGAAGTGGCAGCCGCGGCAGCGCCCGGCCGCCGCCGCCACGAGCCCCGGCAGCGCGGGGGCGCCGTCCGCGCCGAGGACGGACTGCGGGGTCTCGACCATCAGCTCGATCACGAGCGCGCCGGGCTCGAGGCGGTGCGCCTGCTCGAGCCGCGCCAGCACCTCGACCAGCGTCGCGACCTGCTCGGGCACCGTGACCTTGGCGAGCGTCACCACGAAGCCGTGCGGCAGCACGCCGCCCGAGTGCTGGAGCAGCGTGCTCACGTACAGGTCGAGCGAGCGCACCGCGCGCGCGCGCAGCTCCTCGGTGAGCGGCTTGATGCGGATGCCGATGAAGGGCGGGAGCGTGCGCTGCTTGAGGCCCCGTGCGGTCTCGAGCGCCGCGACGGTGGCATGCCCGTCCTCCTCGTCGTCGGGGCGGCTGCCGTAGCCATCCTCGAAATCGATGCGGTAGTCCTCGACCGGCTCGCTCTCGAGCTTCGCCACCACGCGCTGGTGGACGGTGTGCGCGAGCCACGCGGCGCGGTGCTCCCGGTCCACCGCTTCCGGGTCGCGCCGCAGCCGCTCGCGGATCGCGTCGAGGTCCTCGAGCGCGTGCGGCACGGTCTCGATCCCGGGGAAGCCGAGGGCGCGGCCAAGCGCGGCGAAGTCGGGCGCGTACCCCTCGAGCGTGCGCAGCGCGGCCGCCCCCAGCCGGGCCGCGGTGTCGGCGGTGAACAGGTGCGCGCCGCCGTAGACGGTGTGAACGGGCTGGCGGTCCGCGCGGTCGCCGGGGTAGGCTGCCGCGAACCGGTGGTTGGTCCGGGAGAGGCGCGCGAACAGGTCGCGCGTCTGGTCGTCGGTCAGCACGGTCGGCATGGCGCTCTCCTCATCGGAAGCATCGGGTGAGCGACTGTAAGAGCAACCGGCCCGCGGCGGAACTGGAAAACGCGAGCTCCGCGGCGGGACCGGGGAAGCGTGCGGTCGGCGGCGGGACCGAGGGCGCGAGGCCCGCAGCGAGACCGGCCGCGCGTTCCGCGACCGGGCGGAGAAGCGCGCGGCCCGCGGCGGGACCGCGGACCGCGCGGTCCCCGCCCCATCGGCACAGGGAGGCATTCGGCATGGCGGAGCAGGGTCTGGTCGGCAGCCGCGCAGTGGTGGAACGCAACTACGCCCTGCTTCCTCCCGAGGGCATCCCCGAGAGCGTGCTCCCGGAGTGGACCGACGCCGCGGCGCGCGTCCTCGCCGCGCCCGCGCTGGGCGCGCGCTTCGCGCAGTATCTGATCGCCCTGGCCGCGGGCGGAGGCACGCAGCAGGCGCTGGCGCCGCACGTCGAGTCGTTCGTCTACGTGCTCGACGGCAACCTCGCCTTCGACCTCAACGGGCTCGGCCACCGGCTCGGCCCCGGCGGATTCGCCTACCTCACCCCGGGCTCGCGCTTCGGCATCCAGGCCCCGACGGCGGCGCGGCTCCTGTGGCTCAAGAAGGCCTACGAGCCGTTCGGGACCAAGCGCCCGCACGAGCTCATCGGCAACGAGCAGGGCGTCGCGGGGGAGTCGTACCTGGGCATGACGGCGCTCGTGCTGAAGACCCTGCTGCCGGCGGACCCCGCCTACGACCTGGCGATGAACATCTTCACCTTCCAGCCCGGCGCCGCGCTCCCGGTCACCGAGACGCACGTGATGGAGCACGGGCTCTACTTCCTCGAGGGGCAGGGCGTCTACCGGCTCGGCGACCGCTGGCACGAGGTGCGCGCGGGCGACTTCATCTGGATGGGCCCGTACTGCCCGCAGTCGTTCTACGCGACCGGTGCCGCGCCGGCCCGCTACCTCTACTACAAGAACGTCCACCGGGACGTGGAGCTCTGACCGCGTTGCGCTGGCCGCGGTGGGGCGGAGGCCGCGCGCTCGCGGCGCCCGTCAACCTGGGCGACTGGGAGCGCGCCGCCGA
>JACRPT010000065.1:15939-39155 GCA_016223045.1 Candidatus Eiseniibacteriota bacterium
GCCGCCGAAGCGCGTCTCGATCACGCGGCCCGCGCGTACCTGGCGGGCGGCAGCGCCGACGAGATCACGCTGCGCTGGAACCGCGAGGCGTTCGACACGCTGGCGCTGGTGCCGCGTGTGCTGCGGGGCGTCGGCGAGCTCGATACGCGCTGCGAGTTGCTGGGCGAGACGCTCGAGCACCCGGTGCTGCTGGCGCCCACCGGCTACAACCTGCTGTTCCACCCCGAGGGCGAGCGCGCCACGGCGCGCGGCGCGGCCGACGCGGGCGCGGTGCTGGTGCTGAGCAGCGTGGCGACGCTCGGCATCGAGGAGACCGCCGCCGCGGCGCCGGCGCGGCTGTGGTTCCAGCTCTACTTCCAGCGCGACCGCGACTTCACGCGCCGGCTCCTCGCGCGCGCCGAGGCCGCGGGCTGCCGCGCGCTCGTGCTCACCGTGGACACGCCGGTGCTGGGCGCGCGCGACCGCGAGCGGCGCGCCGGCTTCCGCCTGCCGCGCGGCGTGCGCGCTGAGAACCTGGTGGGCGCTTCGAAGGACCTCGCGCACGGGCACTCGTGGTCGGAGGACGGCATCTACAGTCCGCTCTCCGACCCGACGCTGACCTGGGAGACGGTGGCGTGGCTGCGCGAACAGACCAGGCTCCCGCTGGTGCTCAAGGGCGTCCTCGCCCCCGACGACGCGCGCCGCGCGGTCGAGGCCGGCGCGGCGGGCATCATCGTCTCGAACCATGGCGGGCGGAACCTGGACACCGCGGTGGCGGCAATCGCCGCGCTGCCCGCTGTGGCGGTGGCGGTCGCCGGGCGCGTGCCGGTGCTGTTCGACGGCGGGGTCAGGCGCGGCACCGACATCGTGAAGTCGCCCGCGCCAGGCGCGCGCGCGGTGATGATCGGACGCCCGTACCTGTGGGGCCTGGCGGTGGACGGCGCCGCGGGCGTCGAGCGCGTGGTGAAGATGCTGGTCACCGAGCTCAAGAGCGCGATGGCGCTGTGCGGAACGCCGAAGCTCGCCGACATCGGGCGTGAGCTGGTGCGGGGGAGCGGCACCCGCGGACCGCTGGACCCGGGTGCCGCAGGGTCCTAATCTCGCACGTCCCATGACCGCACGCGTCGCCTCCGCCCGCCGTCCCCGCACCATCCGCCGCCCGGCCTCCGTCGGCGTGAGCGTTCCCAAGATCGAGGGCCGCGACAAGGTCACGGGCCGCGCGCTCTACGTGGACGACCTCGCGGTCCCCGGTGTGCTCCACGGGCGCACCGTGCGCTCGATCGTGCCGCGCGGGCGCATCCGCCGCATCGTGCTCGACCCTGGCTTCGACTGGAGCGGGGTGGTGGTCGCCGACCACCGCGACATCCCGGGGAAGAACGCGTGCGCGCACATCGAGGAGGACCAGCCGCTGCTCGCGGCGGACGAGATCCGCCACGCCGACGAGCCCATCGTGCTGGTGGCGCACCAGGATCCCGAGCGCGCCGAGGCCGCGGTGCGCGCGGTGCACGTCGAGGTCGAGCCGCTGGAGCCGGTGCTCACGATCGAGGACGCGCTGGCGAAGAAGGCGCTGCTCTACGGCGACGACAACGTCTTCAAGGAGATCCGCATCGCGCGCGGCGAGCTGGCGGCCGGCTTCGCGGCCGCCGACGTGGTGGTCGAGGGCACCTACCGCTGCGGGCACCAGGAGCAGCTCTACATCGAGAACAACGGGATGATCGCCGAGCGCACGGCGGACGGCGGGCTGCTGGTGCGCGGCTCGCTCCAGTGCCCGTACTACGTGCATCACGCCCTGATGGTGGCGTTCGGCCTGCCCGCGGACAAGGTTCGCGTGGTGCAGACCGTCACCGGCGGCGGCTTCGGCGGCAAGGAGGACTACCCCTCGATGATCGGCGGCCACGCCGCGCTGCTGGCGTGGAAGAGCGGCCGCCCGGTCAAGATCGTGTACGACCGGCTCGAGGACATCGCCGCGACCACCAAGCGCCACCCGGCGCTGATGCGGGTGCGCGCCGGGGTGAAGCGCGACGGCACGCTCACCGCGTGGGACATGGACATCGTGATGGACGGCGGCGCGTACGTGACGCTCTCGCCGGTCGTGCTGTCGCGCGGCGCGCTCCACGCGGGCGGGCCGTACCGCTGTCCCAATGTCGCGATCCACGCGCGCGTGGTGGCGACGAACACTCCGCCCAACGGCGCGTTCCGCGGGTTCGGCGCGCCGCAGACCCAGTTCGCGGCCGAGTGCCACATGGACCGCATCGCCGGCGCGCTCGGCATGGACCCGCTGGCGCTGCGCCGCCGCAACGCCTACCGCATCGGCGACGTGACGCCCACCGGCCATGTGCTGCGCGAGAGCGTGGGCGCGCACGAAGCGCTGGAGCGCACCGCGAAGCGCGCGGACTTCGCGGCGAAGCGCCGGCGCTTCGCGCGCGCGAACGCGGCGGCCGCGGAGGCCGAGCGCGCCGGGCGGCGGGCGGGCGCCGGCGTGTCCGGGCTCGCTCCCGGGGCGCGCGCCCGGGGAGCAAGCTCGGGCGGCGCGGGCCGCGGGTCGAGTGGTGGACGGCGGCTGCGGCGCGGGATCGGGCTCGCGCTCGGCTGGCACGGCGCGGGCTTCACCGGGAGCGGTGAGGTCAGGCTCGCCTCGACGGCCGCGCTCGATCTCACCGCTGACGGGCGCCCGCGCGTCCTCTCCGCGAACACCGAGATCGGGCAGGGCGCGCTCACCGTGTTCGCGCAGATGGTGGCCGAGCGGCTCGGCGTGCCGCCCGCCTTCGTCGAGATCAACGCGTCCGATACCGGGCAGGTGCCGAACAGCGGGCCCACCGTGGCCTCGCGCACCACCATGGTGGTGGGCGGCCTGCTCGAGCAGTGCGCGTCCGGCATGCGCGAGCGCCTCGAGCTGTTCGCCGAGCGCCCGCTGGCGGACGCCGCCGACTTCCGGCGCGTGGCGCGCCGCTTCCTGCGCGAGCGCGGTCCCCTGCGGATCGAGCGCCGCTACCAGAAGCCGCCGGAGATCTCGTGGGACGACGCCGCCTACCGCGGCGACGCGTACGGCGTGTACTCGTACGCCGCGATCGCGGTCGAGGTCGAGGTGGACCTCGACACCGGCGAAGTCACCGTGCTCGGCGCCACCACCGCGCAGGAGATCGGCAGGGCCATCCATCCCGTGCTGTGCGCCGGCCAGATCGAGGGCGGTACGCTGCAGGGCCTCGGCTACGCGCTGCTCGAGGAGGTGCGCTGGAAGGACGGCCGCATCTGGAACCACCAGCTCACCAACTACATCATTCCGACCTCGATGGACGCGCCGCCCATCCACGTCGAGATCGTCGAGATCCCGTACTCGCACGGCCCCTTCGGCGCCAAGGGCGTGGGCGAGCTGCCCATGGACGTGCCGGCGCCCGCCGTGGTCGCCGCCATCGCGCACGCCACCGGAGTGCGCGTGGACGAGATCCCCGTCACTCCCGAGCGCCTGCTGGCCGCGCTCGCGCGCGGAGGTGCGCGGTGAGCGGCGCGGTCACGCTCGGCTTCACCCTCAACGGGAAGAAGCGCCGCGTGCGCGCTCCCGCGATGAAGCGCCTGCTCGACGTGCTGCGCGACGAATGCGGGCTCACCGGCACCAAGGAAGGCTGCGGCGAGGGCGAGTGCGGCGCCTGCACCGTGCTCGTGGACGGCCTGCCCGTGAACTCCTGCCTGGTGCCCGCGGTGCAGGCACAGGGAGCAAGGATCGTCACCGTCGAGGGTCTCGCCAGGGGACCGAAGCTCACCGCGCTCCAGCAGGCGTTCGTCGAGCTGGGCGGCGCCCAGTGCGGCATCTGCACCCCCGGCATGCTCCTCTCGTCCGTCGCCCTGCTGAGCCGCGCGAAGGGCCGCGTCCCGCGCGAAACCGAGATCCGCGAAGCCCTCGCCGGCAATCTCTGCCGCTGCACCGGCTATCAGAAGATCGTGGACGCCGTGAGAGCCGCGGCCAGGAAAGGCAAGGCGAAGAGCCCGCTGAAGGTCTCCGCGAACCGGGCACTCGCAGCCGGAGGCGCGAGGCAAGGCTCTTCGCGGCGCAGACGCGAAGAGAGCTCGCCGAAGAAAGCAGCCGCTGCGCGAGAAGGAAGCAGGGGTTCTTCTTCTACGAGACGGGCACTCGCAGCCGGCGGCGTGAGGCAAGGCTTTTCGGGGCGCAGCCGCGAAAAGAGCTTGCCGAAGAAAGCAGCCGCTGCGAGGGAAAGAACCCGCCGATGAGATCCGCGCTCTCGACGCTCGAAGTCGCCACCCCGCGCGACCTCGCCCACGCGCTCCGCCTGCTCCACGACTCGCTCGCCACCGAGCGCCTCGTGCCGCTGGCCGGCGGCACCGACCTGCTCGTGTACCTCAACGCCGGCCAGCAGGTCGGCCGGCGCTTCCTGAACCTGTGGGGGCTCCGCGAGCTGCGCGGCATCCGCGAGGCGCGCGGCGGGGTGACGCTCGGCGCGCTCACCACCTTCACGATGATCCGCGAGCACCCACTGGTGCGCCGCTGCCTGCCCGCGCTCGCCGCCGCCGCGGCCGTCATCGGCGCGTGGCAGGTCCAGAACCGCGCCACCATCGCCGGCAACATCGCCAACGGCTCGCCCGCCGGAGACTCGCTGCCCGTGCTGCTCGCCCACGAGGCCGTCGTCCACGCGCGCTCGATGCGCGGCGGGCGCGACATCCCGTTCGGCACGCTCTACCGCGGTTACCGCGACCTCGTGCTCGAGCCCGACGAACTCATCACCGCCGTCACCGTGCCGTTCCCGCCGGCGCGCGCGTTCCCGTTCTTCCGCAAGGTCGGCACCCGGCGCGCCCAGAGCATTTCGAAGGTCGTGCTGTGCGGCCTGGTGCGCGTCGCGCGCGGGGGAGAGGTGGACCTGGCGCGCGTGGCGCTCGGCAGCGTGGCCCCGGTGACCCTGCGGGCGCGCCGCGCCGAGCGGGCGCTGCTCGGCGCGAGGCCGTCGGCCACAGCGACCGCCGCGGCGCGCGCCGCGCTCATGGAAGACATCGCGCCGATCGACGACATCCGCTCGGACGCCGCCTACCGGCGCGCGGTGGCCGGCAACGTGCTCGAGCAGTTCCTGCGGGCGGCGGACGCACGGTTCACGATGGGATGACGCTGCGAAAGGAGGACCCGATGAGATCGCTCGGCAGGTCGCTCGGTCTTGGCGTGCTCATGTGGCTGATCCCGTTCGTCGTCGCGTTCATCAGCTTCCCCCTGCGCGGACCCGCGCGGCCTCTCTTCGAATCCATCATGGCGGTGACCGTCACCGGCTCGGCCGTGGTGCTGGGGCTCGCCTGGCTGGGCCGGGTCGAGCGACGGCCCGTCCGCGATGGGTTCCTGGTGGGCATCCTGTGGTTCGCGGTCTGCATTCTCATCGACGCGCCGCTCATGCTCGCCGGCGGTCCCATGCACATGTCCTTCGCCGACTACATGGCCGACATCGGGCTGACCTACGCCGGCATCCCGCTGGTGACCACGGGGCTGGCTGCCGCCCGCTCGGCGGGCACCGCGCGCGGCGCCGCCGCGCCATCGGCGACGGCGGCGGGCTGATGGGCGCACTCGCGCGGGAACGGCGCGCGAGCGCGCGGCCGCTGCGGCCGCGTGAGGCGAGCGGCGCGGCCCGCACGCCGCGCTTCAGAATCCGCGCCGCCTGCCGATAATCCCCGTGCAGCAGGACGTCACGGCGTCGGGCGTGCCCCCTTTGCGGGGCCCGTTCCGGCGCCGCGTCGGCCCCGTCCCGCCGCGGGAGGACCGCTCGTGCCGGAATCGCCGCGCCCCCAGATCAGCGACATCACGCGCGCGCTCGCGCACCTCGCCGACCGCGTGCTGGTCCGCAAGTCGGCGGGGCTCGACCAGTACGTCGCGCACACGCTCAAGCTCGCGATGATGGAGCTTGAGCTCCACATCCCCGGCCTCGAGACCCCGTCCGGGCTCGACACGGCGCGCTCCTTCGCCGAGGCCTCCGAGACCGCGATGCGCGAGGGCGACGAGCGCGAGGCGCTCTCCTACGCGCTGCGGGGGCTCGCCTGCTCTCCGCACGATCCCATGCTGTGGTACCTCGCCGGCTCGGCGTGCATCGAGATCGGCGCCATCGAGGTGGCGTTGCGCATGCTTTACCACGCGCTGTGGATCAACCCCGGCCACCAGGCCGCCCGGCGCGACCTGGAAGCGCTCACCTCGTTCCTCGACGGCGGCGAAGAGGATCGCGCGGCCTGAGGCGCCGCATCGCCTCCTCCACGCCTGCGCGGCTTCGCGCGTCGCGACGGCTGCGCTACGGCCACGCACACCGCGGCGCCGCCATCCCTCGCACGAATGACCCGAGCTCTGCGCGCGCCCCGCGCGCTCCATGCGCTGGCAGGGGCATTCCGGTTGTGCGACACTCCGCCGACTCCACGGAGGAGGACCTGCTGATCCGCATCGGAAAGCGCCCATGAGATCCGCCACGACCGACCCCCGCCCCGCCGGGGCGGAGGCCTCGATCCCCGAAGCCCGACCGCCCCTCAGCTCGCTCGATCCGCTGTTCCGCCCGCGCTCGGTCGCCGTCATCGGCGCCTCGCGCGACCTGGGCACGGTGGGCGGCTCGCTGTTCCACAACCTGCTCTCGCACAACTTCAACGGCCCGGTGTACCCGGTGAACCCGAAGTCGCCGGTGGTGCAGTCGGTGGCCGCCTACCCGACCATCGCGGACGTGCCGGGCGAGGTGGACCTCGCCCTGGTGGTGGTGCCCGCCGCGCGCGTGGTGGAGGTGGTCGAGGCCTGCGGCCGGAAGGGCGTCAAGGCGGTGGTCGTCATCAGCGCGGGCTTCCGCGAGACCGGCGAGCGCGGCGCGCGGCTCGAGCAGCAGCTGGTCGAGGTGGTGCGCCGCCACGGCATGCGTCTGGTCGGCCCGAACTGCCTGGGCGTCCTCAACACCGAGGACGTGGTGCGGCTCGACGCCACCTTCGCGCCGATCTACCCGCCGCACGGCAAGGTGGCGTTCTCCTCGCAGAGCGGCGCGCTCGGGGTCGCCATCCTCGAGTATGCCTCCCAGCTCAACATCGGCGTGTCGCACTTCGTCAGCGTCGGCAACAAGGCCGACGTGTCGGGCAACGACCTGCTCGAGTTCTGGGAGCGCGACCCCGGCACCGGGATCATCCTGCTCTACCTGGAGTCGTTCGGGAACCCGCGACGGTTCATCCCGATCGCGCGGCGCATCGCGCGTCACAAGCCGATCGTCGCGGTCAAGAGCGGGCGCACCCGCGCCGGGCAGCGCGCGGCCTCCTCGCACACCGGCTCCATCGCCGGCGCGGACGCCGCGGTGGACGCGCTGTGCCGCCAGTCGGGCGTCATCCGCACCGACACCATCGAGGAGCTGTTCGACGTCGCGCTGGTGCTCGCGCACCAGCCGGTGCCCTGCGGCGGCCGCGTCGGCATCGTGACGAACGCGGGCGGCCCGGGCATCATGGCTTCCGACGCGTGCGAGACCCACGGTCTGGTGGTGCCGGTGCTGGGCGACCCGACGCAGGAGTTCCTGCGCTCGTTCCTGCCGCCCGAGGCCTCGACGCGCAACCCGGTGGACATGATCGCCTCGGCCACGCCGGACTCGTTCGAGAAGGCGAGCGCGGCGGTGCTCGACGACCCCAGCGTGGACGCGCTGCTCGCGCTCTACGTACCGCCGATCCGCACCGGCGCCGCGGACGTCGCGTCGGCCATCGTGCGCGGGGTCGAGGAAGCGGGCCGCCGCGCCGACGCGGACGGGCGCCCGCGCAAGCCGGTGCTCTCGTGCTTCCTCGGCACGCACGGCGTGCCCGAGGCGCTGGCCGTGTTCCAGGCCGGGCGCATCCCGTCGTACGTGTTTCCCGAGTCCGCCGCCATCGCCCTGTCGCGCGCGGTGCGCTACGGGCGCTGGCGGCAGACCGAGCCGGGGGCGCCGGTCGCGCTCGCGGTCAACCGCGTGCGGGCGGCGAACGCCCTGTCGCACGCGCTCGGCCGCGGCGGCGCGGGCTGGCTGCGCCACGACGAGGTGGCCGAGGTGCTCGACGCCTACGGCATCCGCCAGGCTCCGGTGCGGCTGGTGCGCGACGAGGCGGAGGCGGTGCGCGAGGCGGCAGCGATCGGCTTCCCGGTGGTGCTGAAGCTCCACTCCGACACGGTCCTCCACAAGTCCGACGTGGGCGGCGTGGCGCTGGACCTGCGGAACGGCGCGGAGGTGAGCGCCGCGTGGCGCAGGATGCGCGAGCGGCTCGCCGCGCTCGGGCGCGAGGGCGAGATGCAGGGCGGGCTGGTGCAGCCGCTGGTGCGCGAGGGCGTCGAGACCATCCTCGGCGTGAGCCGCGATCCCAAGTTCGGGCCGCTCGTCATGTTCGGGCTCGGCGGTATCCACGTCGAGATGCTCAAGGACGTCTCGTTCCGCATCGCGCCGATGACCGACCGCGACGCGCGCGAGCTGGTGCGCGAGGTGCGCGCGTTCCCGCTGCTCGAAGGCTATCGCGGCTCGGCGCCCGGCGACGTCGCGGCGCTCGAGGAGACCATCCTGCGGATCGCGCAGCTCGCCGAGGACCACTCCGACCTCGCGGAGCTGGACCTGAACCCGGTGCGCGTGCTCAGGCCCGGCCGCGGCGTGGTCACCCTGGACGCCCGCATCCGCGTGGGAACGCCGGGGACCTGATGCGCTGGTCGTTCACCATCGGGCGCCTGTTCGGGATCCGTGTCGAGCTGCACGTCACGTTCCTGTTGTTCGTGGGCTGGTTCGCGCTCACGCAGGGGCTGTTCACCGGGGAGCCGCAGCGCGCGATCGCGACGGTGGCGCTGCTGCTCATGGTGTTCGGGTGCGTGGTGCTCCACGAGCTGGGTCACGCCCTGACCGCACGGCGCTACGGCATCCGCACCCGCGACATCGTGCTGCTGCCGATCGGCGGCGTGGCGCGGCTCGAGCGCATGCCCGAGAAGCCCACCCAGGAGATCGTGGTCGCGATCGCCGGCCCGGCGGTGAACGTCGCCATCGGCGCGCTGCTGGTGGCGCTCATGGGGGCGCTCCAGCGTCCGCTGGGCCTCGAGAGCCTGCGGGGCGGGCTGCTCGGCGCGCTCGTGCTCGTGAACCTGGTGATGGTGCTCTTCAACCTGATCCCGGCCTTCCCGATGGACGGCGGGCGGGTGCTGCGCGCGCTGCTCGCGCTCAAGCTCCCGTACGTCCGCGCCACGCGCATCGCCTCGATGGTGGGGCAGGGGTTCGCGCTGCTGTTCGGGATGGCCGGGCTCCTGACGAAAAACCCGATGCTCATGCTCGTCGCCCTGTTCGTGTTCCTGGCCGCGGCGGAGGAACGCACGCTGGTCCAGACCAGGACCTCGCTCACCGGGCTGCCGGTGCGCGCGGCGATGCTCACCGAGTTCCACCGGCTGGACATCACCGAACCGCTGCGCCGCGCGGTCGAGTACCTGATGGCCGGGAGCCAGCAGGACTTCCCGGTGATGCATGGCGACCGGCTGGCGGGGATGCTGCGGCGCACCGACCTGATCCTCGCGCTGCAGAGCCACGGCATCGACACGCCGGTGGGGGAAGTGATCCAGTCCGACTTCCGTTACGCCGAGGCCTCCGACTCGCTCGAGGACGTGGTGATGCGCATGCGCGGGAGCGACCACGCCGCGCTGCCGGTGCTCGACGAGGACCGGCTGGTGGGTCTCGTGACCGCCGACAACGTCGGCGATCTGCTTCTTGTCCGAGACGCCCTGCGGCGCTACGCTGCGGGCGGCTGAGCCGGCGGCCCGCGGCGCCTTGCCCGCGCACGGCACGCGAACGCGAGGGCCGGCGAGGTCCGACCGGCCGGGGAGGGTTCGCATGAGCCTCCATCCGTTCGCGCGCAAGCTCCTTCCTCTCGCGCGCCGCCGCGCTGCGCTCCTCGCCTGCGCGCTTCTCGCGCTCGCGGCGCTTCTTGCCTTCGCCGGTCTCGCGCGCGCCGGGGGAACGCGCACGCCGGTCATCGCCGACCTCCGCCGCCTGGACGTGAACCGGCTCGACCTCCCGGTGGACAACGCCGGCACCTTCGGCGCGCCGCTGCGCTACCCCGCGGGCGGCGCCCCCGCGGTGCTCAGCGCCGGCGGCCTGTGGATCGGCGCGAAGGTGGGAAGCGGCGTGCGCGTCGCGGGCGGCGGCTACGCCATCGGCTTCCATCCCGGCGCGATGGTGGGCGGGTTCTCCGACGATCCCGCGCGCCCGCAGTACCGCGTGTGGAAGGTGCGGCGCTGGAGCGGCTCGCCCGCCGACACCGCGCACGTCACGCGCGTCACGTCCGACGGCGACACGCTCGTGCACCACGCCTGGAGCGAGTATCTCGCGGGCGCCGCGCCGTATGGGGCGCCGACGCGCAACTGGCGGCTCCCGCTGACGGCGACCGCGGATCCCACCGACTCGGTGGATGTCCCGGGCCCCGACGTGAAGGGCGACCTGATGCTGTGGGCGGTATACAACGCCGCCGCGCCGGCCGCCCCACCGCCGGCGCTCGGCGTCGAGGTGCGCCAGACCCTGTTCGCGTTCGAGCGCGCCGATCCGCTCGGCGACGCGGTGTTCGCGGAGTTCAGGATCTGCAACCGCGGCGCGGACACGCTCGACAGCACCTACGTGTCGCTGTGGGCCGACCCCGATGTCGGGGACGCGAGCGACGACCTGGTGGGTGTGGACCTCGCGCGCGCCCTCGGCTTCGCCTACAACCGCACGCACGACGACATGGTCTACGGCGCCACGCCGCCCGCGGTCGGCTGCCTGATGTCGCGCGGCGCGCTGGACCGCGCGAGCGGCGGCACGCTCGGCCTCACGAACTTCCACGGCTACATCAAGGCGTACGACGGAGCGTCGATCTACCACCTGATGCGCACGCTCGACCCGTCCGGCCAGCCGGTGACCGATCCCACCACCGGGCTGCCGACGAGCTTCACCTACACCGGCGACCCGGTGGCGGGCACCGGCTGGCTGCCGGGCCCGCTCTACGACCCGCGCATGCTGCTCTCGAGCGGGCCGTTCACGCTCGCGCCGGGCGACAGCCAGGTGATCGCCGGCGCCATCGTGGCCGCGCGCGGCGCCGATCGGCTCGCCTCGGTGGACGTGCTGCGGCTGGCCGCCGACTTCGCGCGCGGCCTGTTCGCGCGCGGCTACGAGTTCGCGCAGCCGCCCTCACCTCCGACGGTCAGCGTGGAGGCGGAACGCGACCGCGTCGCGCTGTGCTGGGACGAAGCCGCGCGCAGCGCCTACCGGGAAACGGGCTACGCCTTCCAGGGCTTCAACGTCTGGCAGGGAGCCGGCCCCTCCGGTCCGTGGACCCGGCTCGCGACCTGGGACGAGAGCGACGGCGTGCGCGTCGTGGCCGACGACGTGCTCGATCCCGCGCGCGGGATCGTGCTGCACGACGCGCCGGTCGGCTTCGGCACGGACAGCGGCATCCGCTTCTGCCACGAGGTCGCGCGCGACACGCTGCGCGGCGGGCCGCTCGTCTCCGGCACCGAGTACTGGTTCGCGGTCTCGGCCTACGCCGTGGGCGCGGGCGAGAAGCCGCGCGTGCTCGAGAGCCCGCTCGCGGTGGTGGCCGCGATCCCGCAGCGCCCGGCGCCCGGCAGCGACCCCGGCGCGGCGTCGGCGCTGCCGGTGGTCTACCGCCCGGTGGACCCTTCGGTCCCGGCGACCACAGACCGGATCACCGTGGAGGTGGTGGACCCCGCGCGCGTGACCGGGCACCGCTACCGCGTCGGTTTCACGCCGCTCGAGCCGCCGTTCAGCGGGCGGGTGGCCGGTGACACGGCGACCGTGACCTCCGGCTGGAACCTCACCGACCTGACGGCCGGCCTTTCGCTGCTCTCGGGCCGGCTCAACCGCCGCGGCGGCGACGACTACCCGGTGGCGGACGGCCTGCGCGTGCGCGTGGTCGGGAGCTACTTCCCGAAGCTGGTGGGCGCGCGCTACCAGGACCTGCCGAACTCCGCGCCGCGCGCGCTCGACGGCGTGAACGGCGGGCTGCCGTTCTTCGGTGGCGGCGCAGGGGTGGCGAAGCCGTTCTTCGGGAGCCTGGCCGACCCGGTGCTGGGCCCCCAGGCATTCGGCCCGGTCGAGATCCACTTCGACCGCCGGACGACGCAGCGGGCCTACCGTTTCCTGCGCTACGAGAAGCTCAGCGATGGCGGCGAGCCGCCGCAGGGGCGCCAGTGGCTCTACGGCGGGTTCCACACCGTGCCGTTCACGGTGTGGGACGTGTCGCGAAGCATGCAGCTCGACGTGGTGTTCACCGAGCGCGTGTACACCGACGATGCGGGCAACGTCCTGCCGCGCCAGCTCCAGGCCGCCACGCTCGACTCGACCTGGGCGCCCGACACCTCGGGGTCCGGCGGCCACGAGATCCTGGCGCCGATGCGGCTGCCGTACACTGGCACGCCGCACGCGGCCGTGACCCAGGACGGCGCGATCGGCCAGGGCTCGCTGCCGCTGCTCTACGTGCTGTGGGCGCGACAGCGCTACGCCGGCGCCGCGATCGACGACGGCGACCTGTTCCGCTTCGACTGGGTGATCCCGGCCGCGGCGAACGACCGCTTCGAGTTCGACACCACGCCCGCCACCCACGGCGCCGCGGCCGGCATCCGCGCGGGACTCGCGCTCATCCGCGCCGTGCCGAACCCGTACCGGCTGCTGTCGCGCTACGACCGGCCCGCCGGCCGGGTGCTGCGCTTCATCAACATGCCCGAGCGCGCCGAGGTGTGGATCTTCAACCTGGGCGGCTCGCTGGTGCGCACGCTCTCGAAGGACGACCCGTCCTCGGTGCTCGAGTGGGACCTGCTCACCGAGCACGGCCGCCCGGTCGGGAGCGGCGTCTACGTCTACCGCGTCGAGGCGCCGGGCGCCGGATCCACCTTCGGACGACTCGTGGTGTTCATGGGCGACTGAAGCGGCGCGGGCGGGGGCGGCGTCTGCGTCCACCGCGTCGAGGCGCCGGGCGCCGGCTCCACCTTCGGGCGGCTCGTGGTGTTCATGGGCGACTGAGGCGGCGTGCGTGGGGGTCGCGGCGACTGCGGACGACCCGGCCGCGCACCTTCCCCGCGCTTCCGGCTTTGACTCGCCCGCGCGCCGCGGTCACACTTCCCGGCATGATGCGCCGGCACTTCCCCGTGGCCCGGGTCACCGCGCTGGTCGCGGTGGCCGTGGGTCTGTTCATCGTGACCCGCGACGCGGGCCGTCCGCACTGGCGCGCGCTGCGGCCGGGCGTGGAGTTCGGCACGCTGCGCGGCGAGCCGTGGTGCCGCGGCGGCTCGGCCGCCATCGCCGCGTTGCGGCTCGACCCCGCGCGCGTGCGCATCCGGGTGCACCACTACGCACGCGAGCGCGTCACGCGCCCGCCCGACATCGTCGCGTGGCAGGAGCGCACCGGCGCGCTCGCGGTGTTCAACGCCGGCCAGTTCTACCCCGACTTCTCCTACATGGGCCTGCTGGTGAGCGACGGGGAGGTGGTGTCGCCGCGGATCCATCCCACGTTCCGGGCCGCGCTGGTGGCCGGGTCGTCGGACGGCTCGCGGCGCGCGCGCGTCGTGGACCTGGAGCGCGAGCCGCTCGACCCCGATTCGCTGCACTGGGACGAGGTCGCGCAGTCGTTCATGCTGTTCGACCGCTCGGGCACGGTGCGCGTGCGCAGGAGCGACCAGATCGCGAACCGCACCGTGGTGGCGGAGGACCGCGCCGGCCGGCTCGTGGTGTTCACCAGCGAAGGCGCCTACACGCTGTGGGACCTGGCGCGCCTGCTGCAGGCCGCGCCGCTCCATCTCACGCAGGCCATGGCGATGGATGGCGGGCGCGAGGCCGAGCTGTTGGTGAGCGCGGGTCGTTTCCGCTACGCGACATTCGGGCAATGGAACGGCGCGGGCGGCGCCGACCCTGAGGGCCGGCGCGTGCCGCTGCCCGCGGTCATCACGGTGAGCGCGCCGTGACGACCGGGCGTGGTGCCGGCGGCGGTCGCTACGACGGGCGCGCCGTGGCGCGCGCGTGGTGCCGGCGGCGGTCGCCCCGATGAGCGCGCCGTGACGGTCCGGCGCAGGGCGGGACGGGACCGCGCATCGTCCGCGGCAGGGGAGGCCGCGCGGCCCGGGCGGAGCCCGGCCTTCCCGTGCTCGCGCTGCGGCCGGCCGGTGCGGCGGGCGCATGGCAGGCACGCGCTCGAGATCCGCTGCCCGCGCTGCCGCTACCTGATCTACGACTACCCGCGCTCCTGCTCGGGCATGATCGTGGTGAGGGATCGCGCGGTGCTGGTGCTCCGGCGCGCGCACGCGCCGCGCCGGGGATGCCTCGACATCCCGGGCGGCTTCATGGAGGCGGGCGAGGGGATTGAGCAGGCGGCGCGCCGCGAGCTGGCCGAGGAGACCGGGCTCGCGGTGGGGCGCGCGGAGCCGCTGGGCTTCTACTGGGACCGCTACTACCTGCGCGGCTTCGGCTGGTTCCCCACCATGAACTTCTACTTCATCGCGCGCTGGCGCCGCGGCGAGGCGCGCGCCGCCGATGACGCCGCGAGCGCCGAGTGGATCCCGCTCACACGGCTCGGGCGCCACGGCGCGGCGTTCGCGTGGCAGCACATGACGCAGGTGTTCAGGGACGTGAGGAAGAGGCTCGCGAGCTGACGCCCCGCGACCTGTGGACGCCTCAGACGCCGCCGGCTTCCCCTCGGGCCTTCTCGAGCAGGTCCGTCACGCCCAGGTGCGCGGCCCAACGGTCCATGTAGGCGTTGTCGAGCAGGTCGCGCGAGACGATCAGTACGCCGAGCACGTCCCGCCACTGCTGCTCCGAGACCTCGCCGCCCAGGCGATACCAGTGGAGCTTGCGGAGGACGGAATCCTCAGGCGTCTTGAACACGAGCGGAGTGCCGGCCGGCGAGCTGGCCCGCGGAGTCAGGCGCCGCCCGAACTCCTCGCGATCGAATGGACCGGCGCCGAGCACGAAGAAGTCGATCTTGAACGACGACTCGACGTGGATGGCGTTGAACGAGCGGCGATCGCGGAGTGCTTCGCGCATGGCGTCGCGGCTGACGTAGAACTCGCGTTCAAGCTCGCGGGCCAGGGGGTCCACATGCTCGGAGCGCATGTCGATGACGACATCCGCGTCGCCGGTGAAGCGTGCGGCCCCGAAGAACGAGCTGGCGAAGGAGCCGCCCACCATCCACGGGATCTTCAGATCGTCGAGGATGCGCGCGGCCTTGGCGAGGATCTCGATCGGCTCGAACTCAATGTCCATCCCGGCTGGCCTCGATTCGCTTCCTTCGCGCACGTCTCGCCGAAACGAAGCTGCCCCCCAGATCCGGGCCGAGCATCAGCATCGCGAACCGGTCCTCGAGTTCCTCGTGGCTGGCCTCGGGGTTCCTGTGACGGATCCCGGCAAGGACCAGCTCCCGGCCGGTTGCCAGGAGCCCCGCCATGAGCGCAAGCTTCCGCGCCGGCGACATCCTGCGCAGCAGCTCCATCTGCACGCGCTCGGCCTCGGGGCTGGTGTCGCGAGAGAGGACCATGGCGACAGTGTGGGGCCGATGCCAGCCGGACTCAAGCGCTCAGCGCCGGGCCTTCCGCCCGCTCTTCGCCTCGAGCGCGCCGCCCCAGCGCTCGAGGAACGCGGTGATGAAGGCGCGCTCCTGCGCCGGCTCGACCGCCAGCGGCGAGAGCGCCATCGCCACCGCCAGCGCCAGGTGGTAGCCCTCCGAGCGCGAGGCCGCGGCGCGCCGGTAGGCGGGATGCGCCTCGTTCACCCACACCGTGGACTCGACCAGCCGCCCGATCTCGGGCTCGCCGGGCCGTGCTTCGAACTGGATGGTGAGCCCGTAGCGCGCGGGCCGGCGCGGGCCGCCAGTCCCAGGCGGGGTCTCGATGCGCGGCGGCTCGGGCGAGTGCGGCACGGGTTCCGCGACGTTCGCGGCGGGCTCGGGCGCCGCCGGCCCGGGCGCCGCCGCAGCGGGCTGGCCGTTGCCGGCCTCCGCGGGCTGCGCGGCCGCGGTCTCGAGCGCGAGCGAGGAAGCCACCAGGGCGCGCGCGTCTTCGGCGGCGCCGCGCCCGATCGGGAGCCGGCGCTGGCCGCCCTCGCGGCGCTCGACCAGCGCGGCGAGCAGCGGGAAGTCGTCGGCCAGGTCCACCAGCACGCGCTCGAGGTCGCGCTCGACCGGGCGCGCGGCGCGCCGGCGGCTCTCCTCCGCCACGTCGCGCGCGTCGCCCCACAGCGCGAGCTGGCGCGAGACCACCTCCTGGAGCACCTTGCGGTAGGCGAGGTAGGTGGCGCCGCGCGGCCCGCTGCGGATGAAGTCGGCCTTGTTGAGGGTCAGGCACCCGGCCAGCGCCGGGACCTCGATGACGCCGCCGATCAGCTCGGGCGCGGCCGGCGTGAGCCCCAGCCAGTCCCAGCCGCGCTTGATGATCTTTCCGAGCGTGCTGATGGCCACGCCGCGCCGCTCCTCCGGCAGCGGCAGCGTCTCGCGCACCAGGTAGCCGAGCGCCGAGGGCCTGCGCTTGCGGGCGAGCCGCGCCTCGAGCGGCGCGATCTCGGCGCCGCCCGTGGGCTCGGCCTCGACCGCGCGGCCGTTCACCTCGAAGTGCGTGCCGTGCGGGTAATGCTCGCGCAGCAGGGCGTCGAACGCCGGGTTCAGCAGCGGCTCGAAGTGGCGGCGCAGCGTGCCTTCGAGGAACCCCGGGTCGAGCATCGGTGAGAGTGTGTTGCGAAGCCTGAGGCTCACGGCGGTGCCGCGCTCGGCCACCCGGCCCGGCGGCGGCACCCACTTCCACGGCGCCTTGTGCCGCGAGGCCAGGTGCCAGCGCGTGGCGACGTGGGTCTTGCCGCGGCGCGTCTCGGTGAGCACCTCCTCGCAGATCAGCAGGCCGAGCTTGATGCCGACGCCGGCGAAGCCGATGCCCTCGCCGCGTGTCTTGGCGCTGGCCGCGACGTCGTGATAGCGGGCCAGCTCGCGGCGCTGCATCCCGGCGCCGTCGTCCAGCACGGTGAGCGTCGCCTGCGCCGGGTCGGCGGTCACGCGGATCGAGCGCGCGCCCGAGTCCAGCGAGTTCGCCACGATCTCGGTGAGGATGGTCTCCTCGAGCGCGCCGGGATAGGCGTCACGCAGGTCTTCGAGCAGGTGCAGCAGGTCTACGCGGGTCTCACCCATCATTCCCTCGCGATGCGTGCGCGCCCACGGAACCGGGCCTCTCGCCGCGCGGGCGTGCTCTGGGCGCGGCTCTGCACATCTTAGCCGAGGCCGGATACGATGGTCACCTGCCAGACGCGAGTGGGTGTGCGGCAAGGCCGTGGGGCGCAGGCCCAGACCGACCGCAGGTGCCGGACTGCTCTCGGTCGAACCCCCTGTCCCACGACCTTGTCGCACAACCGCGGCGGTCGAAGGGCAGAGGAGGTCCTCCGCGAGGCAACCGGCCCGCCGGGCCGACTGCACGCCACCGGGAGTCTCCGAAGGAAGTCCCATAGCTGGAAGCACAGAACCGGCCGGGCCCGAAGTACTCCCCGGGCATTGCAGACGGCTGGGTGGTCCGTACGTACCATGCGCGCTCGGAAAGGCAGAGAGGGAGCATCTCGGGGCAAGCCGAGGGGCGAAGCGCCCCCCGGGACATCGAAGCCCGCGCCACCTGCGCTCGAATCGAGAACAGGCGATGTCACTTCCCAAGAGCTGGGTAGTTCTCTGCGGAGATCCAAGATGAACCTCAAGGCCGCCGTCTGGATCACCGCCGCTGCCGCTTGTCTCCTTCTGCCGTCGGTGGCGTCCGCGGCCGGCAACAACCGATTCGCGCGGGCCTACCTGAGCTGGTCGCCGGACAGCCGCGTGTCGGACACGACCATCGCCTCGCCGAAGACACCGGCCCCGCTCTTCCTCATCATCGAGGGCGCTGGCGACATCATGAGCGTGAGCGCGATCCTGCGGTGGTTTCCGGACGGATCGGCCGGCGCCGGCTACTCGCTGGTCGCTGCACTGCTGCCGTCGCCCTACCCGGACTACGCGACGCAGACCCCGCCTGCTGAAGTTTCGGCGGGCGACCCGCTCGGACCGTACAACTCGACGATCGTCATGGCGCAACGGAGCGCCGCACGCCACGCGATCGCCTACTGGTTCGTGCGCACGGCGCCCACGGCGGTGCGAGCCTCGTTCTTCGCCTACTTGATTCGCATCACGGACAGTGCGGGTCAGGAGGACACCCTGGCAATCACGGGGGCCGCCACGGTAGGCGGTGGGGCACCGACGGCGGCCGATCCGGGCCTCAGGCGGATCGTCCCCTCCGTCCTGGGAATCGACTTCAGGAAGGGCGCCGTGGTGGACGGCCCGTTGACGTCGGCGACGCCCGGGACGTTCCGGTTCAGGTCCGCGGGGACCGCGGGGCTGCTGCCCGAGGTCGGGATCGTCCGTCTTCGATGGGCACTGGGGCGGCCATCCAGGGCCTACGAGAACGCGACGAACCTCCTGGGGGAACCCGTGAAGCTGGCCGACCTGTCCGGCAGCTACATCGCGGAGCTCCACCCGGATTCGCTCGAGCTGCGCGCCGCGGCGCGGCTGCGATTGTCGCCCGACGTGCAGGGCTGCGCGCCTCTGCACCCCGGCGTGCCCATGCGAACGCCGACGGATTCGCTGTTTGGAATGCAGTGGGGACTGGCGAACCACGCCACCGTCCCCTGCGGCAATCCGGTTGCCGGCGTGGACATAGGGGCGGAGGCCGCGTGGGACATCGACATCGGCGCGCGGCCGGCGGTTCGCGTGGGGGTCTTCGATACGGGCGTCGCCCGGGACCATCCCGAGTTCACCGCCAGGCTTGAGGCAGGCCCCTGCACGGCCTGACCCCAGTTCTGCGAGGATGGCTCCGACCACGACTACGACGGTCATGGCACGGTCGTTGCCGGGATCATCGCGGCACGCGGGAACAACGCTCATGGCATCACTGGTGTGGCCTGGGACGTGACGCCCGTGTCGTTCAAGCACTATTGGGGAGACGAACTGACCCTGGCGGCGGCGATTGATTCGGCTTCGCATTACCCGGCGGACCGTCCCATCTGGATCTACAACGTGAGCTACGGGTACTCGGATTCCTCGAACGCGGCGTTTCGGGGCGCGTTCAACAACGCCTTCCTCCAGGGGCACCTGGTGGTCGCGAGTTCCGGGAATGACAACAACAACCACCCCGAGTTCCCGGGCGCATTCAAGCTGCCGGTCATGTCGGTGGGTGCGTTGCTTCCGGACGGAACGCGCTGGGAGGATGCCAAGACGCTGGAGTGGCCGATAAGCCGAGCGGGGTCCAACTACGGACCGACTGTGGACTTCGCGGCACCGGGCGGTGAGTACATCGCCACAACGCGGGTGAGGTACTCGCCGGACTTGCTGACCTACTACGGACTGAGCGACGGCTACGATGGATTCGGCGGAACCTCGGCCGCCGCGCCGGCGTTCGCCGGGGCCGCGGCGTTGATGCTGTCGTATTCCCTCGTCCGCGACACGTTGGCGGGGGAGGACATCGAGCACATCTTGAGCATGACGGCGCGGGACATGGCTCCTGCGGGCCGGGATGATTCGACCGGCGCCGGCCTGGTGCGTGTGGACGAAGCACTCCGGTGGCTGGATGACTTCCGGCGTGTGGAGCACCAGCAGGCGGGCGGGCTGTCGGTCGTGGAGCGTGTGCCGCCGTATCTGATGGTGTTCTACGACTGCCCGGCTCTGTGGTTCGGGACGGGCCAATTCCTGACAAAGCGCTACAAGCTGAGGGAGACGGTGCGATTCCGATCGGCCTTCGCTGACACGCCGGTCGCGTGGGTACGGGCCTCGGGAACGATCGGGGTGACCGAGGACAGCCCCTACAGGTACAACGACAGGTTGTACGGCGGGCGCATCGTTGCGGGGAGCGTGAGCGGCGATAGCTGCGTCGTGGAGACATATGTCTATGAGATATACGACAACAATCGTCCGCTGCCGGGATGGGTCTGGTTCCCGGCGGACACCATCGGGGCTCGAGTGGCGTTGACGGCGATCGGCAGGAGAATCGCCGGGGTTGCAGTCGAGCCGAGCGGAGGAGCCACAGGTGATCGGCTCGTGTGCGCACCCAACCCGGTTCGCGCGGGGGCACGGCTCGCGTTCGAGGTCCCGCGCAAGGGTTGGGTCAGGCTCGGTGTCTACGACGTGACGGGTAGGAGGGTTCGCGAGGCCTTCAGGGGTTGGGTCGATCCCGGATGGCACGCGGCGCGGTGGGATGGACGGAACGAGGGCGGGGCCAGGGTCGGGCCCGGGGTCTACTTCTGCAGAATGGAGTTTGGCGGCAGGACGGTGGAGACGCGACGTCTGGTGGTCCTGGCGCCCTGAGTCCAGGACGCCAGTTCTGGTGGGTTGAGGACGGCGGGCGCCGGTCAAGACGTGCCTGTACGGTTGCGCGGTGTGGCGGCCTGGTTGGTCGGGCGCACGCACGGGGCGCATACAACGGCAGAACCCCAGATCGGCGGGAGCAGGAGATTGACATGGCAGCGCTTGCTGATGCATCGCACTCGCACCCGTCAGGCCTGCGGTGGCCCGTGGTGTCGCGCGCGACCGGCGTGGTGCTTCTGCTTGCTCTCGCCGTGGGGGCCCGTGTCGTTTCTGCTCAGTGGGTGGGGGACGGCGCGCCGGTGTCCGTGGGCCCCGGCAATCAGGAGTGGCCGAGCGCGATGGCCGGGCCCCAAGGGTCGTTCCTGGCTTGGAGCGACCTGCGTTCGGGGAATGCCGATGTCTACGCGCTGCGGCTTACCCCGGCCGGGGAGCCCGTGGTCGGGTGGCCGGCCGGGGGGTTGCCGTTGCGCGCCGGCCCGGGCGATCAGTATCCGTTTGGTATTGCCGACGACGGCGCAGGCGGGGCGCTGGTCGTCTGGGTCGAGGAGGCGGGGTCACTGGCCTCGATGCAGGCGGCGCCCTCCGTTGCCGCACGGCCGGCCTACCCGTTTGGTCCGGGAGGCGTTTTCGTCGAGCGCGTCACCCCCTTGGGGGCGCCCTCTGCCGGCTGGCCGACCGATGGGGTCCGTCTCTCGTCGCCAACCCGCCGTGCCATGTCGCCCATCTTGGTGCCTGACGGCAGTGGTGGGGCGATCGTGCTCTGGTTCGATATGGACAGCCTGGGGCACAACGCCGTCGCCATGGCGCAGCGCGTCGGGCCAGACGGTACACTGCGATGGGCGGACGGCGGAATCCGGATTACCGACTCCACGCGTGAGCAGTACCCGAACGCAGTGAGCGATGGCATGGGCGGTGTCATCGTCGCCTGGACGGACGGTACGATCTCGATCTCGACTGAGACGGACCTCTACTACCAGGCGATTGACTCGACGGGCGCGCGGCGCTGGGGAGCCAGCGGACGGCCCCTGTGCACTGCACCAGGTTCTCAGTTCGGCACGGCGCTCGCATCCGACGGTGCCGGGGGGGCTTTCGCCGCATGGGGAGACTCAAGGGCGTATCCCAACATTGAGCGGGACATCTACGCCCAGCACATCCTGGCGACCGGGGACCTGGCCCCCGGCTGGCCGCAGCAGGGCGCGCCGGTGTGCGTTGCCCCGGGGCAACAGGGTGTCGGGGGGGTACTCACCGACGGCATGGGCGGCTGCATCGTGGCGTGGGATGACCGCCGCAATCTCGTGGACTACGACATCTATTGCCAGCGGCTGGATGCGTCGGGCGTGCCATACTGGACGCCAAACGGGGTCGTGGTGTGCACGGCCCGATACTCCCAGGGGACGCGGGCTATTGCCAGCGACGGGGCGGGGGGGGCGGTGATCGTCTGGGAGGACGCGCGGCGCGGGACGACGGAGTTCGGGCCCCGCGACATCTATGCGCAGCGGGTCTCCCCGACCGGCGTACCCCAGTGGACCTCCGATGGCGTCGCCGTCTGCACGGCCGACGGGGACCAGTACGGCATCGCCCTGGGCGGTAGCGGGACGGCCATCGTGGTCGCGTGGACGGACGAGCGCAGCGGCTCGGGGACCGACATCTACGCGCAGTTGCTGCAAGGCGACGGTCCCGTGCCGGTGCTGGCCTCGTTTGTGCGGTCGGAGTACGACGGTGTGAGGCTCAAGCTGACGTGGCACGTCGGTGGGACGGCCGTGTCGGAGGCGGCCGTCGAGAGGCAGGGCCCGGACGGCGCTTGGATCGAGCTGGGTCGTGTCGCGATTGACGGTGGAGGCTACCTGCGGT
This sequence comes from Candidatus Eiseniibacteriota bacterium, assembly GCA_016223045.1. GTDB lineage: Bacteria > Eisenbacteria > RBG-16-71-46 > RBG-16-71-46 > RBG-16-71-46 > JACRPT01. The sequence continues at coordinate 38,077 of JACRPT010000065.1, forward strand.
GGGAGGACGCCTCAGTCGAGTGCGGCCGCACGTGGCGGTATCGGCTCCGACTGGGCGAGGAGGCCGTCGGCGAGACGGCGGTGCCGCTGGCCTGCCCATCGCTCGGGCTGCGGGTGCTCGGCAATCCGCTGACGCGAGCGGGCGCGATACCTCTCCGCGTGCAGCTCTTACGTGGCCATGGGGAAGGTAGCCTCGACATGTTCGACCTGGCCGGCAGGCGGCTCGAGCACATGGTGCTGCCCGACGACGGCTCCACCGCCGAGCGCTCCGTCGCTGTGTGCCAGAGCTGCCGGAGCGGTGTCTACGTCATCAGGTTGACGCAGGGGCCGACAGTCGCCCGGGCGCTCGCTGTTGTCGCCCGCTGAGTCGGCGGGAGCGCCTCGGCCGTCACGCGGAGCGCGCGCGCGCCCGAGTCCAGCGAGTTCGCCACGATCTCGGTGAGGATGGTCTCCTCGAGCGCGCCGGGATAGGCGTCGCGCAGGTCTTCGAGCAGGTGCAGCAGGTCTACGCGGGTCTCACCCATGGGGGCGTTCTCCTGGACCAATCGTCGCGGGTCGTCCCGTCACCGGCGTGCGTTCGCCTTTCTCATGGTGGTCTCGAGGAACCCCACGATCCGCGGCCGCTCCAAGTCGGCGGCCAGCTCGTGCACCCGCGGCGCCGAGCCTCGTCATGGGCTGATGCGTGCCCGCTCGAGGGAGCGCCTCGTCTCGAGGATCTCCAGAAGGTGCCGGTCGCGCCGGGCGGTGGCGTCTTCGCCGGGGCCGTATCGGGCAGCGAGCTCCCATGCCTCCGACAGCCAGGCCAGCGCCCGGGAATAGTCGGTCGGTCGGCGCCTGAGTTCTTCCGCCTCCCACGCGTTGAAGCGCTTCAGGGCATCGAGATGTTCCTGCCACCTTCGGTCCATGGAGGCTCCCTGTCCGAACTCTGCGCCGGCCGGAGTCTAAATCGTTTCGCCTGAATCGGCGAGGTTGAGGTCAGGCTGCATGAGCGTACTCCTCGGTCGCGGTGAAGCGGGCCTCGAGCCAGCGCAGCACGGCCGCGAGCAGAGCGTGCATCGTCCGATGGCGATGGTTGCGGGT
>JACRPT010000044.1:0-44043 GCA_016223045.1 Candidatus Eiseniibacteriota bacterium
GCTGCCGACCTCGTACTTCGACCAGCTCGGCGTCCCGCGCCTGACTGGTCGCTGAACCATCGAACCGCCGGATGCGGACCCGCATGTCCGGTGGTGTGGGAGGGGAAGCGCGGGGAATACCCGCGCTCCCCTATCCCGATCCTCCCTCGATCGGGCCTTCCATGAAGCGCGTCGGCATCCTCGGACTTCCCCAGTCTGGCAAGAGCACCCTGTTCGAGATCCTCATGCAGGGCGCGGGCACGCACCACGGGCCCGCGCACGAGCAGGTGGGCGTGGTGCGCGTGCCCGACGAGCGCGTGGACCGGCTCTCGGCGCTGTTCCAGCCGAAGAAGACCACGTACGCCCAGGTGCAGTTCGTGGACAGCGCGGCGGCCGGCCACGCCAGCGCGCGCGCCGCGGCGAAGGGCCCCGACCTGTTCCTGAGCGTGCGCAACTGCGACGCGTTCCTCGCCGTGGTGCGCGACTTCGAGAGCCTCGCGGTGGCGGCCGCGGGCGGCGTGGACGCGGCGCGCGACCTGCGCGACCTGCAGGCCGAGTTCATCCTCAACGACCTCGGCATCGTCGAGGCGCGCCTCGAGCGCGTGGCGAAGGAGCTGCGGGTGGGGAAGAAGGAGCACGAGCGCGAGCATGCGGCGCTGGAGCGCGTCAGGACCCTGCTCGAGGCCGAGAGGCCGCTGCGGGCCGAGTCCTTCGACGCCGAGGAGGAGAAGCTGCTGCGCGGCTTCCAGCTTCTTTCGCGGAAACCCCTGCTGGTGGTGTACAACCAGGACGAGGCCTCGACCCGGGTGCCGCCGCCGGGCGGGTCCGGCACGCTGGCGCTCGCGCTCAAGGCCCACACCGAGCGCGAGATCGTGGCGCTGCCGCCCGAGGAGCGGGCCGCCTTCCGCGCCGAGCTGGGCGTGACCGGGGACGGGCTTTCGCTGATGATCCGCGCGTGCTACGAGCTGCTGGGGCTCATCTCGTTCTTCACCGTGGGGCCCGACGAGGTGCGCGCGTGGACGCTGCACCGGGGGGAGAAGGCGGTGGACGCGGCGGCCGAGATCCACACCGACCTGGCGAAGGGGTTCATCCGCGCCGAGGTCATCGCGTGGGACCGGCTGCTCGAGGCGGGCGGCACGGCGAAGGCGCGCGAGAAGGCGTGGCTCCGGCTCGAGGGCCGCGACTACCTGGTGCAGGACGGCGACTGCATCGAGATCCGGTTCAACAAGTGACCGCGAGGAGGCACGCGATGAGACTCGGCAGCGGAGCGGTGGTGGCGGCGCTGCTGGCGCTGGCGCCGGCGGCGGCGGGCGCGGCGGGGAGACTCGAGAGCGTGGGCGGTCATCTCGCCGTGGGCTACGCGAAGCTCTTCACCGCCGAAGCCCCGGGCGGATCGCTGTCGCTCGCGGGCGGTCTCGACTACCCGCTGAGCGCGACGCTGCGCGCCGGCGTGGACATCGGCTACCACCTGCTCGGCAGCCGCATCGTCGAGCGCGGCAGCCTGTTCGCTTCGGTGGACTACAGCCTGTTCGAGACCGAGGCGCTGGTGCACTGGCAGCCGCGGAGCCTGGGGCCGGTGGCGCGGCTCTCGGCGGGGCCCGCGCTGCTCGCGGCGAACGGCACGCTCTCGACCGCAGGCGGCGGCGCGGGTTTCAGCGACCTCGCGGTGGACGAGCTGGCGGGCGGCTTCGCCCTCGGGGCCACGCTCATGTCGAGGCGCCCCACGCCGGTCAGGCTCGGTCTCGACCTCGGCGCGCGCGTCGCGTTCCTGAGCCGGCGCCACGAGACCTGGACGCTCGCCATCGCCCGGGTCGCGGTCCACTACTGAGTCAGGACCGTCCGGGCGAGGACGCTTCGCGGATCGTCGCACCAGCGCGAGAGCGAACGCGGTCCGCCCGGGGCGACGGTCGTGAAGCGCCAGCTGCTGCCGCGAGCGCGGTCCTACCGCGCGTCCCGGCCGCCGGCTTTGACACCCCTGCGGGCTGCCCTTAGACTCCCTCGCCTGCAACTCCTTCGGGGCGGGGTGACAAGTCCCCACCGGCGGTAAAGCCCGCGAGCGGAGACGTCCGGCGCCTTGCAGTGAACCAGCCGGACGTGCCTGCTGACCCGGTGAGATTCCTGGGCCGACCGTTAAAGTCGGGATGGAAGAAGGAGGGAGGCCGGGCTTTGCCCGTGCCGGGCCTTTGGCCCGCTCCGCCCCGTGGTGAACGCCACGGGGTTTTTCGTTTGGGGGTCACAGGGTGAGGACGAACGGCAGCGCCGCCGCCCGCTTCATGGCCCGCGCCCTCGAGCTGGCCGGGAAGGGGTGCGGCCGCACCAGCCCGAACCCGGCCGTGGGTGCGGTGGTGGTGCGCGGCGGGCGCATCGTGGGAGAGGGCTGGCACCGCTGCGCCGGCGCCGACCACGCCGAGGTGGTCGCGCTCAGGCAGGCCGGGGAGAAGGCGCGGGGCGCCACCATGGTCGTGACCCTCGAGCCGTGCGCGCACCACGGGCGCACGCCGCCGTGCGTGGACGCGCTCGTCCGCGCCGGCATCGCGCGCTGCGTCGTGGCGGTGCGCGACCCGCATGCGATCGTGAACGGCCGGGGCCTGCGCCGGCTGCGCCAGGCCGGCATCGCCGTCGAAGTGGGGCTCATGAGCGAGGCGGCGCGCGAGCTGCTGGGCGGCTACTGGCTGGCGCACACCGCCGGGCGGCCGCGCGTCACCTGGAAGCTGGCGGTGACGCTCGACGGCAAGGTCGCCGACCGCCGGCGGCGCTCGAAGTGGATCACCGGCCCCGACGCGCGCCGCATGGTGCACGCGCTGCGCGCCGCTTCGGACGCGATCGTGATCGGCGCGGGCACCGCGCGCGCCGACGACCCGCGGCTCACCGCGCGCGCAGACGCGCGCGGACGCCGGCCGGGCGTCCGGCGCCAGCCGCTGCGCGTCGTGTGCGACACGCGGTTGAGGTTGCCGCCCGCGCTGCGTCTGTTCGGCCCGTCGCTGGCGTCGGGCACGGTGGTGGCCTGCGGCGCGGAGGCGCTCGCCACGAGAGCGACCGCGCTCGAGCGCCGCGGCGTGACGGTGTGGCGGCTGCCGCTCAAGGGCGGACACGTCTCGCCGGCCGCGCTGGCGGGCCGGCTCGCGCGCGAAGGGCGCTACGAGGTGCTGCTCGAGAGCGGGCCCACGCTCGGCACCGCGTGGCTGCGGGCCGGGCTGGTGGACCGCATCGCGCTCTTCACCGCGCCTGCCGTGCTGGGGGCGGAGGGCCTGCCGTGGCTGGGGCCGCTCGGCCGTGGCTCGCTGGCTCGCGCGCTGCCCGGCCGCATCGCCGCACAGGCCGGCGTGGGGCGCGATGCATTCGTGATGGTCGAACTGTCGCGGGAGGGACGCTGATGTTCACCGGGATCGTCGAGGAGACCGGACGCGTCGAGCGGGTCGAGGAGCGCCCCGCCGGCCGGCGCTTCTGGATCGGCGCGCGGCAGGTGCTGGAGGACGCGAAGGTCGGCGACAGCATCGCCGTCAGCGGCTGCTGCCTCACCGCCGTCGCCGTCGAGCCCGGCCGCTTCGCCGTCGAGGCCGTGCCCGAGACCCTGAGCCGCACCACGCTCGGCGCCTGGCGCGAGGGCGACCCGGTGAACCTCGAGCGCTCGCTCAAGCTCGACCAGCGGCTCGGCGGCCACCTGGTGCAGGGCCACGTGGACGGCGTGGGCGAGGTGATCGGCGTGGTGCCCGAGGGCGACGGCACGCGCATCACCATCGCCATCCCCGCGCCGCTGCGGCGCTTCGTCGCCGAGAAGGGCTCGCTCGCCGTGGACGGCGTGAGCCTCACCGTGGCCGCCGCGCGCGCCGACGCCTGCGAGATCGCGCTCATCCCGCACACCCTCGCCGTCACCGTGGCGGGCCGCTATGCCCCCGGCCGCGGGGTGAACCTCGAAGTGGACCTGCTCGCGCGCTACCTGGCGCGCCTGCTCGAGGAGTCCGGCTGGCCGGCCCGGACCCCGATCCCGGGGAGGACGGAGTGAAGAAGCAGCAGAAGGGCGCACGTCCCCAGATCGCGGCCGAAGCACCGGCGGCCCACGCCAAGGGCACTCGCGGCCGGCGGCGGGAGGCAGGGCTTTTCGCTGCGCAGCAGCGAAAAGAGCCTGCCGACGCAAGCAGCCGCCGCGGGGGAAGGAGCGCGATGGGGCACCCGCGTCAGCGGGTCGGGCTTTTCGCTGCGAAGCGGCGAGAAGAGCCTGCCGACGTAGGCAGCCGCCGCGGGGGAAGGATTGCGATGCAGCAGCCCGCGCCGGAAAACCGCGCCCGCGCCCGCGCCCGCCGCCCGCGCCGCACCGCCGTCGCCCCCGACGTCGCGCTCACCGTCGAGCGGGCCGTCGCGCGCATCAAGGCCGGGAAGATGGTCATCGTGGTGGACGACGCCAGCCGCGAGAACGAGGGCGACCTCGTGTTCGCCGCCGAGAAGGCCAGCCCCGCGCTCGTCAATTTCGCCGTCAAGCACGGGCGCGGGATCCTGTGCGCGCCGATGGTGCCGGAGCTGGCCGACTCCCTCGGCCTCAAGCTCATGGTGCAGCACAACACCGCCAAGTTCGGCACGCCGTTCACCGAGTCGGTGGACGCGCTGGAGGGCACCACCACCGGCACCTCGGCGTTCGACCGCGCCCGGACCCTGCGCGTGCTCGCCGACCCGCGCACGCGCGCCGGCGACCTGGTGCGTCGCGGCCACGTCTTCCCGCTGCGCGCGGTGCCCGGCGGCGTGCTCCGGCGTGCCGGGCACACCGAGGCCGCGCCCGACCTGTGCCGGCTCGCCGGGCTGCGCCCGGTCGCCGCCGTGTGCGAGATCCTCGAGGACAGCGGGCGCATGGCGCGGCTGCCCGATCTCGAGGCCTTCGCGCGCCGCCACCGGCTCGGCGTGCTCACCATCCGCGACCTCATCGAGTGGCGCCGCAAGCGCGAGGTGCTGGTGAAGCGCGTGGTGTCCGTGCCGCTCCCCACGCTGGAGGGCGTCTTCCAGCTCCACCTCTACGAGAGCCTGCTCGAGGGCGACCACCACGTCGCGCTGGTCAAGGGGAGCGTGAGGCGCAGCGGCCCGGTGCTGGTGCGGGTCCACTCGCAGTGCCTGACCGGCGACGTCTTCGGCTCGCAGCGCTGCGATTGCGGGCCCCAGATGCACGCCGCGCTCCGGGCGATTGCGAAGCGGGGCCGCGGCGTGTTCCTCTACCTGCGGCAGGAGGGCCGCGGCATCGGGCTCGCGAACAAGATCAGGGCGTACGCGCTCCAGGACCAGGGCCTCGACACGGTCGAGGCCAACGTGCGGCTCGGCTTCGCCCCCGACCTGCGCGACTACGGCATCGGCGCCCAGATCCTGTGCGACCTGGGCGTGCGGGAGATCGAGCTGCTCACCAACAACCCGAGGAAGATCGTGGGTCTCGAAGCCCACGGCCTGAGGATCGTCAAGCGCGTGTCCATCGCCATCCGGCCGACCCGGCACAACCGGCGCTACCTCGCGACCAAGCGCGACAAGCTCGGCCACCTGCTCGATCTCAAGCTGGGGGAGACGTGAGGCCCGCTCCGACGAGGCTCCGGAAGTCCCGGCGGCGTCGCCGGACGGTCGTCGTCCTCGCCGCGCGCGAATCGAGGGTGCAGCCGTGAGCGACGCCGTCACGCCCGAGCCGGACGCGCGCGGCTGCCGCTTCGCGGTGGTGGCCGCGCGCTGGAACGAGGCCTGCGTCCGCCGCCTGGTGGACGCGGCGCTCGACGTGCTGTCGCGCCATGGCGTGGCGGCCGGCGACCTCGAGGTCACCTGGGTGCCGGGCGCCCTCGAGCTGCCGCTCGCCTGCCTGTGGGCGGCGAAGAGCGGGCGATGGGACGCCGTGCTCGCCTTCGGCGTGGTCGTCCGGGGAGAGACCGAGCACTTCCGCCTGGTCGCCGACGTCTCGGCGCACGGCCTGGGCCGGGTCGCCCTCGACACCGGCGTGCCGGTCCTGAACGGCGTGCTCGCCGCGCACCACATGAGCCAGGTCGTGGACCGCACCGGCGGCGCGGTCGGCAACCGCGGCGCCGAGGTCGCACTCGCGGCCATCCACATGGCGCGGCTGCGGCGCGCGGCGGAGGCGCGGTGACGCGGGCCCCCGGGGCGCGGCGGCGCGCGCGCGAGGTGGTGTTCCGCCTCGCCTACCAGTGCGACCTGACCGGCGACTCCTGCGCCGAAGCGTGGCGCGCGCTGAGCGGGGAGGAGCGCCTGAGCGAGGACCAGCGCGGGCTGGTCGAGGACGTGGTGGGGGTGCTCGCCCGCCGCGGCGGGGAGGTGGACCGCGAGCTCGCGCAGGCGGCCGAGCACTGGCCGCTCGAGCGCCTCGCCGCCACCGACCGCTCGGTGCTGCGCGTCGCGGTGGCCGAGCTGCTGGGGCAGCCGGGCACCCCGGCGCGCGTGGTCGTGGACGAGGCGATCGAGATCGCCAGGCGCTACGGCTCCGAGGACTCCGGGCGCTTCGTCAACGGCGTGCTCGACCGCCTGGCGCGGCGGCTGCGGCCGGACGAGTTCTGATGCTGCGCGCGATCGTCTCGGACATCCACGGCAACCTCGAGGCGCTCGAGGCCGTGCTCGCCGACGTGCGGCGCGCCAGCGCCGGCGCCCTGGTGTCGCTCGGCGACTTCGTCGGCTACGGCGCCTCGCCCAACGAGTGCATCGCCCGGCTGCGCCCGCACATCGAGGCCGCCGTGGCCGGCAACCACGACCTCGCCGCCTGCGGGAAGCTCAAGCTCGGCTACTTCAACCCCGACGCCGCGGCCGCGGCGCGCTGGACCGACGCCGCGCTGACTCCCGAGAACCGCGCGTGGCTGGCCGACCTGCCGTTCCGCGCGCGGTGGGCGGGCGCGCTGCTGGTGCACGCTTCACCGGCCGAGCCGGCGGAATGGAACTACGTGCTGTCGCCGGCCGACGCCGCCCTCGAGCTCGAGGCGTTCGAGGAGCCGCTGTGCTTCATCGGGCACTCGCACTACCCGGGGACGTTCGGCGCCGAGGGCCGCCGGATCCGCTACACCCGCGACCACGAGGTCAGGCTCGAGCCCGGGCACCGCTACCTGGTGAACGTGTCGAGCGTGGGCCAGCCGCGCGACGGCGACCCGCGCGCCGGCTACCTGCTGTGGGACGACGAGGCGGGCTGGCTGCGCCACGTGCGCCTGGAGTACGACGTGGCGGGCGCCATGCGCCGCATCCACGAAGCCGGGCTGCCGCGCTTCCTCGCCGAGCGGCTCCAGTGGGGGGAGTGACCGTGCCCGCCAGTCCCGCGCGCGTCTCGACGCTCGAGCACTGGGAGTCCTACTGGAAGGGCCACGCCAACCTCGAGGAGACCTATTCGACCGGCGGCCGGCTCACGCGCGAGATCCTGGCCGACGGCCCGGTGGCTGGGCGCGCGGTGCTCGAGGTGGGCGCGGGCTCGGGGCGCGACCTGCTGGGCCTGGCGCGCGCCGGCGCGACCGGCGTGGTGCTCGACTACTCGCCGGCGTCGCTCGCGCTGGTGCGGCGACAGGCGCGGTCGCAGGGGCTCGCCGTGCACCTGGTGCAGGCCGACGCGCTGCGCATGCCGTTCCGCGACGGCGCCTTCGACGTGGTGTTCCACCAGGGGCTGCTCGAGCACTTCCGCGATCCCATGCCGCTGCTGCGCGAGAATGCGCGCATCGCCCGGCGCGGCGGGCGCGTCATCGTGGACGTGCCGCAGACCTTCCATCTCTACACCGCGATGAAGCGGCTCCTGATCGCCGGCGGCCGCTGGTTCGCCGGCTGGGAGACCCAGTTCACCCCCGGCGCGCTGGAGCGGCTGCTCGCGGCGAGCGGGCTCTCGGTGAAGCGCACCTACGGCGAGTGGATGGTGCCGGGCCTGTGGTACCGCGTGCTGCGCGAGGTCCTCAAGCGCGGCCTGCGCGTGACCCTGCCCCTCGACCCGGCTGGCCCGCGCTGGTGGCGCGGCGCGTGGGACGCGGCCCGCGCGCGGCTGGCGCGCGCCCGCCCCGCGCTCTACACCTGCCACGTCATCGGCACGGTGGCCGTGAAGCCATGACGGGCGCCCGGCACCTGGTCGCGGTGAACTTCCGCGATCCCGCGCACCCCGAGGCGGGCGGGGCGGAGCTGCACCTCGAGGAGATCCTGCTCGAGGCGGTGCGGCGCGGCTGGCGCGTCACCTGGCTGGCCAGCGGCTTCCCCGGCGGCGCGCGCGAGGCCGAGCACCGCGGCATGCGCGTCCTGCGGCGCGGCGCGTGGTGGAACTTCAACTGGGTGGTGCCGCGCGTGCTGGCGGGCGAGCTGGCGAGTCCGCCGCCCGACCTGGTGCTCGAGGACATCAACAAGGTGCCGTGCCTCGCGCCGCTGTGGACGCGCGCGCCGGTCGCGGCGGTGGTGCCGCACCTGTTCGGGACCACCGCGTTCCGCGAGGCCGACCTGGTCTCGGCCTGCTACGTGCAGCTGCTCGAGGCCCTGATCCCGCCGGTGTACGCGCGCGCGTCGTTCCTCGCCATCTCCGAGAGCACGCGCGACGACCTGGTGCGGCGTGGCCTCCGGCGCGAGCGCGTCGCGGTCGTCCACTGCGGGCTGGACCACTCCTCCTACCGCCACGATCCGGCGGTGGCGAAGGCCACCGAGCCCACCATCGTGTTCATCGGCCGCCTGCGTCGCTACAAGGGAGTGGACTGGGTGATGCGCGCCATGCCCCGGGTGCGCGCGCGCGTGCCCCGGGCGCGGCTCGAGGTCATCGGCGACGGGCCGTTCGCGCCCGGGCTCAGGCGGGCGGCGCGGGCGCTGGGCGTCGAGCACGCGGTGACGTTCCGCGGCTTCCTGCCCGGAGCCGGCAAGGTGCGCGCGCTGCAGTCGGCCTGGGTGCTGGTGCAGCCCTCGCCGAAGGAGGGCTGGGGGCTCACGGTGGTCGAGGCCGGGGCCTGCGGGACCGCGGTGGTGGCGGCGGACAGCCCGGGCCTGCGGGACTCGGTGCGGCGCGACGAGACCGGCCTGCTGGTGCCTTTCGGCGACGACGCCGCGCTCGCCGATGCGCTGGCGCGCGTGCTCGAGGACGGCGCGCTGCGCGGGCGGCTCGAGCGCGCGGGGCGCGAGTGGGCGGCGCGCTTCAGCTGGCCCGAGTGCGCGAGGCGCTCGCTCGACGCGCTGCTGCAGGGCGCGGGGAGGGACTGACGGTGGCGGGATTCGGCGCGGGACGGCCCGGATGGAAGGCGATCGTGCTCCTCGGCGCCAAGATGGCGCTGAGCCTGGGGATGATGGTGTTCCTGTTCTCGCGCATCCCGCTGGCCGGCGTCGCGCACGCGCTGCGCCAGGCCGACCCGCGCTGGCTCGTGGCCGCGGCGGCGCTGCTGCTGTTCAGCAACGCGCTGGGGGCCCACCAGTGGAACCGGCTGCTCCACGCGGCGGGCATCCGCATCCCGTTCTGGAAGGTGTTCAGCTACTACCACGTCGGCCTGTTCTTCAACAACTTCCTGCCCGCGAACATCGGTGGTGATCTCGCGCGCGTGCTCGACGCCTCGCGCTACGGCTCGAGCCGCGCCACCGCGTTCTCGACCGTGCTCATGGACCGGCTGGTCGGCACGGTGACGCTCGCCAGTCTCGCGCTGGTCACCACGCTGCCGCTGCTCTTCCCGTCCTACGACACTCCGCCGGCCTTCCGGCACTTCCACTTCCCGCTGCTCTACCTGGCGCTCGTGGGCTTCTTCGGCTTCAGCATCACGCTGCTGTGGGCGGTGCTCCACCCGGCGCTGCTGCCGGCGGTCGAGCGGGCGCTCGCGCGCGTGGGGCTGGGCGGCTTCGGACCTGCGCTGGACGATCTGGCCGCGCGACTGCGCGGTTTCCGCGACCAGCGGCGGCTCTTCAGGGAGTTGTTCACCGTGGCCGCGCTGATCCAGGTGGCCCGCATCGGCGTTCACGTGCTCGTCGCGTGGGCGCTCGGGCTGCACGTGCGCGTGCTCTACTTCTTCCTTTTCGTGCCGTTGCTCGCGGTGATAGTCTCCCTGCCCATCTCGTTGAACGGCATCGGCGTGCGCGAAGGCGCCGGGATCGCGCTGTTCCACCTCGTTGGGGTGGGCGCGGGGAGCGCCTTCTCGCTCCAGTTCACGACGTACCTCGTGGCGGTCACGGTGAGCCTGCTGGGCGGCCTGGTGTTCGTGGTCCGCACGCCGCGACGGCGCGCGGCGGCCCGACGACAACGGAGGATCTCTTGACGGACCTGATGCGGCGCGCGACGTTCGCCCTCGGACTCGTCGTGCTGCTGCTGGCCGCGACCGTCTACTTCATCACGCTCACGCCCACCGTGCCGTTCTGGGACTCCGGGGAGTTCATCGCGGTCTCGAACATCCTGGGCATCCCGCACCCGCCGGGGACGCCGTTCTACGTCATGATCGGCCGCATCGCCGCGATGCTGCCGATCGCCTCGATCGCGCAGCGCCTCAACGGGCTTTCCGCGCTGGCCTCGGCGCTGGCGGTCCTGCTCACCTACCTCACCATCCTGCGCCTGATCCGCATCGCCCAGGGCTCGAAGGGCACCGAGCGCACGCCGCTCCACGAGTGGATCGCGCAGGCCGGCGCGGTCGGTGGCGCGCTCATGCTCGCGTTCTCCGACAACTTCTGGGAGAACGCCATCGAGGCCGAGGTCTACTCGATGATGAGCCTGGCGCAGATCCTGGTGTTCTGGCTCGGTCTGCGCTGGTGGGAGGCGCACGAGAAGCGCCCGACCGCGGGCCCGCTGCTGGTGTGCGTCTACGTCATGTGGGTCTCGGTGGGGGTCCACCTCGGCGTCGGCATGATGGGGCTGCCGCTCCTCGTGCTGGTGGCGCTGGTGGATCGCAGGGCGGCGCTGGTGTTCGCGATGCCGCTGCTCTCGGTGCTGGGCGTGACGTTCGGTCTCGAGGCCATGGCGGGCGTCGTCATCCTGCTCTCGACCCTCACGTTCCTGGTGTTCGCCGCGCAGAAGAAGCTCCCCGCGTGGGCGGCGTGGGGCGCGGTGATCCCGGCCCTCTACGGCATGAGCTACGCGTTCGGCGACAAGGACTTCACCACCGGGTCCGCGGTGATCGCCACGGCCTCGGTGCTGGTGCCGCTCGCATTTCTGGCGCTGAACTCGCGCGAGGGGAAGGTGATCGCGCTCGCGCTGCTGCTGATGGCGGCGGGCTACTCGACCCACATCTACCTGCCGATCCGCGCCGCGCAGCATCCGGCCATCAACGAGGGCAACCCGTCCACCTGGGTGGCGATGCGCGACCTGCTCGAGCGCAAGCAGTATGGCCACACCAGCATGTTCGTCCGGCGCGGCACGCTGCAGAGCCAGCTCGACAAGGAGTTCTGGCGCTACTGGAAGCGGCAGTGGCCGCTGGCCTCGACGCTCCGGACCGACGGCGCGGTGCCCCAGCACGGCGAGCCGCGGCTGTGGATGGTCCTGCTCCCGCTGCTGCTCGGCGCCGGAGGCGCCGTCTGGCAGGCGAGGCGGGAGAAGGTGACGTCCATCGCCACGGTCACGCTCGCCGCGTTCTCCACGGTGGGGATGATCCTGTTCCTCAACTTCAGCGACCACGAGGTGCGTGACCGCGACTACTTCTTCACCACCGGCTACCACGTTTACGCGGTGTGGATCGGCATGGGGATCGCGTGGGCCATCGCCTGGATCCGCGACTCGTTCGAGACCGGCGTGCTGCGCGCCTGGGCCACCGCCGGCGCGGCCGCGCTGCTGCTGGCGCAGCCGTTCGTGCTCATGAAGAGCCTGTGGTACGTGCACGACCGGCGTGGCAACTACGTGGCGCACGACTACGCCTACAACATGCTCGCGCCGCTCGCGCCGAACTCCTACGTGTTCACCAACGGCGACAACGACACCTTCCCGCTGTGGTACATGCAGCAGGTGGAGAACTTCCGCAAGGACGTGCGGGTCGTGAACCTGAGCCTGCTGAACACCGACTGGTACATCCAGCAGCTCAAGGACGACGGGCCGAAGGTGCCGATCGACCTGAGCGACCAGGTCATCCGGGCGCTGGGCCAGGGCGCCATCCAGGACACGTCGGGGCGCATCATCTACACCAACCAGTTCATGGTGCAGCACATCATCGAGCACAGCCACGGGCCGGACGGGACGTGGATCAAGCAGCCCTACTTCGCGGTCACCGTGCCCGACCACGTGGGCTACGACCCGTACTTCACGCTCGAGGGCCTGGTGTACCGCGTGAACCCGGACAGCCTGCACGGCCAGCTGGACGAGCCGGTGACGCGGCGCAGCCTCTACCAGCTGTTCAAGTACCGCGGGCTGTTCAACGCCGACGGGTCGTGGGACCGCACGGTCTACAAGGACGAGAACGCCTCGACCCTGTCGCACAACTACGCCGCGGCGCATTTCTCGCTCGCGTTCTACTACCACCGCCGCGGGCAGCTCGACCGGGCCATCGCCGAGATGGAGCGGGTGCAGCGCATGTTCCCGGACCTCGCCGAGGCCATGGTGCCGCTCGGCGGCTTCTACATGCAGAAGGGTGACACGGCGCGGGCGGTCCGGCTGTTCCGCGGGCTGGCGATGACCTCGCCGAACAACCCCGAGGTGCGCTACTACTACGGGCTCACGCTGGCGTTCCAGCGCGACGTGGCCGGCGCGCTGAGGGAGTTCGACGCCGCGGTCGCGCTGGCTCCGGACTTCGCCGATCCCTACAAGTCCGCGTACACCCTGCTGCTGCAGGCGGGCCAGCGCGAGCGCGCGCTCGACTACCTGGAGCGGCTGGTGAACGCGAACCCGAACGAAGTCGGGGCGCGGCAGATCCTCGAGTCGTCGCGCCGCTCCGTGCGGCCGGAGGGTGCGCTGCCGCCCCCGCCGGTCCCGCAACCCTGACGCGGAGGTCCCCATGGCCGAGCCGCATGCGCTGGTGACCGGGGCGGCCGGGTTCATCGGCTCGACGCTGGTGGACCGCCTGCTCGAGCGCGGGACGCGGGTGACCGGCGTGGACTGCTTCACCGACTACTACGACCCCGCGCTCAAGCGCCGCAACCTCGCGGCGGCGGCCTCGCATCCCGGGTTCCGGCTGCTCGAGCTCGACCTCGGCGCCGCCGACCTGGCGGCGCTGCCCGAGGTCCGGGTGGTGTTCCACCAGGCCGCGCAGCCGGGGGTGCGCGCCTCGTGGGGGCGCGAGTTCGCGGCCTACACGCACCACAACGTGCTCGCCACCCAGCGCCTGCTCGAGCGCTACCGCGACGCCTCGCTCGAACGCTTCGTCTACGCCTCGTCGTCGTCGGTCTACGGCGACGCCGAGCGCTTCCCCACCGGCGAGGACCTGCCGCCGCGTCCGTTCTCACCCTACGGCGTCACCAAGCTCGCGGGCGAGCACCTGACCCTGCTCTACGGGCGGAACTTCGGCATGAAGGTGACGGCCCTGCGCTACTTCACGGTCTACGGACCGCGCCAGCGGCCCGACATGGCGTTCCATCGCTTCTGCCGGGCGCTGCTGCGCGGCGAGCCCATCACGATCTACGGCGACGGCACCCAGTCGCGCGACTTCACGTTCATCACCGACGCCGTCGAGGCCAACCTGCGCGCCTGGGAGCGCGCCGCTCCGCAGGGCGTCTACAACGTCGGCGGCGGCTCGCAGGTCGAGGTGCGCGAGGCCGTCGCCCTGCTCGAGCGCGTGCTCGGCGTGAAGGCCGCGCTGCGCTTCGAGCCGCGCCCGCCCGGCGACCCGCCGCGCACCCGCGCCGACGCCGCGCGCATCCGCGCCGACCTGGGATTCGCGCCCGCCACCGGCATCGAGCAGGGGCTCGCCGCCGAGGCCGAGTGGGCGCGGGGCCTCTACGCGGGAGCGCGATCGTGACGCCCGACGGGCGGAGCGTGGCGGAGGGGACCGCCCGCGAGTCCGCGGGACCGCCCCTCGTCAGCGTGGTCGTCGCGGCGTACAACGAGGCCGCGAGCCTGCCCGAGCTCCAGCGCGAGCTGGCCGCCGCGCTCGACGCGCTCGGGCGCCCGTGGGAGGTCCTCTACGTGGACGACGGCTCGCGCGACGGCACCGACCGCGCGATCGAGGCCCTGGCCGCCGCCGACCCGCGCGTGCGCGGCGTGTCGCTGCGCAGCAACTTCGGCAAGTCGGCGGCGCTGGCGACCGGCTTCCGGCTGGTGCGAGGGCAGCTGGTCTTCACGCTCGACGCCGATCTGCAGGACGACCCCGCGGAGCTGCCGCGGCTCCTCGAGGCGCTGGAAGGCGGGCTCGACCTGGTCTCGGGCTGGAAGCAGAAGCGCCGCGACCCGCCGACGAAGACCGTGCCGTCGAGACTCTTCAACCTGGTGACCTCGATGGTCGCCGGGGTGCGGCTCCACGACTTCAACTGCGGCTTCAAGCTCTATCGCCGCGAGGTGGTCGAGGCGATCGAGGTGTACGGCGAGCTCCACCGCTTCATGCCGGCGCTCGCGCACTGGAAGGGCTTCAAGGTGGGGGAGGTCCCGGTCCACCACCGCGCGCGCCGGCACGGGAAGAGCAAGTTCGGAGCGGCGCGCTTCGTCAACGGCTTCCTCGACCTGATGGCTGCGGCCTTCATCTCCACCAGCGCGCTGAAGCCCCTCCATGTGTTCGGGCGCATCGGCCTGCTGTTCCTGCTGGGCGGCGCGGCGCTCGCGCTGTGGTTCGTGGCGCAGTGGGCGGGCGGCGCGCCGCTCCGGGTGCGGCCGCTCATGCTGTTCGGCGCCACCCTGGTCATGCTCGGCATCCAGCTGATCCTGATGGGACTGCTGGGCGAGATGATCGCCCACATGGGAGCCCACGCCGCCTACCCGGTGCGGCGGCGCTACAACCTGGACGAGCCCGCGTGATCGCCTTCATCCTGGCGGGCGGCCTCGGCACCCGCCTGCGTCCCCGCTTCGGCGACCTGCCGAAGAGCCTGGCGCCGCTCGGCGGCCGCCCGTTCCTGGCGCGCCAGCTCGAGTGGCTGGCCGCGCACGGCGTGCGGCGGGCGGTGGTGTGCGCGGGGTACGACTGCGATCCCTGGCTGCTCGAGCGCGCGCGCTGGGAGCGCGGCGCGCTCGGCGCGGTGGCGCTCTACCGCGTCGAGGACGCGGCCAGCCGCGGCCGGGTGAACTGCGGCGCGGACGGCCGCGTCGTGCGCTTCGTCGAGAAGGACGCCTCCCACCGCGGCCCGGCCTGGGTGAACGGCGGCCTCTACGCCTTCGCCCCCTGGCTGTGGCGGCGCCTGCCGGCGGCCCCGACGTTCTCGCTCGAGCGCGAGCTGCTGCCGGCGCTGGCCGCCGAGGGGCGGCTCGCCGGCGTCACGCTCGCCGGCGCGTTCTACGACATCGGCACGCCCGAGGAGTGGGAGCGGGCGGAGCGCAGGTTCAGCGCGTGAAGCCGGCCTCCTGCCTGCGCGCGCGCGCGCCGCTCCGGCTCTCGTTCTGCGGCGGCGGCACCGACGTGTCGCCCTACCCGGAGGAGCACGGCGGCATGGTGCTCTCCGCCACCATCAACCAGTACGCCTACGCGTCGCTGCGCCCGCGGCGCGACTCGCGGCTCACGCTCGCGAGCCTCGACTACGACGTGGTGGCGCGCTACGACCACCCGCGCCGCATGCGCTTCGACGGCAACCTCGACCTGATCAAGGCGGTGGTGCGCGCCTTCAGGGTCCGGCGCGGCGCCGACCTGTGGGTGCACTCCGACGCTCCGCCGGGCTCGGGCCTGGGCTCCTCGTCCACGCTGGTGGTGGCGCTGATCGGCGCGATGGCCGAGTGGGCGGGCCGCTCGATGTCGGGCTACGAGGTGGCCGAGCTGGCCTACCGCATCGAGCGCGTGGACATGGGGCTCTCGGGCGGGCGCCAGGACCAGTACGCCGCCGCGTTCGGCGGGTTCAACTTCATCGAGTTCCACGCCGATGCCACGGTGGTGAACCCGCTGCGGATCCGCCCCGAGGTGCTGAGCGAGCTCGAGTACCGCCTGCTGCTCTGCTACGTGGGACAGACCCGGCAGTCGGCGCGCATCATCGAACGCCAGACCGCGTCCTACCGGCAGGGGCGCCGGCCGGTGGTGCGGGCGCTGCACCGGCTCAAGCTGGAGACGCTCGAGATGAAGAAGGCGCTGCTGCTGGGGAAGGTGGACGCGATCGGCGAGCTGCTGCACCAGGCCTGGGAGGACAAGAAGAAGCTCGACTCGGACATCTCGAACTCGCGCGTGGACCGGCTCTACCAGCTCGCGCGCCGGGAGGGCGCGATCGGCGGCAAGATGCCGGGCGCGGGCGGCGGCGGCTACTTCCTGTTCCTGACCCGCTTCGACCGCAAGCACCGCGTGGCCGCGGCGCTGGAGAAGCACGGCGGCCAGGTGGTGCCGTTCCAGTTCGAGCGGCGCGGGCTCCTGACCTGGTCGTCGGGTCCGCGCTGACCGCTTCCATGCGCATCGCGCTGCTCGGACCCCTGGCCCCGTGGCGCGGCGGGCTCGCGCAGTACCTCGGGCTGCTGGGCGGGGCGCTGGGGGGCCGCGCCGAGGTGCGCGCCGTCACCTTCACCCGCCAGTACCCCGGGCTGCTGTTCCCGGGGCGCTCGCAGCTCGACCCGGCCGCGGAGCGCCCGGGCTTCCCGGTCGAGCCGCTGCTCGATTCGATCGGGCCCGCGAGCTGGCGCCGCACCGCCGCCCACCTCGAGCGTTTCGCGCCCGGCGCGGTCGTCCTCAAGTGGTGGATGCCGTTCTTCGGGCCCGCGTTCGCCTCGGCGGTGGGGCCGCTGCGCCGGCGTGGCACGCGCGTGGTGCTGGTGTGCGACAATCTCGTCCCGCACGAGCGCCGTCCGCTGGACGGCGCCTTCACCCGCTGGATGCTGCGCAACTCGGACGGCTACCTGGTCATGTCGGAGAGCGTCGAGCGCGATCTCATGCGGCTCAAGCCCGGCGCGCCCTGCCGGCGCGTGCTGCATCCCCTCTACGCCCAGTTCGACCGCGGGCGCTGGACCCGCGAGAGCGCGCGCGCCAGGCTCGGGCTCGACGGCGAGGTCGCGGTGTTCTTCGGCTACGTGCGCCGCTACAAGGGGCTCGACACGCTGCTTGACGCGTGGCCCGCGGTGCGCGCGCGGCGAGCGGCCACGCTGGTGGTGGCGGGCGACTTCTACGAGGACCCGGCACCCTACCGCGCCCGGGCCGCCGCGGCGGGCGCGGGCGCGGTGCGGCTCATGGAGGGCTACCTGCCCGACGGCGACGTCGAGGCGCTGCTCCGGGCCGCCGACGTGGTGGTGCTGCCCTACCGCTCCGCCACGCAGAGCGGCGTCACCCACGTCGCCTACGCGCTTGGCGTGCCGGTCATCACCACGGACGTGGGCGGGCTGGCCGAGACCGTGAAGCCCGGCGAGACCGGGCTGGTGGTGCCGCCCGAGGACCCCGCGGCGCTGGCGGAGGCGATCGTGCGCTTCTTCGCCGAGGGGATGGGCCCGCGGCTGCGCGAAGGCGTGCGCGCGCTGCAGCGCGCGCATTCGTGGGAAGTGCTGGCCGATAGCACGGTGGAGCTGATCGACTCACTCGCCCCGGCGCGGGGGTGGCGGTGAGCGGCGCGCGCGCCGGCTCGACCGCGCGCACCGCGGGCGCCCTCGCGGTGGCGGCGTTCCTGCTTTACGCCCTCAGCGGCGGCGGGCGCATCGTCGGCAGCGACGAGGTCACGATGTTCGAGCTGTCGCGCGCCCTCGCGCACGGCGGGATCGCGGTCCCGGTGGGCGCCACGCTGGACGGCCCCGACGGTCGGCACTACACCAAGAACGCCGCCGGCCAGGCGGTCCTGGCCCTGCCCCTGGTGGCTGCGAGCGAGGCCGCGGCCCGCGCCGCGCACCTGCCCGCGCCGCGCGCCACGCTGGCCGCGCGCTTCGGCGCCTCGTTCTTCAACGCCGTGCTCACCGCGCTGCTGCTCGCGGTGTTCTACGCCGCGGCGCGCGGGCTCGGCGTGGGTGCGCGCTCCGCCCTCGCGGCGGCCGCGCTGCTCGGGCTCACCACGCCGGTGTGGGCCTACGCCAAGAGCTTCATGGCCGAGCCGCTCGAATCGCTCGGGCTCCTGCTCGCGCTCCTGGGCGCGGCGCGCGCGGGAGCCGGGGAGGAACGCGCGCTCCCGGGCGAGCGCCGCTGGTCGTGGCTCGCCGCGCTCGGCGCCTTCCTCGCGTTCGAGGCCAAGCCCAGCATGCTGCCGTTCGCGCTGCTGTGCCTGCTGCCGCTCGGCATCCGCCGGCCGCGGCGCTGGCTCACCCCGCTCGCCGGCGTGGCGCTCGCGGCGGCCGGGCACCTGGCCTACGACTACCTGCGCTTCGGCACGCCGCTGGAGACCGGCTACGGCGCGCAGGCGACCCCGGCGGGCTTCACCACGCCGCTGCTGGTCGGGCTCTACGGCCTGCTGCTCTCGAGCGGCAAGGGCGTGGTGTGGTTCGCGCCGGCGCTGCTGCTCGTGCCGTGGGGCCTGGCCGAGATGCTGCGCCCGCGCGCCCACCGCGACGCGCCGCGCCACGGCGGCGCGGTGGCGCGCGTGGGGTGGACGGTGCTGTGGCTGTGGATCGCGGGGCTCCCGCTCTATGCGGGCTTCCAGCACTGGGCGGGCGACGGGTCGTTCGGCCCGCGCTACCTGGTGCCGCTCCTGCCGCCCGCGTTCCTGGCCGTGGCGTTCGCGCTCGCCGGCGCCTCGCGGGCGCGCCGGCGCATGGCCTGGATCCTCGGCCTGGCCGGGCTGCTCGTGACCCTGGGCGGGGTCTCGATCTACTTCGGCGCGCAGATGCGCGAGGCCGGCGACTACCCGTACGCGCGCCCGCTCGACGACCCGCACTTCATGGAAGCCAGCCACTTCAACCCGCGCTTCAGCCCGATCGCCGGCCACTGGCGCATGCTCGCGCGCAACGCGGGCGAGCACCTGCGGGGTGAACTGCCGCGCCTCGGCGCGGCGGGGACTCCCGACCCGCGGCTGGGCGTGAGCGCCGCCGACCAGTCGCAGCTCCTCCACGCGCTCGACTTCTGGTGGCTCTACGCGCTCTACGCCGGCACGCCGCGCGCTCCGGTGCTGGGCGGGGCGCTGCTGCTGGCGTTGCTCCTCGCCGTCGCCCTGGCGCGGCTGCGCGGCGCCTTCCTCGCCGAGGCGCGCACCGGATGAAGACGCTCGCGGTCGTGGTGCTCAACTGGAACGGCCTCGAGGACACGCGCGCCCTGCTCTCTTCGCTCGAGCGCTGCCGCGCGCCGCAGGGCTGGGGCGTGCGCGTGATGGTCGTGGACAACGGCTCGACCGACGGCTCGGCGGAGACGCTGTCGCGCGAGTTCCCCGCGATCGAGCTGGTGGCGCTCCGTGAGAACCGGCGCTTCGCCGGCGGCAACAACGAGGGCCTGCGCCGCGCGCTCGTGGCCGGCGCCGACGCGGTGATGCTGCTCAACAACGACACCGAGGCCGACCCCGCACTGCTCGAGCGCCTGCTGCTCGCGCTCGAAGAGGACCCGGCCGCCGGTGCGGCGGCGCCGCTCATCCTCTACCAGGACCCGCTCGACGTGATCTGGTACGCGGGCGGGCGCTGCGTGCCGTGGCTGGGCCTCGCGGCGCACCGCGGACTCAGGCGCTACGATCGCGGCCAGTACCGCCGGGTCGAAGCCACCGGCTACCTCACCGGCTGCTGCCTGGTCGCCACGCGCGCGGCGTGGGAGAAGGTGGGTTTGCTGGACGAGGGCTACTTCATCTACGCCGAGGATGCCGACTGGTCGCTGCGCGCGCGCGCCGCGGGATTCCGCCTGCTGTTCGTGCCCACCGCGAGGCTCTGGCACAAGGTCTCGGCCAGCTCGGGGGCGCAGAGCCCGTGGAAGATCTACCAGCGCCTGCGCGCCAATCTGCGTTTGTTCGCGCGTCATGCGCGCGGGCCGGCGCGCCTGACGTGGCTGCCGGCGTTCCTGGCGCAGCAGGTGGCGCTCGCGGTGTGGCTGCTGGCGCGCGGGCGGGCCGCGGCGGCGGCGGCGGTACCGCTCTCTCTCGTGGATGCGCTCCTCGGAAGGTCTCCAGCGGAGGTGAAGCCATGATGAAGCGGAAGGGGCTCTTCGCTCTTGCGGGCCTGATCACGGCGTTGGGCGGTGTTCCGCCGGCGCTCGCGACCGTCGGCGGCCCGGAGCTGGTCGAGGTGCTGGGGTGGAGCCCGGACCAGCACCGGGTCTACGTCCACGTGATCTCCACCTGGGCGAACGATTCGTTCGGCGACGTGGTCTACTTCGCGCTCGACGGCCCCGAACCCGAACGGGCGGCCACGTGGAGCCGGGCGCCGCGCGGAGAGGGCACGGCGCGCGACAGCACGCTCGTCGCACAGCTCGCGGCGCTGCGGCGGACGCTCGAGCCGATGGTGCCCATGCCAGCAGCATCGCTGCCGTTCGTCGCACGCGCGGCGCGGAGGGACACGGTTCGCGACCGCTACGGGGAGTATGTCCGCTACACGACCCGCGCCCGCTTCGACCGGGAGACCGAGTTCGAGGTCACCGCGTGGTTCCGACCCGAGGTGGTGCTGAAGGACGCCTACGCGGTTCCTGGCCGCTCGGAGCGTCTGCTCGTGCTCGCCTTCTTCGGAGACCGCTCCGAGGGCGGCTACGAGACCCAGGTTCCGGTGATGATCGCCAGGCGGGGAGTCCCGCTGCGTCAGGTCCGCTGGGGACCGGCGGAATGACGGCGACGTGGATCTCGAAGCCCGTCCGCACCCCCGGCGAGCCGCCGCTGTTCCTGCGCGAGCTGGTCGCGGCGGCGCCCGCCGGCGCGCGCGTGCTGGACGCGGGCTGCGGTCCCGGCTCGTGGCCCTACGGCGAGCGCGCCGGTATCACGATCGCGAGCTTCGACATCAAGTACCCGCCCGGCCCGCCCGCGCCGGCGCGGCACGTCGCGGTCTTCCGCGCCGACCTGGCGCGGCTGCCGCTGCGCTCCGAGAGCTTCGACCTCACGGTCTGCCACTACGTGCTGGAGCACGTGACAGAGCTCGCCCCATGCTGCGACGAGCTGGCGCGGGTGACCAGGCCCGGCGGCACGCTCTACCTGGCGGTGCCGCGCGCGGCCTCGTTCGACGACCGGCTCTACCGCTTCGCGGGCTGGTTCGCAAAGACCGCGCTGCTCAAGTTCCGCAAGCGCCTCGAGCACCGGCAGCGCTTCGACCTCGAGAAGCTGCTCGGCCTCTTCGCGTCGCGCGGGCTGGAGCCGCTGGCGCTGGCGCGCGTTCCGGCGGGGTTCTCGTGGATGAACGACCCGCGCACGAAGCGGCTGCAGGGCCCGTTCACCGGCGCGCTGGCACGGCTCCACCGTGTGACCGGTCTCGACCTGGCGAAGGAGGCGAACTTCGTCATGACGTTCCGCAGGACCGGCGCGCGGGACGTGCGGCGGATCCCGTGCGAGCGCCGCGTCACGCACGTGTGCCGCGAGTGCGGCGAGCACGCGGTGCTGGCCCCGCCCGCGCCGCTGCCGGCGTCCTGGGAGTGCCCGTGGTGCGGGAAGCCGAACCCGCTCGGGCGGCCACGGTGAGCGCGCATGCGTGAGGCGCTGAAGAAGCTCACCGGCGAATCGGTGATCTACGGGCTCGGGCAGGTGAGCGGGCGCGCGGTCCAGCTGCTGCTGGTGCCGGTGCTGACCGCGGTGCTGAGGCAGCAGGAGTACGGCGTCTCCGAGCTGGTGCTCGCGTACCTGCAGACCGCGGTGCTGGTGCTGGTGTTCGGCATGGACGGAGCGCTCGCGCGGTTCTTCTACCAGGAGCCCGACCGCGCGGCGCGCGTGCGCATGGTGTCGAGCTCGCTGGGATTCCGGCTGGTGACCGGCGGGGCGGTCGCGGCGCTGCTCGCGCTCGCTGCGACCCCGCTCTCGCACCTGCTGGTGGGCTCGGACGCCTACCGCAAGTACGTGCTGCTCGGCGCGGCGACGCTGCCGCTCACGCTGGTCGTGCTGTTCGGGAACGACGTGCTGCGCGTCACCTTCCAGCCGTGGAAGTTCATCGCCCTGAACATCACGCAGACCGTGGCGACCGCGGGTGTGACGCTGTGGCTGGTCCTCGAGCGGCACCTCGGGGTGGCCGGCGTGCTTTACGGGCGGCTGGCCGGCGACGCGCTCTCCGCGCTGGTGGCGCTGGTGCTGGTGCGCCACGCGCTGGCGCCGCGCTTCAGCCGCGCGGCGCTCGCGCGCATGCTGCGCTACGGCGCGCCGCTGGTGCCGGTGGCGTTCGCCTACGGCGCCATCGCCTCGGTGGACCGCTTCCTGCTCCAGCGCACGCGCAGCCTCGAGGAGGTGGCGGTCTACGGCGTGGCGGCCAAGTTCTTCGCGGTCGTGAGCATGGGCGTGGCGGCGTTCCAGCTCGCCTACGGTCCGTTTGCCTTCGCGCGCGCGCAGGCGCCCGACGCGCGCCGGCTCTACGCGCGCGTGCTGGCCGCCTTCGTCGCCGCGGCCAGCCTGGGCGCGATGGCGGTGGGGCTGTTCGCGCCCGAGGCGCTGGCGGCGCTGGTGCGCGCGGACTATGCGGGCGCCGCGCGGCCGGCGGCGTGGCTGGTCTTTGCGGCGGTCGCGCAGGGCGCCTACACTGTCGTCTCCGTCGGCATCGGGCTCGCGCTGCGCACGCCGCTGCTGGGCTGGAGCGCGGGCGGCGCGGCGGCCGTGGCGGTGGCGGCGAACCTGGTGCTCACGCCGCGCTTCGGCCCCGACGGGGCCGGCGTGGCCACCACGCTCGGCTACATCGCCTCGGCGGTCCTCGCGTACCGCGTCGCGCAGGCGGTGTACCCGGTGCCCTACCGCGGGCTGCGCGCGGCGGCGCTGTTCGCCCTGGCGCTCGCGCTCACGCTCGCGGGGCAGGCGCTGGCGCCCGCGGGGAACGCCGGCCTGGCGGTGAAGCTCGGCGCCCTGCTGCTGTTCGCGGCCGTGGTGTGGCGGCTGGCGCCGTGGACGGAGCGGGGCGCGGTCGCACGGGCCGCGGCGGGAACGCCGGCCTGACCGGCGCGCGTACGGAGGCGACGCACCATGTGCGGGATCGCTGGAGTCTACGAGCGTGAGGCCGGCGCCGACCTGGGGCGGCTCCACGTCATGTCGCGGCTGCTGCGGCACCGCGGCCCCGACGACGAGGGGATCGTGCTGCTCGATCCCCGCGACGGGCGGGCGCTCACCCTGGGCGGCGCCGACACCCCGGAGGACGTGTACGCGAGCACGCTCCCGTACGCGCCGGGGCGCCGGGGACGGGTCGGGCCGGGCGCGGCGCCCGGGCCCGATCCTGAGGGCGGGCGCCCCGGCGCGGGTCCGGACGCGCGCTTCGCGGTCGGGCTGATGCATCGCCGGCTCTCGATCGTGGACCTGAGCCCCGCCGGCCACCAGCCGATGTGCGATGCGGGCGGGCGGCTGTGGATCACGTACAACGGCGAGGTCTACAACTTCGTCGAGCTGCGCGCGGAGCTCGAGTCGGCGGGCGAGCGCTTCGTCAGCACCAGCGACACCGAGGTCATCCTCGCCGCGTACCGCCGCTGGGGGCGCGCGTGCCTCGCGCGCCTGAACGGGATGTTCGCCTTCGCGCTGTGGGACGCCGACCGCCGCGAGCTGTTCTGCGCGCGCGACCGCTTCGGCGTCAAGCCGTTCTACTACCAGTGGGACGGCCGCTCGTTCGCCTTCGGCTCCGAGCCCGAGGCGCTGGTGCTCACCCAGAAGCGCCGGATCGTGCCGCGCCTCGAGGCGATCCGCGACCTGGTCGCGCTCGACTGGGTGGACCACGAGAGGCACACCTTCTTCGAGGGGCTCATGAGCCTGCCGCCCGCGCACTTCCTGGTGGTGGGGGAGGAGGGCCTCGTGGTCCAGCGCTGGTGGGAGCTCCGGCCGGGCCGGCTGGCGGGCGGCCCGGAGGAGCGCGCCCGCGCCTTCGAGCAGCTCTTCACCGACGCGGTGGGCCTGCGCCTGCGCGCCGACGTCGAGGTGGGCTCGTGTCTCTCGGGCGGGCTCGACTCGAGTGCCGTCGTCACCACCGCCGCCGCGCTCGCGCCGCGCGCGCTCCACGCCTTCACCTGCGCCTACGACGAGGGCGCGCCGTGGGACGAGCGGCGCTACGTGCAGGCCGTGGTCGAGGCCACCGGCGCCCGGGCGCACCTCGCGGTGCCGGACGGCGGCGACTTCTGGGAGACCTTCGACCGGCTCACGGTGCGCCAGAGCGAGCCCACCGCCGGGCCGGGCCTGTACTCGCAGTGGAAGGTGATGGAGCTGGCGCACGGCGCGGGGCTCAAGGTGCTGCTCGACGGCCAGGGCGGCGACGAGACGCTGGCCGGCTACTTCCGCTACCTGCCGGTGCGGCTGCGCGACCTGCTCGCCGGCGGCGACCCCGGCGCTTTCCTCCGCCTGTGGGGCCCGGTGGTGCGGCGCCTCGGCGCCGGCACCACGCTGGCGCTCACGCTCGAGCCCTGGCTGCCGCGGGCCCTGGTGGCGCCGCTCCGGCGCCGCTTCGGGCAGGGCAAGGACCGGGTCCTCGCGCCGGCGCTGCGCGCCCTCGCGCGCCCCGACCTGCCGAAGCCGCCGCGGGGCTTCCCGAGCGGTCTCTCGCGCCAGCTCGCGTTCGACACGCTGCAGCGGCTGCTGCCCTCGCTGCTGCGCTACGAGGACCGCAACAGCATGGCGTTCTCGATCGAGACCCGGCTGCCCTTCCTCGACTACCGGCTGGTCGAGCTGGCGTTCTCGCTGCCCGACACCGACCGGCTCGAGGGCGCCACCACCAAGGCGATCCTGCGCCGCGCGCTCGGCGGGCGGATCCCGCGGCCGGTGCTCGAGCGGCGCGACAAGATGGGCTTCGAGACCCCGACCGACCTGTGGCTGCGCGGCCGCTACGCCGGGGAGGTGCGGCGGCGGCTGCTGGGGTGGAGCCCGCTCCACGAGTGGCTCGATCCGGCGCGGCTCGCGGGGGAGCTCGAAGACTACCTCTGCGGCCGGCGCGCCATCGGGCTGCAGGTGTGGCGCTGGCTCTCGCTCGAGTCGTGGGCGCGGCGCTACGTCGCCACCGACCCGCGCGTCGGCGAGCGCCCGCCCGAGCGGATCCTGCATGCCGGGCGGCACCGGTCGTACGTCGAGCAGGTGCGCGGCCTGGCGGACGCCGGCCGCGGATCCTGAGGCCGCATGGACCTCGTCGTCCTCTCCGAGGTGCGCTGGGGGTACTTCCGCACCCGGAAGCAGTTCCTGCTGTCGCGCTTCCCG
Organism: Candidatus Eiseniibacteriota bacterium; assembly: GCA_016223045.1. Classification (GTDB taxonomy): domain Bacteria; phylum Eisenbacteria; class RBG-16-71-46; order RBG-16-71-46; family RBG-16-71-46; genus JACRPT01. The sequence goes on from JACRPT010000044.1 coordinate 25,102, forward strand.
GAGCGCTGGCGCGTGTTCTTCGCGCAGCCGCCGGTGGCGGGCGGCGACGACCCCTGGGAGCCGCGGCGGGAGGGCGGCGTCACCTTCTTCACGGTGCCGTTCCTGAAGCCCGGCACCACCAGCGCGCTCTACAACGGCCTGACCGGTCTCGGGCCGGGACGCGCGCTGGTCGAGGCGGCCGCCGAGCGCTACCTGCGCCGGATGCTGCGGAAGCTGGGCGTGGAGCCGCGCCCGGTGCTGCTGGCCTCCAACATCTACTGCCCGGGAGCTCTTTCGCGGCTGCCGCGGAAGTTGCTATTCTACGACTTCAACGACAGTCCCTTTCAGTTCGCCTCCGTGCCTCCCTGGGCGCCGGGCTACTGGCGCCGTACCCTCGAACAGGTGGATGCCCTCTTCGTGGTCTCCGAGCACTACCGCCGGCAGCTCAGCGAGCAGACACCCAGGCCGATCGTCCTCCTCGGCAACGGCGTCGAGACCGCGCACTTCGAGGCGCGGCGCCCGGTGCCGGCCGAGCTGGCGGCGCTGCCGCGGCCGCGCATCGGCTACGTCGGCCTGCTCTCCCACTTCCTGGATTTCGAGCTGCTCGAGGCGCTGCGCCGCTCCCGGCGCGGCGGCACCCTGGTGCTGATCGGGCCCGGCAGTCCGGCCACCGACGCCGCGGTGCGCGCGCTCTCCGCGCGCGAGGGCGTGGCGGTGCTGGGGCCCAGGCCCTACGCCGAGCTGCCCGCCTTCCTGCAGGGGCTGGACGTCGGGCTCATCCCATTCCGGGCGAACGACCCCTACGTGCAGGGTATCAATCCCAACAAGGTCTACCAGTACCTGGCCGCCGGCCTGCCGGCCGTGACCACGCCCGTGCTCGACCTCGTGCCGCAGCCGCCGCATCTCCAGTTCGCCGGGACCGTGGCGGAGTGGGTGGCCGCGGTGGAGCGCGCGCTGAACGCGCCGGCGGAGGCGCCGGCATGCCAGGCGCTGGCGCGCCCGTACGACTGGGACACGCTCGCCCGCCGCATGGTGGCCGAGATCGAGCGGCGCGTGGCCGCCACGTCCTGAGCCTCCCGAGCCCTTACCCCACGACCGAGAGACCATGGCCGACCGCAAGGCAGCCCGTCGCGAAGTCAGGAAGCCCGGACCCCCGTTCACGCTGACCACCCGCTGGGTGGCCGTGATCCTGGCGCTGCTCACCGTGGCGTTCTTCCACGAGGTGATGCTCGAAGGCCGCACCTTCGTGTCGCCCGACGCCACCGCGCCGGCCGGGTTCGTGCGCCTGGGTGAGCGCTCGCTGTGGCAGGACCACGTCTACCCGCTTTGGAACCCGTACGTGTTCCTCGGCATGCCCTCGTTCGGGAGCGGCGCGTACAACCCGCTGATCTACCCGCCCGACTGGCCGCTCGGGCTGGTGCAGAAGGTGGTCCCGCTGCCGTCCATGCTGTGGCTCATCCTCTACTACTTCCTGGGCGGGTTGTTCCTCTACCTGCTCGCGCACGAATGGTGCGCGCTCGCCGAGGGCGCGCTGCTCGGGGCGGTGGCGTTCGTGTTCGCCCCCAACCTGGTGGCGGTGGGATCGCACGGGCACGGCAGCCAGCTGGTGGACTCGGCGTACCTGCCGCTCATGGTGTGGCTGGCCGCCCGCTGGCTGCGGCGGGGCGGGCTCCACCACCTGGCGTGGCTGGCGCTCGCGGGCGGTTTCCAGCTGCTGCGCGGGCACGTGCAGATCTGCTTCTACACCTGGAACGCAATCGGGCTCTACACCGTGATCGAGTGGGTGGCGGCGGCGGCGCGGCGCCGCGCGGAGCTGGCGCCGGTCACGGCGCGCGCGGCGGCGATCGCGGCGGCGGCGGCGCTGGTGTTCGGCCTCTCCGGCTTCTACAGCCTGCCGCTGCACGACTACGCGCGCTGGTCCATCCGCGGCGGGAGCGAGGGCGGCGGCGTGAGCATGCAGTACGCGACCCAGTGGTCGTTCGCGCCATTCGAGCTCCCGAGCATCGTGGTGCCGGGCTGGGTGGGCTTCGGCGGAGCCACCTACTGGGGCGCCATGCCGTTCACCGACTATCCCAACGCCTGCCTGGGCGTGGTGGCGGTGCTGCTCGCGCTGCCCGCGTTCCTGGCGAACGGCGCGCCGCGCGTGTTCGCGCTGGTGCTCGGATCGCTGGCGCTCCTGATCGCCTTCGGCAAGCACTTCCCCGTCTACGGCTTCCTCTACCAGCACCTGCCGCTGTTCAACAAGTTCCGCATCCCGGTGATGGTGGTGGTGCTGTTCCAGCTCGCCGCCGCGCTCGCCACGGCGTGGGGCTGGAGCGCGATCCTGCCCGGCACCGAGGCGAAGGGCGCGGAGGGCTCGTCGCGCTTCCTGCCGCGGCGCGTCAGCCGCCTGCTCATCGGCTCCGCCGCCGTGCTGGCGCTGGTACTGGTGGTCGGCGTGATGGGGCAGAGCGCGTGGCGCCAGGCCTACGTGACGACCGCGGTGCAGCACCGCACCGCGGTGATCCCGGTCAGCAACAACATGTACGGCCCGGAGGCCGCGAGCGTGGCGTACCAGGGCTTCGTCTCCGACCTCGGGCGCGCCTGCCTGCTCGGGTTGCTGGCGATCGGCATCGCGTGGCTCGCGCGCCGCGGCAAGCTGCCCGCGCTCCCCGCCACGGCGCTGGTGCTGGCGCTGCTGCTCTTCGACCTGTGGCCGGTGAGCGGCCGCGTCATCCAGGGCCCGCCCTCGGTGATCGGCGAGGCGCTGCCGCGCGACTTCGACATCGGGCGCGACGACGTGGTGGACTTCCTCGAGAAGGCGGGCCCGCCCGGCAGCTTCCGCATCCTGCCGCTCGAGCCGTACGACTTCCAGAGCAACCGCTTCGCGGGCTTCGGCATCGCCTCGGTGGGTGGCTACCACGCGGCGAAGACCCGGCTGTTCCAGGATTTCATCGAAGCGCGCCTGCAGGAGAACCTGGCGTGGCTGCGGCTGCTCGACGTGCGCTACCTCGTCGCGGGCCAGCCGTTCGAGCACGTGCCCGCGTTCCTGCGCGAGGTCCACCGCGGCTCGGCGGTGGTCTACGAGAACCTGATGGCGCTGCCGCGCGTGACCGTGGTGGGGAGCTACGGCGTCGTGCGCCCGGCGGTGGCGATCCTCGATTCGATCAGGGCCGGCGCCGCGATCGATCCGGCCGCACCCGGCATGCTCGCGCTCGCCACCCGCGCGCTGCTCGAGCAGGATCCGGGTCTCACGCTCGGACCGGTCGAGGGCGCCCACGCTGACATCGTGTCCTACCGGCTGAACGACGTGACCGTGGACGTGACCACTCCGGGGCCGGGGCTGCTCAGGCTTGCCGACCTGTGGTATCCCGACTGGCGCGCGACCGTGGACGGCAGGCCGGCGCCGGTGCTCAAGGCCGACTACCTGCTGCGCGCCGTGCCGGTGCCGGCCGGCCGGCACCGGGTGGTGTTCCGCTTCGAGTCCGCCGCGGTGCGCCAGGGGCTCCTGGCGTCGCTCGCGAGCCTGCTCGTCGTGCTGGCGCTGTTCGGCGTGGCGTGGCTGCGCCGGCCGCGCGGTGGTGCGCCGGCGGCCGCGGCGGCCGGGAAGCGGGAGGCCGCCTAGTGGAGAAGCTGGTGATCGTCCCGACCTACAACGAGCGGGAGAACATCGGGGCGCTGCTCGGGCGCCTGCTGGGCCTGCCGTACGGTCTCGACGTGCTGGTGGTGGACGACCGCTCGCCCGACGGCACCGCGGAGGTGGTCCGCGCGCTGATGGCGCGCGAGCCGCGCGTCCACCTGCTCGAGCGGCCGGGCAAGCTGGGGCTGGGCTCGGCCTACCGCGACGGCTTCCGTTTCGCGCTCGAGAACGGCGTCGAGTACATCTTCGAGATGGACGCGGACTTCTCGCACGATCCCGACGCCATCGGCGGCTTCCTGGAGGCCGCGCAGTCGGCCGACGTGGTGCTGGGCTCGCGCTACCTGGACGGCAAGGTCACGGTGGTGAACTGGCCGCTCAACCGCCTGATCCTGTCGTACAGCGCCAACCTCTACACGCGGATCGTCACCGGCCTGCCGGTGCACGACGCGACCGGCGGGTTCAAGTGCTTCCGCCGCCGCGCGCTCCAGGCCGTGCGGCTGGACCGGGTGCGGTCCGACGGCTATGCCTTCCAGATCGAGATGTCCTTCAAGTGCTGGAAGCGCGGCTTCACCATCAAGGAGATCCCCATCGTGTTCACGGACCGCCGCGCCGGCGCCTCGAAGATGAACCGCCGCATCGTCTGGGAAGCCGCGTGGCTGGTATGGAGGCTGCGTTTCCTGGACCTGTTCGGCCGGGTGGAGTGAACCCATGCGACGCCTGATCCATCCCCTGACCTGGCTGCTCGCGGGCGTCCTCGTGGTGCCGGCCGCCGCACACGCGGCGGGCGCCTGGACCACCTACCTGCGGCCGCTCAACTACACCGACCTCGCGGTGCGCGGGGACACCGTGTGGTGCGCCACCCTCGAGGGCGGGCTGCTGCGCTACGTCCGCGCGGACGGCGCCTTCGCCGGCTACACCCGCGAGCCCGCCGGGCTCGCCAGCAACCAGATCACCGCGTTGGCCTTCGACCGATCCGGGCGGCTGTGGGTCGGCACGGCGGACAAGGGAGTGAGCCGGCTCTCCGCCGACCGCACGCGCTGGGACCTGGTGAACACGCTGGACGGGCTGCCGGCCGGCGCGGTCAACGCCATCGAGCCCGAAGGCGACACGCTGTGGATCGGCACCGAGAACGGCGTGGCGCTGTGGGACGGCACCGAGATCGGCGGCGCGGTGCCCGACGGCATCAATCCCTCGCCCTTCGCCAGCAACCACGTCGGCGGCATCGCGGTGGTCGGCGACTCGCTGTGGGTCGGCACGCAGAAAGGGCTCTACGTGAGCCGGCGCTCCACCGGGCTCGTGACCTGGAACTACGTGAACGCGGGCCTGCCCGACTCCAGCGCGGTGGACGCCATGGCCTGGGATGGCCGCACGCTCATGGTGCTGGTGCTGGGCGCCGCGTACCGCTTCGACCCGTCGCAGGGACGCTTCGGCTACAGCGGCGGCATCGGCACGGTGTTCCGGCTCTCCGACGACGGTGGCGTGCTGGTCGCGACCAGCACGCAGGGCATCTTCCGCTGGTTCGGCGGCTGGCAGCCGCTGAACACCGGGCTGATCCCGCAACTCGCCCCGTACGACGGGGCCACCATCTACGCCGCCGCAGCCGACGGCGCCGGCCGTTACTTCGCGGCCAATCGCTGGGGCCTCTGGGAGTCCGACGCGCCGTCGTGGACGCAGCACCAGCCCGACGCTCCGGTCGGCAACAACATCAACAACGTCCTGCTGGACGGCCCGCGGGTCTACCTCGCGACCTTCGGCGAGGGCGTGGCGCGCTACGATGGCCAGCGCTGGCGGAACTGGCCGCCGGCCTCCTGCACGGCGGGCTGCGACACCACGTTCCTCGCGCCGGCCTATGCCTTCAGCCTGCTGCTCGACCGGCAGGGCAAGAAATGGGTGGGCACGTGGAGCGCGGCGATGGAGGAGTTCGACGACCTGGTCTCGCCGCCACAGTTCGTGCACCACCAGCCGTCGGACACGCTGGGTGCGGAGCGTCACACCTTCGGCTGGTCCGCGGCCGCCGACACCAACGGCGGCCGCTGGTTCGGGATGGACACCCGGAGCGTGGGCGACATCATCCCGATCGGCGTCGAGTACTACGACTCGGCCGGCGACTACCGCGCCAACTACCGCCCCGAGAACACGCCGGCGATGCAGGCCAGCCAGATCCGCGCGCTCGCGTTGGACCGCTTCCACAAGTTGTGGGTGGGCTATGCGCAGAAGGGCGTGGACGTCTTCGCCATCGCCGACACCGTCGGTCCGCTCGTCGGAGTGCCCTCCGCGAGCGGTGACGTGCCCTTCACGAACACGCTCGACGTGTTCGGCATCGTCGCGCACGGGGATTCGGTGTGGGTGATGTCCACCACCGATGTCCGGCGTTTCAGCCCCACCAGCTTCACCCAGCAGGGGACCACGCTCCTCATCCCGGCGAATCCCGCGCCGCGCGGCGCCTGCCATCCGCTCGAGGTCGGGCCCGACGGCGCGGTCTGGGTGGGCACCGGCGCCGGCGTGCGGGTCTACCATCCGGGCGGAGCGATGGAGGACTTCGACGCCACCAACTCGCCGCTGGCGAACGACGAGGTGCGCGCCATCCGCGTGGACCAGGGGAGCGGGGTGGCGTGGATCGGCACGGCGACGGGCCTCAACCGCTTCGACCCGCACTACGTGCCGCCGCCGCCGCCGGCGATCCCCTCGCTCACGGTGAGGGTCTACCCGAACCCGGGCACGCTGACCGGAGCGGGCGTCTCGCTGCGGCTCGCGGGCAACGCGCCCGACTACCGGGGCGCGATCTACGATATCGGCGGGCGCATCGTGCGGCGCTTCGCCGGCGTCAACGGGGGCGTGTTCTGGGATGGTCGCGACGAGGGCGGGGCGCTGGTGAGGCCGGGACTCTACTTCGTGCGGGCCGAGGCCGGCGGGCGCGCGCGCACCGCGCGCGTGGCACTGGTGCGCTAGCCCGGTGTCAGGAGCCGCGGCACGCTGGGTGGAGACGCAGCCGGCGGCCTGGAGCGAGCTGCTCGCCACCGACCCCGCGGCCACCCCCGCGCATCTTCCCGCGCTGTGGCGGGCGCTGGCCGAGGTGCTGCCCGGCATGAGCGTGCGCTTCCTCGCGGTGGAGGCGGACGGCGCGCTGGTGGGCGGGGCGCCGCTGCTGGTCGAGCGCCGCGCCGGGCTCCACTGGCTGCACGCGCTGCCCTTCCTGCTCTCGGGCGCGCCGCTCGCGCGCGAGGGCCGCCACGCCGAGGTGGACGCGGCGGCCGGCCGCGCGCTCGCCGGTCTCCAGCGCGAGCTGCGCGCGGTGGGCGGGGAGTGGGCGCTCTACCGCCCGTGCGGGCCCGAGCCGGATGCCGCTGCGGTCGGGGCCCCGGCGGGCGAGACCCGCACGCTGGAAGCCGCGCTGGTGGACCTCGGCGCGGGCCTCGACGCGGCGCGCGCCCGGATGGACCGCAAGACCCGGCAGGAGCTGCGCAATGCGACGCGGACGCTGGCCTTCGCCGAGGAGCCGGGCGCGCTCGCGGAGGCCTACGCGCTCCACGCCGCCCAGTCGCGCCACTGGCCCGGGCACCGGCCGCTGCCGCTCGAGCTGCCGCGCCGGCTGCTCGCGCGAGCGCGCCGGAGGCCGAGGCCGAGCACGCGCCGGAGCCCGCGACGGTCCACGTCGAGGCCGAGGTCGCGGACAACCCGTCCTGCTGTGGTCGGTGGTCGAGTGGGCGGCGGAGCACGGCCGTGCGCGCGTCAACCTGGGCGCGAGCGGCGGCCAGGGGCCGGTCGCGCTCTTCAAGGACGCGCTCGGGGCGCGCGCGCTGCGCTACCCGGTGCGCTGGCTCGACGCGCGCTGCGCGCCGCCGGCGGGGAGGCTGGTGGCCGCGCTCCAGCGCCGCCTGCGCCGCCGGCGCGCGCTCGGGGAGGCCGCGGCGTGAGGATCGCGACGCTCGCGAACGCGTCCGTGGTGCACACGCGGCGCTGGGTCGAGCACTTCCGCGCGCGCGGCCACCAGGTGCGCGTGTGGTCGCTCGAGCCTGCGGCCGCGGGTTTCGCCGCCGAACGCCTGCCGCACCCGCCGCTGCCCGGCTTCCTGCGCTACCCGCTTGCGGCGCCGGCGCTCCGCGCGGCGCTCGCGCGGTTCGATCCGGACCTGGTGGACGCGCACTACGTGCCGAACTACGGCCTGCTCGGCGTGCTCGCGGGCCGCCGTCCGCTCTCGGTCACCGCCTGGGGTTCGGACCTGCTCGTGCTGCCGGGGCGCGACCCGCTCCAGCGCGCGCGGGTGCGCGGCGTGCTGCGTCGCGCGGACCTGGTGCTCGCCGACAGCGGCAACCTGGCGGCGGCGGCACGCGCGCTGGGCGCGCCCGCGCCGCGCGTGCACGCGATCCCGTGGGGAGTGGACCTCGCGCTCTTCCGCCCCGCGCCCGCGCGCGAGAGCGGGCTCCTGCTCAGCACGCGCTTGCACGAGCCGATCTACGACCTGCCGGTGATCCTCGCGGGCGTGGCCCCGGTGCTGGCCGCGCGCCCCGGGACGCGGCTGGTGATCGCCGGCGACGGCAGCCTGCGCCCCGGGCTCGAGGCGCTGGCGCGGCGCGCGCTCCCGGCCGGGCGCTTTGAGTTCCTGGGAAGGCTCGCGCCCGCGCAGATGGCGGACTGGCTGGCGCGCGCCGAGGTCTATCTCTCGGCCTCACGCTCGGACTCGACCTCGGTGTCGCTGCTCGAGGCGATGGCCGCCGGCGCGGTGCCGGTGGTGAGCGAGCTCGAGGGCAACCGCGAATGGCTGGCCGATGGCGAAGGGGCGCGGTTCTTCCCGGTGGGCGACGCGGCCGCGCTGGCGCGCGCGCTGTCCGCGGCGCTCGACGATCCGGCCTGGGCGGCGGCGGCGCGGCAGACGAACCGCCGCGCGGTCGAGGAGCGCGCCGACTCCGCGCGCAACATGGCGCGCATCGAGGCGCTGTTCGCCGCGCTCGTGGCCGCGCGCCCGCGGAGCCGCGGATGAGCGGGCGCCGGGTGCTGATTCTGTGTTACTTCTACCCACCGCTGGCCGGCGGCGGGGTGCACCGCGTGCTCGGCTTCACCCGCCACCTGCCCCGGCACGGCTGGGACTGCACGGTGGTGTGCGCCGGCCCGGAGGACTACTGGGTGAGGGACGAGACGCTCGCCGCGCGGGTGCCGCGCGAGACCGAGGTGATCCGGGTGGGCGGCGGCAGCGCGCTCTCCGCCTGGCTCAGGCTCCGCCGCGGAGCGGCGGGGAAGCGCTCCGGTCGTGTCTTCGGCGGGTTGCGCACGCTCTCGGACTGGTGGCTCCTGCCCGACTCCTACGCGGGATGGGCGCGGCGCGCGCGGCGCGTGGCGGAGCAGCGGCTCGCGCGCGGCGACATCGAGGTGGTGCTCTCCAGCTCGCCGCCCGACAGCGCCCACCTCGCCGTGCCCGCGCCTCCGTGGGGCGGCGGGGCCGCCGGGTCGGGCGGCCGCGGGCACTGGGTCGTGGACTTCCGCGACCCGTGGATCGGCCTCCACTTTCGCGAGCCGCCCACGCGCCTCCACGCGTGGCGCCACGCCGCGCTCGAGCGCGGCGTGGTCCGCCGCGCGAGCCTGGTGCTCGCCGCCTCGCGCACTCACGCCGACGACCTCGAGCGGCGCTTCCCGCCCGGGGCCCCGGGGCACCCGCGCGTGGTCCACCTGCCCAACGGCTTCGAGCCGGACGCCGGGGAGGCAGGGGAGAGCGCGGCCGCGCCCGATCCCGCGCACTTCGTGCTCGCGTGGACCGGCACGCTCTCGCAGATGCCCGACGCCGAGGTGTTCCTCGAGGCGCTGCACGACCTCTTCGCGCGCCGCCCGGAGGCGCGCCGCCGCATCCGCGCGACGCTCGCCGGTCCGTTCGACGCCGACGTCGCGGACCGCGCCGTGGCGCTGGGACTCACCGGGATCGTCTCGTTCCCGGGGCCGCTGGCGCACGCGGACGCGCGCGCGCTCCAGCGCGCGGCCGACCTCCTGCTGCTGTGGAAGCCGCGCGGCTACCGCACCATGGTGCCCGGCAAGCTCTACGAGTACCTGGACGCCGGCCGCCCGCTGCTCGCGGTGCTCGATGCCGACGACGAGTGCGCGGCGCTGGTCCGCCGGGCGGGCGGGACGGTGGCGCCGGCGCGCGACCGTGCCGCGCTGGCGGACGAGATCGAGGGCCGCTACCTGGCGTGGCGGGCGGACGGCCGCGCGCCGGACCGGCGCCCCGCGTGGCTCGAGGAGCACACGCGCTCGGCGCTCTCGGCCCGGCTCGCCGGGCTGCTCGACGATCTGGTGACGCCGGCGGGGCGCACGCCATGACCTTCGCGCTCTACGGGCCGCTCGGACCGATGACGCGGATCGAGCGCGCCGGGCTGGCCGCCGCGCTGCTGCTCGCCGCGGCCCTGATGTGGCCGCTGCGCCACTACGTCACCGACGACACCTTCATCCACCTGCACTACGCCCGGCACCTGGCCACCGGCCAGGGCCTGGTCTTCAATCCCGGCGAGCGGGTCTACGGTTGCACCAGCCCGCTGTGGGTGTCGCTCATCGCCGACGGCATGGCGCTCGGCTTCGACGGGCTGCGCGTGGCGCGCGTACTCGGCTTCCTCGCCACGCTGTGGTCGGTCGTGCTGTTCCTCCAGCTCATGCGCCGCAACCTGCGCACGCCGGCGCTGCGCGCCGCGGCCACGCTGGCGTGGGCGGGCCACGCGTGGATGCTGCGCTGGTCGCTCTCCGGCATGGAGACGCCGCTGGCGGTGGCCCTCATCCTGGCCGGCTTCGTCGCGTTCACCGAGGGCAAGCAGTGGGGCGCGCGCCCGGTGCGCACCGGCGCGCTCTGGGCGCTGGCCGCGCTGACGCGGCCCGAGGCCGCGCTGCTGCTGGTGCTGTGGGGCATCTTCCTGCTGGTGGACACCGACAGCCGACCGGGCCTGCAGCGCCTGATCTTCGGCACGCTGCCGCCGGCGCTCATCTACGGCACCTGGCTGCTGTTCGCGCGGGTCTACTTCGGCACGCTGTGGCCGCAGACCCTGCAGGCCAAGGCCGCAGGCGGCGCCGGCCTCGCGTACCACCTGTCGGGCCTGTGGCGCCAGGTGCGCATCGTGGGCGCCACCGACGGGCTGCTCGCGGGGCTGCTGGCGGTCGCGCTCCTGGCCGGCGGCCGGCGCGTATGGACCCAGCGCCCGGCGGCGCAGCGCGCGCAGCGCCTGCTGCCGTGGGTGTGGGTGATCGCGGTGCCCGCGCTCTACGTGGCGCGCGGCGTGCCGGTGCTCTCGCGCTACCTGCTGCCGCTGCTGCCGGTCCTCGGCTGGCTGGCCTGGCGCGCGGGGGAGTGCTGGAGTTCGGGATCCGGGGACACGCCGAAGCACGCGTTCCGCACGACGGTGGTGGGCGGCGCGCTCGCCGCGCTGGTGCTGGTGCAGAACCTCGCGGTCTACCGCACCGTGGTGGTGCCGCACGTGGACTCGTTCAGCGCGGCGCTCCAGCGCAGCCTGATCCCGTGGGGGCGCTGGTTCGCCGCGCACACGCCGCCCGGCACGACCATCGCCACGCCCGACATCGGCGCGATCGCCTACTACAGCCGGCGGCGGGTGCTGGACCTCGCGGGTCTGGTCACGCCGGAGATGGTCCCCTATCTCCTGCGCGAGACACCGGAGCAGGCCGTCGCGAACTTCAGCTTCGCCTCGTTCTCACGGCCCGACTACGTGGTGGACCGCGCGCCGGCGGCGGACGACCTGCGCCGCCGCAGCCGCTTCGCGGCCTGCCTCACGATCCTCGGCCATGCCTCCGTGCCGAACCTCGGGGTGTCGCGTCCGGGCCCCGCCGTCTACACCTTCTACCGCGTGGACTGGGCCGTCTTCGACTCGCTCGCGGCGCGCCCATGACCATCTGAGACGCCGTGTCCCGGCGCTGCACGCGCGTGCAGTGCGGAGTGCGGTGCGGCGCCTTCGGGAGCGCCACCTTTCCCTTTGACACCCGCATCACACGCTCCTATTGTGCGCGGGTCGTGGGTAGCCGTGGCAAGAAGTGGGTAGCTGGGGAAGTTCCGCGAGAGAGCGAGACCGGGTCCCGATGGTGTCCTTCCACAACACACAGACCTGCTCGATCGACCACAAGGGCCGCCTCAGCGTGCCCGTCGCGATGCGCCGCGAAGGCCCCGGCCGCAAGACCCACGACCGCTTCTTCCTGAAGTACGGCACCGAAGGCTGCCTCCAGCTCTACTCCGTCGAGGGATGGGAGCACATGGAGGCCAAGCTGCGCAAGCTGCAGCGCAGGGGGCCGCGCGAGCGCGGATTCGTGCGTGCGTTCGGGAAGGACGCGTACTGGGTGACGGTGGATGCGCAGGGACGCATCAGCATCTCACCGGCGCTGTCGGGCCGTGCAGGACTCGGCAAGGAAGCCCTCCTGCACGGGAACATCGAGTACATCGAGATCTGGAATCCGGAGAAGTACAACGCGTCCATGGCGGCCATGCCGGACGAGAAGCTGTCGGAGCTGGAGCAGGAGATGCTCGGAGAGGAATGATCATGGCGGCCAGGCACGACACCCACGACGAGCGCATCGTGCTCGCGCTCAACCTCGACCTGAGCCGGGGCCGTCACGGCGCCTCGGCCCGCATCGAGATCCGCGAGCGCCCCACCGGGCGCATCGCGCTGCTCGCGTTGCGCGGCTGGATGGACCGCGTGGCGGTGAGCCGCCTCGACCGCACGCTCGACGACCTCGCGGCGCGCGGCGTCGAGCAGCTGCTGCTCGACTGCTCGCAGCTCCGGCACATCGACTACCGCATGGTGCCGGCGCTGGTGGAATCGCTGGCGCGCTTCGAGTCGCGCGCGGGCGGGTTCGTGGTGTGCGGGCTCTCGCACTACCTGCGCGACCTGTTCCGGCTCGCGGGCTGCGAGCCGCGCCTGCGCTGCTGGCCCTCGGCGGCGGAGCTGCTGGGCGCCCCGCCGCTGGTCGGGACGGGACGTGAGTGCGCGTCATGAGCCGGTGCTGCTCGCGGAGGTGCTGTCGTTCCTGCGGAACGGTCCCGGCCTCTACCTGGACGCCACGCTCGGCGACGGCGGGCACGCGGAAGCGCTGCTCGCCGCCGAGCCCGGCGCCCGGCTGCTGGGCTGCGACCGGGATCCGGCCGCGCTCGCGTTCGCGCGCGGGAGGCTGACGGGATTCGGCGATCGCGTGGCCGTCGCGCACGCGACATTCCGGGAAGTACCGGCCGTCCTCATCGAGGCCGGCGGAGAGAAGCTGACAGGGGCGCTGTTCGACCTCGGCCTGTCGTCGCGTCAGATCGACGACCCGTCGAGAGGGATGGGGTTCATGACGGCCGGTCCGCTCGATCTAAGGATGGATCCCTCGCGCGGAAGGACTGCCGCGGAGCGGCTGGCCGGAGCGGGTGAGGAGGAGCTGGCCGCCGTGCTGCGCGAGCACGGCGACGTGACCGGCGCGGCGCGGCTGGCGCGCGCGCTGGCCGCGGAAGCGTCGCACGGGAGGCTGCGGACGACGGCGCAGCTCCGGGAGGCGATCGACCGGGCGCACGGCGGGCGGGCCCATCCCAGGCGGCACGCGCAGGTGTTCCAGGCGCTGAGGATCTGGGTCAACGACGAGGCCGCGGACCTGGAGGCGGCGCTCCAGTGGCTGCCGGGCGCGCTGCGGCCCGGCGGCGTGGTCGTCACGATCGCATTCCATGGCGGGGAGGATCGGAGAATCAAGCAGGCGCTGCGCGGTGCGCGCGTGATGCGGCCGGCGCGGCGACTGCCGGAGATACCCGGGGAGCGGCCCTCCGAGGGGCCGTGGGAAGAACTGACACGGAGGGTGGTCACCCCCTCGCCAGCCGAGACGGCCAGGAATCCCCGCGCGCGCAGCGCCCGGCTTCGGGCCTTCCGGAGAAAGCAGTCATGAACAGGGAAGTTCGCTGGCCTCGTTCCTGGCGCGCGTCGGAGGCGCGCGCGATCCGACTCGGACCGTGGCTCATCGCCGTGGCCGTGGTCGGGATGCTCCTGGTCGAAGTGTGGCAGTGCTCGCGCGTCGCGCAGCTCAGCCTCGCGCTCGACCAGACCCGCAAGCTGGCGCAGCAGGCGCAGGCACGGCTCCAGTTCGTGCAGGCGCAGGTGGACCGCCAGACCACCCGAACGGAACTCGCCCCGCTGGCATCCCGGCTGGAGCTGGTTCCTGTCGACGCCCAGCAGGTCGTCCAGCTGCCGTCCGAGTTCCTGGCGGACGCGCAGGACGTCCGGACCGCGGAGGAACCGCGGTCGGCGCTGGCGTGGGCGGAAAGGGCCTCGCGCGTCCTCGTGCCGGAAGCCACGGCACGCAGCCGCGCAATCCGGGACTGATCGAACCGAGCTGAAAAGGTCGAGCGTCCGGAGTTGTAGGACCGGCCGCACCACCGCACCGCGCACGTGACGGCCCGGCGGTCTGCGTGAACCGCCGTTCCACGGAGGGAAGGAGTGGCCCACAGGGATATGCGCAGGAGTCGGGTGCTGGTGGCTGCGGCCGGTCTGTTGTCCGGGCTGGTGATCCTGTGGCTGCGCGTGGCATGGCTCGACCTGGTGCTCCACGCCGACTTCGAGGATCGCGCCGAGCGCAACCAGGAACAGCGCGAGCTGATCAAGCCGGTGCGCGGGAACCTGCTCGACCGGCAGGGTCGCCCGCTCGCCCGCGACCTGCTGACCTACTCGATCTCGGCCGCGCCGAAGGAGATGAAGGACGCGCGCCAGGTGGCCCGCGGGCTCGCCGCGCTGGTGCGCACCGACGCGCGCCGGCTGCAGCGCGCGTTCGAGGCGAAGCCGCGGTTCCTGTGGGTGGCGCGCCGCCTGCCGCCCGAGACCGGCCAGCGCATCGCCGCGAGCGGCTGGCGCGGCGTGCACGTGGCCATCGAGACCCGGCGCGAGTACCTGCTGGGTCCCGCGGCCTGCGAGGTGCTGGGGCGCACCGACCTCGACAACACCGGCGTGGACGGGCTCGAGCTCGAGGCCGACGAGGAGCTGCGCGGGCGGCCGGGCTGGACCACGCTGTTCCGCGACGGGCGCGGCCAGGCGCACGCCCTGCCGCGCGGGCTGCGCCGCCCGCCCGTCAACGGCCGCCACGTCGTGCTCACGCTCGACGCCGACCTGCAGGCCATCGTCGAGTCGCACCTGGCGCGCGCGGTGGACACGCTCCACGCGGTGCGCGGCTTCGCGGTGTTCCTCGACCCGCGCACCGGCGAGGTGCTGGCCTCCGCCTGCGCGCCGCACCTGCCGCCGGGCAGGGCGCGCAACTGGCCGTTCACCGACCAGTACGAGCCGGGCTCCACGTTCAAGGTGGTGACCGCAGGCGCGGTGCTCGAGGAGAACCTGGCACGGCCCGACCAGTACTTCGACGCCTGCAACGGCGCGTGGCAGGTGGTGCCGGGCGCGTGGATCCACGACGCCCACCGCGCCGCCGGCTACACCTTCCGCGACGCGGTGCGCCACTCGAGCAACATCGTGATGGGCAAGCTGGGCCTGCTGGTGGGGTCCGAGCGGCTCTACCGCTACGCCACCGCCCTGGGCTTCGGCAGCCTCACCGGCGTGCGCTTCCCCGGCGAGACCGCCGGCCGGCTGCACAGCCCGGCGCAGTGGTCGGCGCGCTCGTGCCCCACCATCGCGATCGGGCACGAGGTGTCGGTGACGCCGCTCCAGCTCGCGCTCGCCTACGCCGCGATCGCGAACGGCGGCGTGCTGATGGAGCCGATGCTGGTGCGCGAGGTGCGCGACGAGCGCGGCGGCGTGCTGCGGCGGTTCGGCCCGCACGCGTCGCACCGCGTGTTCGGCGAGGGCACCACGCGCACGCTGCGCGAGTTCCTGACCGCGGTGGTGGACAGCGGCACGGCGAAGGCCGCGGGCGTGCCGGGGCTCGCGATCGGCGGCAAGACCGGGACCGCGCAGAAGTACGATCCCCGCACCCGCACCTACGGCAGGGGCATGTACCTGTCGAGCTTCGTCGGCTTCGCGCCGGCCGCCGCGCCCACGCTGGTGGGCGTGGTGGTCATCGACGAGCCGCACGGCGCGCACTACTATGGCGGCGAGGTGGCGGCGCCCGTGTTCCGCGAGGTGATCCTGGACCTGCGCCGGCTGCCGCACGGCCCGTTCGATCCCGGGGTCTCGCAGGTGGCGGTGAAGCCGCCCGCGCCCGCGCCGGTGGTGGTGCCGGACTTGAAGCTCCTGCCGCCGCGCGCCGTCGAGCGCCGGCTCGCCGAGTTCGGGCTGCGCGCGCACTTCGAAGGCCAGGGCGCGCGCGCCCTGGCGCAGGCGCCGGCCGCGGGCCAGGCCGCCGAGCGCGGCGCGGGTGTCACGGTGTGGCTCTCGCCGCCCGCCGACTCCACCGGGCGCACGCTGCCCGACCTGGTCGGGCTGCCGGTGCGCGAAGCGCTGCGCCGGCTCACGCTGCGCCAGGTGCAGGCGCGCATCGTCGGCCGCGGCACGGTGGTGCGGCAGAGCCCGGCGCCGGGCACGGCGCTGCCGCTGGCCTCGGGGTGCACGCTGTGGTGCGAGGCGGTCGCGCCGTCCGCGCCGGCGGCGCCGGCGTCCGGCTCCGCGGCCGCGGCGAGCGGCCCGGCGCCGGGGAACGGCCGGCAGGCCGGGGAGCCGTGACCCTGCACGAACTGCTGGAAGCGATGGAGGCACCCGCCACGGCGGGCGCGGAGGGGATCGAGATCACGGGTCTGTGCTACGACTCGCGCCGGGCCCGCCGGGGAGATCTGTTCTTCGGGTTGAGCGGCCTCAGGCAGGACGGACAGGCCTACGTCCGCCAGGCGCTCGCCGCGGGGGCGGTGGCGGCAGTGGTCGGGCGGGACTTCCACGAGCCGGGACTGCCGCTGGTCCAGGTGGAGGAGCCGCGCCGGGCCCTGGCCCGGGCCGCGGCCCGCTTCTGCGGGGATCCGTCGCGTGCGCTGACCGTGGTGGGCGTGACCGGGACCAACGGCAAGACCACGACGACGTGGATGCTGGAGGCGGTTTTCCGCGCCGCCGGCCGGGTCCCGGGCGTGCTCGGCACGACCGGGGTTCGCGTGGCGGGCGAGGCGCGCCCCTCGGCCTTCACCACGCCCGAGGCGCCGGAGCTGCAAGGCCTGCTGCGCGAGATGCGCGAGCGCGGCGTCGAGGCGGTGGCGCTCGAGCTGAGCAGCCACGCGCTGGCGCAGCGCCGCTGCTACGCTCTGGAGTGCGATGTCGCCGTATTCACGAACCTGAGCCACGACCACCTCGACTACCACGGCACGCTGGAGGCGTACCTGGACGCGAAGCTCATGCTGTTCGACGGCCGCAACAACCCGCGGCCGGCCAAGCGCACCACCGCCGTCGTGAACCTGGACGACCCGGCGGCCGAGCGGGTTTGCGCGGCGGCGGCGGGCGCCGGGCAGCGCGTGGTCGGCTTCGGCCGTTCCCCGGACGCCGCGGTGCGCATCGCGCAGGTCTCACCGCATGCGGGCGGGCTCGACCTGTCGCTCGAAGAGGGCGGCGAGCGCACGCCGGTGCGGCTCGCGCTGCTCGGACGCTTCAACGCGTGGAACGCGGCCGGCGCCTTCGCCGCGGCGCGCGCGCTCGGGATCGAGGGGACGGTGGCGGCGCGCGGGCTGGCCGGGACGCCGGGCGTGCCGGGCCGCCTCGAGCGCATCGCGGAAGGCCAGCCGTTCGAGGTGGTGGTGGACTACGCGCACACCCCCGATGCGCTCCAGCGCGCCCTGGCCGCGGTGCGCGAGCACGCCCGCGGGCGCGTGCTGGTGGTGTTCGGCTGCGGCGGCGACCGCGACCGCGCGAAGCGCCCGGTGATGGGTCGCGCGGCGCGCGCGGGCGCCGACCAGGTGTGGGTGACCAGCGACAACCCGCGCAGCGAGGACCCCGCGGCGATCGCCGCAGAGATCGTGGCCGGCGCCGGTGGACCGGTGCACCTGGAGCTGGAGCGCAGCCGGGCCATCGCGCGCGCCCTCGAGGCCGCGCGGCCCGGCGACGCCGTGCTGATCGCCGGCAAGGGGCACGAGACCACGCAGACCATCGGCGACCGGGTGCTGCCGTTCGACGACCGCGAGGTGGCGCGCGGCCTGCTGCGCGCTCACGGCGGGAGCGGGCGATGATCGCGCAGCAGTCGGCCCCCGCCATCACGCTCCCCGAGCTGGCCCGGATGGCCGGTGGCGACCTGGTGGTGCGCGAGGTGCCGGCCGACCCGGCGTCGCGCGAATCCCTGCTGCGCTCGGGCGTGCGCGGCGCTGGCATCGACACGCGGACGCTCCAGCCCGGCGAGCTGTTCGTGCCGCTGCCGGGAAGCCGCACCGACGGCCACGCCTTCCTGGACGAGGCGTTCCGCCGCGGCGCGGGGGCCGCGCTCTGCGGCCGCGCGCGCTACCCGGAGTGGCAGGGGAGCGAGCCCGGCCCGCTGGTGGTGGTGGAGGACGTCACCGCCGCGCTGGCGGCCCTGGCCGCGCGCTGGCGCGAGCGCTGGACCGGCCTGATGCTGTGCGTCACCGGCAGCGCCGGCAAGACCGCGACCAAGGACCTGGTCGCCGCGGTGCTGGGCAGCTCGGCGCCGGCGCTCAAGACCGAGGGGAACCTCAACAACCACTGGGGTGTCCCGCTCACGCTGCTGCGGCTCGAGCCGGCCCACCGAGCGGCGGTGGTGGAGATCGCGATGAACCGTCCCGGCGAGATCGCGTTCCTCGCCGCGCTCGCGCGCCCGGGAGCCGCGGTCATCACCAACGCCGGGAGCGCGCACCTCGAGCACCTCGGCTCGCTCGAGGCCATCGCCCGCGAGAAGGCCGCGCTGGGATTCGCGCTGGAGGCCGGCCGCCCGCTGTTCGCCGGCGCCGACCCGCCGCGGCTGCTCCACGCGCTGCGCGGGGTCGGGGCCCGGCTCATCACCTTCGGTCTCGGCCCCGGGGCGATGGTGCACCCGCGCGCGGTCGAGGACCTGGGCCCCGCGGGCAGCCGCGTGGAGGTGGAGGGTTTCCCGCCCCTGCAGCTCAGGCTGGTGGGCCGCCACCAGGTCCTGAACGCGCTGGCCGCGCTGGCGGTGGCGCGCGAGTTCGGGGTGGACCCCGCGGCAGCGGTGGCGGCGCTCGAAGCCTGCCGCCCGGCGCGCGGCCGCATGGAGCCGCGGCGCGCGCACGGGGCGCAGCTGCTGGTGGACTGCTACAACGCCAATCCCGACTCGGCGCGCGCCGCGCTCGAGACGCTGGCGGCGTGGCCGGGAGCGACGCGACGCCTCGCGGTGCTCGGCGACATGCTGGAGCTGGGCGTGGGCGTCGCGGCGCTCCACCGCGAGACCGCGGCGGCGGCCCGGGGCTGCGCGGTGTGGGCGGTGGGAGCGCACGCCGCGGACTGGGCCGCGGGCGCGCGCGCGGCCGGCGTGCCGGC
>JACRPT010000044.1:44087-52855 GCA_016223045.1 Candidatus Eiseniibacteriota bacterium
GGGTGGTGGTGCTGCTCAAGGCCTCGCGCGGGGCCCGGTTGGAAGAGCTGCTCGAAGGCCTGGAGTGGGAGGACTGATGTTCTACGAATGGGTCTACCCGCTCCACCAGCTGCCGGGCCTGGGCGCGCTGAACGTCTTCCGCTACATCACCTTCCGCAGCGCCTACGCGGCCATCACCGCGCTCCTGCTGTGCTACCTGCTCGGGCCCCCGATGATCCGCTGGCTGCGCCGGGTGAAGCTCGGGCAGAAGGTGCGCGCCGAGGGACCGCAGAGCCACCTCGCCAAGACCGGCACGCCCACCATGGGCGGGGTGCTGATCGTGGCGGCGATCGCGATCCCCACGCTGCTGTGGGGCAACCTGCATTCGCGCTCGGTGTGGCTGGCGCTGCTGGCCACGCTGTGGCTGGGCGCACTCGGGTTCCTGGACGACTACCTGCGCGTGGTGAAGGGCTATCCCAAGGGGCTGCTCGGGCGCTGGAAGCTGGTCGGGCAGGTGCTGCTCGGCGTGCTGGTGGGCACCGTGCTGCTGGTGTGGCCCGAGAAGGGCCTGCCGGCGTGGCTGGCGCCCACCACCACCCACGTGCCGTTCCTCAAGTACCAGCTCATCGACTTCGGCCGCTGGCTGTTCGTGCCGTTCGTGATCCTGGTGATCACCGGCTCCTCGAACGCGGTGAACCTCACCGACGGGCTCGACGGGCTGGCCGCGGGGCTGGTGGCGATCGCGGCGCTCACCTTCGCCGGCATCTGCTACCTGGGCGGGCATCTCAAGTTCAGCGAGTACCTCAACATCACCCACCTGGCGTACAGTGGGGAACTCACGGTGTTCTGCGCCGCCGTCCTCGGCGCCACGCTGGGGTTCCTGTGGTTCAACTGCCATCCGGCGGACGTCTTCATGGGTGACACCGGATCGCTCGCGCTGGGCGGCGCGCTCGGCACCGTGGCGGTGCTGGTGAAGCGCGAGTTCTGGCTGGTGCTGGTGGGCGGGGTGTTCGTGGCGGAGGCGCTGTCGGTCATGATCCAGGTCGCGTCGTTCAAGCTGTGGGGGAGGCGGGTGTTCCGGATGTCGCCGCTCCATCACCATTTCGAGCTCGAGGGCTGGGCGGAGTCGCGGGTGGTGCTGCGCTTCTACATCATCGGCGCGCTGCTCGCGCTCGTCACCCTGTCCACGTTCAAGCTGCAATGACCATCGACGCCCGCCATCCGCTGCCCGGGAGCCGTCCGCTGGTGGTCGGCGCGGCGCGCTCGGGGCTGGCCGCCGCGCGCCTGCTGGCCTCCCACGGGCTCGACGTGCGGCTGGCCGACGCCTGCTTCCGCGGCCCCGAGGGCGCGGCGCGGGGCCGCGCACTGGCCGGAGAGGGCGTGGCGCGGAGCTGGGCCACCGACGAGCCGGCGAGCCTGGAAGGCCGCGACTTCGTGGTGTGGAGCCCGGGCATCCCGGACACGCACCCGGTGGCGGCGGCCGCGCGCGCCGCCGGCGTGCCGGTGCTCTCCGAGCTCGAGATCGGCTTCCTCGCCGCGCACGCGCCGTTCCTGTGCGTGACCGGCACCAACGGCAAGAGCACCACCACCGATCTGACCGGCGCGCTGATGCGGGCGGCGGGGCGCCAGGTGGCGGTATGCGGGAACATCGGCCGCGCGGCCTGCGAGGTAGCCGAGACCGTGCCGCCCACCGGGCTGCTCGCGGTCGAGGTCTCATCGTTCCAGCTCGAGACGGCGGACCGGCTGCGGCCGTTCGTGGCGACGTGGCTCAACCTGACGCCCGATCACCTCGACCGCCACGGCAGCTTCGACGCCTACGGCGCCCTCAAGCAGCGCCTGTTCGCGCGCCAGGAGGAGGGCGACTACGCGGTGTGGAACGCCGACGACCCCGAGGTCATGAAGCGCCGCGCCGGCCGCGGCGCGTGGCTGGAGTTCTCGACGCGCGGCGCGGTGGAGGAGGGCGCCTGCGCGGTGGACGGGGAGATCCGCCTGGCGTGGCGCGGCGGCACCGAGCGGCTGATGCCGGTGCGCGAGCTGCGCCTGCCGGGGCCCCACAACCTGGCGAACGCGCTCGCCGCGCTCGCCACCGTGCTGCCGCTCGAGCCCGCGCCCGCGGTGCTGCGCGCGGTGCTGCGCGAGTACCGCGGGCTCGAGCACCGGCTCGAGCCGGTGGCCACCCTCGAGGGCGTGGCCTTCGTGAACGACTCCAAGGCCACGAACACCGGCTCGCTCGAGGTGGCGCTCAGGAGCTTCGAGCGCCCGGTGGTGCTGATCGCGGGCGGGCGCGACAAGGGCCAGGACTTCGCGCCGCTCGCCGGCCTGGTGCGCGAGCGGACGCGTGCCGTGGTGCTGATCGGCGAGGGCGCCGGGCGCATGGCGTCGCAATGGCGCGGCGCCGCCGTGGTGCGCGCCGGCACGCTGGCCGAGGCGGTGGACCGCGCGTTCGAGGCGGCGCGCTTGCCCGGCGGCGGCACGGTGCTGCTCTCGCCCGGCTGCGCGTCGTACGACATGTTCGCCGACTACGAGGACCGCGGCCGCAAGTTCAAGGCCGAGGTGGCGCGGCTCGCCGCGCGGGAGGCGCACGCGTGAGGCGCGGCGACCGCTGGCTGCTGGTGCTCCCGCTGGCGCTCACCGCGGTGGGGGTCGTGATGGTCTACTCCTCGAGCGCGATCCTCGGCATCACGCGCTACCAGGACCCGGACTACTTCCTGAGCAAGCAGCTGATCCGCGCCGTGCTCGGCGTCGGCGCGCTGCTGCTGTGCTCGCGCTTGAGCCTGCGGCGGCTCGAGCAGGCGGCGCCGGTGCTGCTGGGGGCGGCGGTCGCGCTGCTGCTGCTGGTCGAGCTGGTGGGGCACAAGGCGGGGGGCGCGACCCGGCAGCTCCAGCTGGGACCGCTGACCTTGTCGCCCATCGATCTCGGCCGCTTCGCGACCGTCATCTTCCTGGCGCGCTGGCTCAAGCGCCATCCGCCGGCCGAGCACGGCTTCGTGCGCGGCCTGCTGCCGCCGCTCGCCATCCTGGGCGCGCTGTCGTTCCTGGTGCTGCGCCAGCCCAACCTGAGCAGCGCGGTGCTGCTCGGGGCCACCGGCTTCGCCATGATCTACCTCTCCGGCGCGCCGCTGCGGCACCTCGCGGTGCCGGTCGGCGCGGGCGCGATCACCGGCCTGGTGATGCTCCGGACCCACCCGTACCAGATGGAACGGGTCAGGAGCTTCGTCCACTTCGTGATGACCGGCGAGCTGGACGTCCACGGCTCGGGCTGGCAGCTCGAGCAGTCGCTGATCGCCATCGGCTCCGGCGGCTGGCACGGCCGCGGCCTGGGCGGGGGGCTGCAGAAGTACCTGTTTCTGCCCGAGGCCCACACCGACTTCATCTTCTCGATCCTGGCCGAGGAGCTGGGCTTCATCGGCGCCACGTTCCTGCTGGTCCTGATCGCACTGCTGCTGTGGCGGAGCCTGCGCGTCACCGCGCGGACCTCCGACCCCTTCCTCTTCCTGCTTGCGGGAGGACTCACCTTGCAGATCGGTCTCTACGCGCTCGTCAACCTGGCCGTGGCGACGGGCCTCGCGCCGACCACGGGGCTGCCGCTGCCGTTCGTGTCGTACGGCGGCTCGGCGCTGCTCGCCAACCTGGCCGCCGCCGGGCTGCTCTACCGCATCAGCGCGGCCAACGCCTCGCACGAAGCCCTGGCACGCCAGCGCTGGTCCCGGGAGGGCGCATGAAGGTGCTCATCGCGGGCGGCGGCACCGGCGGCCACGTCTACCCGGGCATCGCCGTCGCCGAGGAGATCCGCCGCACGCACCCGGACTCCGAGGTGCTGTTCGTCGGCACGCGCCGCGGCCTCGAGGCGCAGGCGGTGCCCGAGGCGGGCTTCCGCATCCGCTACGTCATGACGCGCGGCTTCCCGCGCCGCGCCTGGTGGCGCTGGCCGTGGGCGCTGGTCTCGAACATCCTCGGCATCGTCCAGGCGCTGTGGCTGGTGGGGAGCGAAAAACCCGACGTCGTGCTGGGCACCGGCGGCTACGTCAGCGGCCCGGTGTCGCTGGCCGCGCGGCTGCTGGGCCGCCCGCTCATCCTGCAGGAGCAGAACAGCGTCCCGGGGCTCGCGAACCGCTGGCTGGCGCAGATCGCCGACGAGGTCCACCTGTCGTTCATCGAGGCGCGCTCCTACTTCCGGCGCCGCGACCACCTGCGCGTGAGCGGCAATCCGATCCGCGCCTACATCCTGAGCGGCGACCGCGCCCAGGCGATGCAGGAGTTCGGGCTCACGGCCGGGCGGCCCACCGTGTTCGTGTTCGGCGGCAGCCGCGGCGCCCACCGCATCAACGAGGCGGCGCTCGACGCCATGCGGCGGCTCAAGGGTCGCGTGGACGTGCAGTTCATCCTGCAGACCGGGCGCCAGGACTTCGAGGCGGTCAAGGCGTCGGTGGAGCAGGAGCAGCTCCCGGCCCGCGTGCTGCCCTTCCTGCGCCGCATCCACATGGCCTACGCCGTGGCCGACCTGGTGGTGTGCCGCTCGGGCGCCATGACGCTGGCCGAGATCGCGGCCTGCGGCACGCCGGCCATCCTGGTGCCGTACCCGCACGCGGCGCACGACCACCAGGTGGTGAACGCCAGCAACCTGGTGGACCGCGGCGCCGCCGCGATGGTGCTGGACCGCGAGCTCACGGGCGAGCGGCTGGCCAACGAGGTCGCACACTGGCTCTCGGACCGCCAGGCGCTCTCGCGCATGTCGGCGAACGCGCGCACCTTCGCGCGTCCCGACGCCGCGGAGCGCATCGTGCGCAGCCTCGAGCGCTGGTCGCAGGGACGCCGCGCCGCCGCGGCCGCCCCCACCGAGGAGGCTTCGGACTGATGTACGGGCGCGCGCACCGCATCCACTTCATCGGCATCGGCGGGGTCGGCATGTCCGGCATCGCCGAGGTGCTGCTCAACATGGGCTACCAGGTCTCGGGGAGCGACCTCAAGGCGGGCGAGGCCACCGAGCGCCTGGTGCGGCTCGGCGGGCGCATCTTCATCGGCCACGCCGCCGCGAACGTGGAGGGCGCGCAGGTGGTGGTGTTCTCGACCGCGGTGCGCTCCGACAACGCCGAGCTCGAGTCCGCGCGCCTGCTGGGCATCCCGGTGATCGGGCGCGCCGACATGCTGGCCGAGCTGATGCGCATGAAGTACGGCGTGGCGGTAGGCGGCTCGCACGGCAAGACCACCACCACCTCGATGATCGCCGCGGTGCTGGCGCGCGGCGGGCTGGACCCCACCATCGTGGTGGGCGGCCGGCTGCTGGCGTTCGGCTCGAACGCGCGGCTCGGGCACGGGCAGTTCCTGGTGGCCGAGGCCGACGAGAGCGACGGCTCGTTCCTCCGGCTCGCGCCCGCGGTCTCGGTCATCACCAACATCGACCGCGAGCACCTGGACCACTACCAGACGCTCGACGAAGTGCGCCAGGCGTTCGTCTACTTCGCGAACCGCGTGCCGTTCTACGGCGTCACCATGCTGTGCACCGACGACCCGCAGGTGCGCACCATCCTGCCGCTCGTGACCAAGCGCCACGTGCGCTACGGCACCGGGCCCGACGCCGACCTCCGGGCCGGCGAGATCCGCCTGTTGCCGCACGGCGCCCGCTTCCGGGTGTGGAGCGGCAGCGCCCCGCTCGACGAGATCGAGCTCCGGCTGCCCGGGCGTCACAACGTGCTCAACGCGCTCGCCGCGGTGGCGGTGGGGCTCGAGCTGGAGATCGGCTTCGGCCACATCGCCGAGGCGCTGTCCGGCTTCCGCGGCGTGGGCCGGCGCTTCGAGACCCGCGGCGAGGCGGGCGGGGTGCGGGTGGTGGACGACTACGGCCATCACCCGACCGAGATCGCGGCCACGCTGGCCGCGGCGAAAGGGCTGGGCGGGCGCGTGCTGGTGGTGTTCCAGCCGCACCGCTACTCGCGCACCGCGCTGCTCAAGGACGAGTTCGGCGCCTGCTTCGGCGACGCCGACCTGGTCTGGACGCTCGACATCTACCCGGCGGGCGAGGCCCCGATCGCGGGCGTGAGCGGCCGCACCATCGTGGAGAGCGCCGCGGCGCGCGGCGCCACGCACGTGCGCTACGCCGCCAGCGCGGCCGAGGCGGTCGAGGAGGCGGCGCGCGCCGCGCGCCCCGGCGACGTGGTGCTGACGCTGGGCGCGGGCGACGTGTGGAAGCTCGGCGACGAGGTGCTGGCCAGGCTGCGGGCCGGCGCCGCGCGGGAGGGCGTGAAGCGGTGAACCTCTATCAGGGACGGGCGCTCCAGCCAGGGAGGCGGGTGCGGCGGCGCGGGGCCGGGCCGCTGGTGACGAGGCTCGTGCTGCTCGCGGGGCTGGCCTTCCTGCTCGCGCACCTGCCGTGGGGCACGCTGCGCCGCCGCTGGGCGGTGGTGGACCGGGTGCGCATCGAGGGCGCCCACTACCTGGACGCGGCGCGCGTGGCCGCGCGGGCCGGCATCCACGAGGGCCAGGACCTGTTCGCGGTGGACCTGGCGCGCGCCCGCCAGGCGCTGCTGCTCGACCCGCGCATCGCGCGCGCCGAGGTGCGGCGCGAGTGGCCGCGCGGGGTGCGCGTGTCCATCGCCGAGCGCGTGCCGGTGCTGCTGGTGCTGCACGGCGTCCCGTGGGAAGTGGACTCGGCGGGCGTGCTGCTCGCGCCGCTGGCGAAGGGCGTGGTGGCCGACGTCCCGCTGCTGGCCGGTCCCGACTTCGCGCGCCAGCGCGCCGGCACGCAGGTGCTCACCCCCGAGGTGCGGCGCGGGCTGGCGTGGGTGCGCGCGCTCGCGGCGCGCGAGCTCCAGCTCTCCGGGCAGGTCTCGGAGGTGGACGTCTCGCAGTCGTGGGCCACCGGCCTGCTGCTCATGAACGGCACGCGCGTGCTGGCCCCGGCGTGGCCGCCGGGGACGCGCGAACTCTCGGCGCTGCGCGTGGTGCTGGCCGACCTGCAGCACCGCGGCACGATCGCCGAGGAGATCGATCTCAGGTTCCACGACCAGGTCATCGTGAGGCCCGTGCCGCCGGCGAAGGCCGCGGCGGCGGCGGGGCCGCACCGGGGATAGTTGCTCTCAAGGAGGAGGTGAACGGCACCATGGGACAGGCGACGCGGACGTTCGTGGGGCTCGACATCGGCACGACGAAGATCTCCTGCATCATCGCCGACACGAACGGCAGCGATCCGGAGGGGCTGCGCGTGGTGGGCGTGGGCAACGCCCCGAGCGAGGGGCTCAGGCGCGGCGTGGTCGTGGATCTCGAGAAGACCGTGGCCAGCATCCAGCGCGCGGTGGAGGAGGCCGAGCGCATGGCGGGCTTCCCGGTCAAGGGGGTCTACGCCGGCATCGCGGGCGACCACATCCGCAGCATCAACAGCCGCGGCGTCATCGCGGTCTCCCGCAAGGACAACGAGATCGGCCCGGGCGACGTGCAGCGCGTGATCGAGGCCGCCAAGGCCATCGCGATCCCGATGGACCGCGAGATCATCCACGTGATCCCGCAGGAGTACATCGTGGACGACCAGGACGGCATCCGCGACCCGGTGGGGATGAGCGGGGTGCGGCTCGAGGCCGAGGTCCACATCATCACCGGGGCCGTCACCTCGGCCAAGAACATCTGCCGCTCGATCCAGCGCGCCGGGCTCAAGGTCTTCGACCTGGTGCTGGAGCCCCTGGCCTCGAGCCACGCGGTCCTGGAGCCGGCCGAGCGCGACCTGGGCGTGGTGCTGCTGGACATCGGCGGCGGCACCACCGACGTGGCGGTGTTCTACGAGGGCTCGATCCGCCACACCGCGATCGTGCCCTTCGGCGGCGCGAACGTGACGAATGACATTGCCATCGGGCTCAGAACTCCTATAGATAAGGCCGAGAGCATCAAGATCCAGCACGGGGCGGCGCTGGCCTCCACGGTGCGCAGCGACGAGATGATCACCGTCTCCGGCGTGGGCGGCCGCTCCGACCGGCAGATCTCGCGGCACGTGCTGGCCTCGATGATCGAGCCGCGGATGGAGGAGATCTTCGCGCTGGCCAACAAGGAAGTGAAGAAGAACCACTTCGCCGAGCTGCTCGGCGGCGGCGTCGTCCTGACCGGCGGGACGTCGCTGATGCCGGGGCTGAGCGAGCTGGCCGAGCAGGTCTTCGAGATGCCGGTGCGCCTCGGCGCCCCGCAGGGCGTCGGCGGCCTCTCCAACAACGTGGCCGGTCCGCGCTTCGCGACCGGCGTGGGGCTGGTGCTCCACGCCTGGGAGGGCGAGCGCGGGGAAGGGAGTTTCCCGAGCAAGGCGGTCGAGTTGAAGCGCGCCATCTTCGACCCGCGCCGCTGGTTCAGCGACCTGTTCTAGACGTCGTCCCACCAACCACCGCCTCACACCCACGGAGGAATCCCGCGGACGGAAGCTCCGGCCCGGGCCCGAAACGGGAAGGCACAGGGAGTCGTGCCCATGTTCGAACTCGAGATCGACAGCACCGCCTCGGCCAAGCTCAAGGTCATCGGCGTCGGGGGCGCCGGCGGCAACGCGGTGAACCGCATGATCGGTGCGGGCCTGCGCGGCGTGGAGTTCATCGCCGCGAACACCGACGTGCAGGCCCTCAACCAGTCGCTGGCGCCGAACCGCGTCCAGATCGGCAAGGCCGCCACGCGCGGGCTCGGCTCGGGCGGCGACCCGGTGATGGGGCGCCGCGCCGCCGAGGAGGACGAGCAGCTCATCGCCGACTCGCTCAGCGCGCGCGACATGGTGTTCATCACCGCCGGCATGGGCGGCGGCACCGGCACCGGCGCGGCGCCGGTGGTGG